>JAGVUR010000206.1 GCA_019136135.1 Verrucomicrobiota bacterium
CCTACTCTTGATTCACGCAAAAATTCACCGGTTTCGTACTCAAATGGTATGTTACATGCCCTTTTGTGGCGGGATTGGCGAAAATGATTTTTGACGGGGAATGATGGGCGAAAGATTTTTCGCCCCTACAGGCGGGAATTGGAGGTTCTGGAACTGGTCTGACAGGTCGGACGGGTCAGTCCTGAGACGTTGATTATTCCGCCTAAAAACCTACTCTTGATTCACGCAAAAATTCACCGATTTCGTACTCAAATTGCATGTGACATGCCCTTAGAATACCAAACCGAGCAAATCGGAATTCTGGATTGTTTTTTCGGGGAGGCAATCCTCGCTTTTCCCTCGATGCCGAGGAGCAGGTTTTGCCGAGATTTTTTCACGGTTTCGTATTCAAATTGCATGTGACATGCCCTCTGAATAGCAAACCAAACAAAACGAAATTTCCGTTTTGATTCCGCGTTGATTTTGCGGGGTGGGAATGACTCTCCGCTTCCCTTCGTTTCCTCGTTCTTCGCGGCAAAAAAGGATTATTTTTCCAGCGAGATGACCGAGGTTTTGGTTTGGTTTTCGGGGCGTTGGTCATCGGCGAGGACGACTTTTGAGTGGAGCGCGACTGCCTTGTTCTCGAGGTGTACAATCGGAAGCATCAGAGTCGTGGAGACGATTTCGCCTGGATGGACATTCTTGAAGACGGTTGAGGTTGTATTGTCCAACAAGGTCGTTTCGAGAATCATGGATTCCAAGAACTCAGTTCCCGTATTTTGAGCCGAGACGATGATTGGGACGAGGGTCTGTGTCGCATTTTCCGCGTCGATGTAATGACCCGCCGCTGCGGCATCGATGATTCCCGGCGTGTCGGCAAGGGAAGCCCTTTGGTAATCGATGATTCCCTCGCCGTATTGGTCGTCGTGCCCAGGCTTTCCGCTGTCGGTTGCGTAGTCGAGAAGTAGCTTGGCGGCTTGCTGAGGGGTGAGATCCAGATTGTCCGCCAGGATGTTGGCGAGAATTCCCGAAACGCAGGGAACTGCGGCAGACGTCCCCGAAAACAGGAAAATGTCACCGCTGCCAGAAGCATCAGCAAGCAGTCCGACGCCTGGGGCGACGATGTTCAGCTGATCGCCAGTGTTCGAAAACTCCGCGGCGGATTCATGGGCGTCAATCGCTCCGACGGCGATGACGTTTTCGAAGTTGGCAGGATACAGGAGCTGGTTCCTTCCGTCGTTACCTGCCGCCGCTACCAGTACAGCCCCGTTGGAATGAGCGTAATCGACGGCATACTGCAGGAGCGAGCTTGGCGAAGTCGATCCCAATGACATGGAGATGATATGGGCGCCTGCGTCCGTTGCGGCGATGATTGCGGCTGCCAGATTGAATGCGGAGCCTTCGCCGTAGGCATCGAGGGTAGGGAAGGAAACGAGGTCGATGCCCGGGGCAACTCCTTGCAACAGCGGAGTCGTGGGCGCCAGAATCGAGGCGACGGCATTGCCGTGCTCGTTGTCGAATTTGGAATAGCGGGCATAGCCGAAAAGGTCGATTTGCGGAATATCCGGATTGGAGAGTGGTGTGTCCAGGATGGCGACGACGATTCCATCGCCCTTGTTGACAGAGAATTTGTCAATTTTCAGCCACTTGAGAAGGTCTCCTCCGAATATCGGTCCCAGCCTTCCAGACCACGTTGACTCAGGCGGTTCAGGGATCAGGACGATGGTATCGGCCTCCAGCTTCAAGTCAAATTCCCTGGCCAATTGATCCGCCAGTTCCTTGGATATGTTCAGGCTGATGGCATTGAGTTCGGGAATTGCGTTCTTGATCTTGAGTTTACGCCTTAGGATTTCGGTGTTGAGCTTGGCGAATTGCTCCTGGTTTTTGGCGATCAGCGTGAATTGGTCCGGGATGATGTTGTCGTCGCCTTCGATTTGCTTTGGTTGCGATTGCTTGGTCGCTCGCATTTGATGGTAGATCGTGGTCAGCTTGAAGTTTCGTTTTTTTAAGGTCGATGTCCTTGCGGTTGGCTGGGGATTTTGTGCGTTGGCTTGCCTTGGATTTTGCTCAAGGCTGTGTGGCCTGAGAATCCATAACAAGATCGCCAGGATGGCGACGATGATTGTTGAAATGGCAAGGGCACGAGAAGGCATAAATCATCAATCTAGCAGGTTTTTTTGGACCTTTCCAGCTGGGTTTCTTGGGAGTTCGTCCAGGAATTGGATCACATGTGGGATTTTGTATGAGGGTAGGATTTTGTGGCAATGCCTACGGATTGCGGCCTCCGTGATGTTCGAATTGGGTTCCGGAATCACGTATGCCTTGATCAGTTCGCCCAAGGATTCACGGATGCCCGTGGCTGGAATGCCCTTGACCGCCGCCTCCTTGACCTCGTCCAACAGCAGAATCGCGGCCTCGACCTCGGCGGCAAAGACATTCTCGCCACCAACAATGATCATGTCCTTCTTGCGACCCTTGATGAATGCGAACCCTTCCTCGTCCACACACGCCAAATCGCCCGTCCTGAAGTACATCTTGCCGTCAATCTCAACCAAGGCTTCCTCCAGCTTGCCTGGCTTGCCCCAATACCCCTGGATGACGTTTTGACGGGCAAAGAGAAGCTCGCCAACCTGGTTGGGCGGGCACGGGCGGAGATCGTCGTCAACAACCAAGGGATAGACGAAGGGAAGCGGCTTGCCGATGGAATCCGGACGCAGGAGAGAGGCTTCGCCATCAAGAACGTGAGTTGCGGAAATCGTTTCCGTCAACCCAAAGAAATTGTGCAATTCGCAACCGGGGAATTTTTCCTGGAGTTGCCTGACGGTTTTGACTGGCATAAATGATCCGGCGTATCCGATGACCCTGAGCGAACTGATGTCGAATTGGTCGAGATTCGGGAGTGCGACGATTCTTTGGAGGATTGAAGGAACCGTAAGGAACGTGGTGATTTTTTCCTTTTGGATTAGGTTGAGGAGCGGATCGGGTTGCGTTTCGGCGGTGATGATCACCGGGGTTGACTGGGCTGCCGCCGCTGGGAGCGAGCTGTAAAGCGCTGTGCAATGGAACATCGGATTGACCAGGAGGTGGATGTCGCCAGGTCGGAAGCCCTGTGCTGTTATCGTAGTCATTACGTTGAAGATTAAGTCGTTATGTCTCATTACGGCGCCTTTTGGCGCTGCCGTTGTTCCCGATGTGTGCATGATGATGCTTGGATCTTCGGGGGCGAGATCGACGTGGCTGGGCAACTTGTCGGATTCAAGCAGCGGCTTGAAAGGCGGGATGGCATCGGAGATGGGTTCGACTGAATAGACCTTGATCTCACCATGGTTTTTTACGGCCTGTAGCGCTTCTGCATCGTTGGCATTTTGAACGACGAGGATGTTGGGCTTGACAGTTTGGAAGATGGTGTCCAGGCTGTCCGCCTTGAGCCAGGGATTGACCGGGACGATGATGCCGCCGACCTTTACCAGTGCCCAGTAGATGAAGAAGTAGTCGATGGAGTTGGGAAGGCAGACGGCGACAATTGGGCGTAGATTGCCTGCGATGTCTTGGAGTTCGGCGGCCAGGTTGTTGCAGATGGCATCGGCTTCCTGATAGTTCAGGCGCTGGTCCAAATAGGTGACCGCGTGATTGGAGGGTGTCGTCCTGACGGCGTGATCCCAAAATTCGCGTGTTGTCTTGAAGTCGTCAGTTAGCATAGTGGGGTTCCTTATGGGCAAAAGGTCGAAAATGTATTATATTTATTAATTGTGTCACAAGGACAAGAGGAAAAGATAAATATATGCCTGAAAAGACAAAAAACATAGCGCAAAACAAAAAAGCTCGTCATGACTATGCGATTTTGGATAGTTTCGAGGCGGGGATTGAGCTGACTGGCACGGAAGTCAAGTCTTGCCGAGCTGGCGGCGTCTCGCTGGTTGATTCCTATGCGACGGTGATCGATGGCGAATTGAAGCTGATCGGAACCCACATCGCTCCGTACGAAATGGGGAATCGGTTCAATCACGAGCCACGAAGACAACGACGATTGCTGATGCACAAGCGGGAAATCGGACGCCTCAAGAAAAGCGTCGAACAAAAGGGATTGACCCTGGTTCCATTGTCGTTCTATTTTAATTCACGCGGGAAAGTCAAGGTCAACCTAGGGCTCTGCCGTGGCAAGAACGTCGGTGACAAGCGAGAAGCCCTGAAGGCGCGTGACGATCAACGCGATATGGACAGGGTGCGAAAACGTTGATATTATGCTAGTATCCGAGTTTGATTACGAGTTGCCAGAAGAACTGATTGCACAGCGTCCGTCACCCAATCGGGATGGCTCCAGGATGCTGCTCCTGAATCGGAGCACCGGTGAGTACAAACTGGATGAATTCCGGTCGTTCCCGACGTTGCTGCGCCCAGGAGATTGCCTGATTCTCAACGATACCAAGGTCATTCCTGCTAGATTGTGGGGACGCCGGACCGGAACGGGAGGACGGGCACAGGCATTCCTGCTGGAACAAAATGACGACAAGACCTGGAAGGCAATGCTCAGGCCAGGAAGACGATTGGGACCAGGGGCGCGAGTCGAACTCGATGGGGAAAACTGCGGCGGATTCGTCGTTGAACGCAGAAACCTAGATGATGGTACCTTTGATATCCGATTCGACCAAGAAGATGTCCTCGCCATCATGGAACGATACGGCAAGATCCCGTTGCCTCCGTACATCGAACGCGAGCCAGAAGCCGATGACAAGGAGCGATATCAAACAGTCTATGCAAATCGCCCTGGAGCAGTGGCGGCACCGACGGCAGGGTTGCATTTCACAGACGATATCCTGGCTCAGATCGGCGACCATGGCGTTCAAGTTGCCCGGCTGACGCTCCATGTTGGCGCAGGGACGTTCAAGCCTGTTTCCGTCGAACGGGTCGAAGACCATGTGATGCACGAGGAACCCTTTGAGTTGTCTGAGTCCACGGCAAATGTGATCAACGAGACCCATCGTCGTGGTGGTCGCGTCGTTTGCGTTGGGACGACGACGGTCAGGGTCTTGGAAACCTGTGCCGATCCTTCGCAAGATGGATTTGTTGTTCCACAGGCCGGACGAACCAAGATTTTCCTGTATCCGCCGAAGCGTCCGAGAGTTGTGGATTGCCTGTTGACGAATTTCCATTTGCCCAAGTCGACATTGCTGATGTTGGTCTGCACGTTTTGCGATTATAAGCATGTGTTTGCGGCATATCGCTATGCCGTTGACCAGCGGATGCGATTCTTCAGTTATGGGGATTGTATGTTTTTGCATAGGGATTGAGATAGATGCGAATTGGAGTAAGCCGATGTTTGCTTGGTGTGCGGTGCCGTTACGACGGTCGATCCAAGCCTTGTGCCGTGCTGGCGAGCGAATTGGGCAAGTATGCTAAGGTTGTTGACGTTTGCCCTGAGTTTGATTGCGGTTTAGGTTGTCCTCGCGTTGCGGTGGATTTGTACGATCGTGCGGGCGATGGGATTCGCATGATTTCGAAGGAAGGAGTTGATGTTACGGGTCGGATGCGCAAATGGCTGGAGAAGATCATGCCGTCATTGCGCAACCTAGACGGTTTTATCTTGAAGGCTCGTAGCCCAAGTTGCGGCTTGGGGAACACCTGTTTGCGCAGCGAAGGTAATGGATATGTTGACGGATTGTTTACGGCGGCGTTGAAAGAAGCGTATCCTGAACTGCCTTTGGTTGATGAAAATAGGTTTACCGATGCCGAATCGGTCGCCTCGTTTGTGTCGGAATTGAAGGGCAAGTCCTTGTTGCGCCGCGTGGAGTCAGGCGTCCGTGAATTGTTGTCGAACAGCCCTGCGTGCCACGATTGGGACCATACCTTGCGCGTGTACAACAATGCGCGCAGGATCATGTCAATGCTTGAACCGGATCAGGAGTTTGACGAGTTGATGGTTGCCGTCGCGTCGCTGATGCACGATATCGGGCGGTCGAAGGAATTGCAGGACGAAGGCAAGACCAATCATGCGGCGTACGGAGCCGAGTTGGCACCTGGACTGCTGAGAAAATGGGGTGCCGATGACGAACGGTGGATCCAAGGCGTCGCGGATTGCATCCGGTCGCATCGCTTCAGAAAACGTGACGGAAACCAATCGCCAAATACATTGGAAGCCAAAATCGTCTTCGATGCCGATAAGCTGGATAGCATCGGGGCAGTCGGAATCGGACGCTCGTTCCACTTCGCAGGACGAGTGGGAGCAAGAGTCCATAATACCGAAAGCGAAGCGTTGAACTCAAAGTCCTACAGCGTAAACGATTCCGCATACCGTGAATACCTGGTGAAATTGAGGAATGTCCACCAGAGAATGCTTACAGAACCAGGACGAAAATTGGCGGAAAAAAGACACGAATTCATGGTCGAGTTTTTCAATCAACTGAACCAGGAAACCGAGGATTGCGCAAATGACACAGGGAATTGCTGTTGACGGAAATGAAATCGTACTGAAAAATGCGAAAATTTGCAAGAGAATGACCTTTGACGACGCAGGAATCAGGATGATATCCCTGAAAAACCTGGAAACCGGAACCGAATACTGCCCAAAGGGAGAACAGGAATTCTCATTCGTCGCAAATGGAATCGGAGTCTCCAGCGGAAGCGTGAAAAAAGATGGCGAAAATTGGTACGAGATCGGTGATGATGGATGGGCGATCAAGGTCAAATTCATCGTGCCAAACGCAAACCTGAAAGGGAAGCTCTGCATCAAGCTCTCCAAAAAAGTCGGCGGATTCGCCAAACATCTGGAACTGACGGCGACAAGGGGTTCCGTGATGCTCGAGAACTTCTTTCTCGATCGATTCTGCTTTTGCCCAGGCGATTTCTGCGAGTGCGATGTAAGCTATGGGACCGACGATGTCCCAGCACCCTTGGCATGGGCTTCCGAAGGCGTGACCGATATCATGCGCGTCCACAATGGCCGTTTGAACGAGGGCTGGATCGTTGGAATCGCCGCCCCTAGCGTACTGAGACGGTTTTTCTGGTACCCATTGTGGAATTCCGCCGGAACATCCTACTCGATGTCAACCGCTCCCTTTGCCAAGTATTTGGTCTGCGGCGAGACATTCGTTGCGGACAATGTATATTTCGGGGTCTATGTCGCCGAGTCTCACGGAGCTGTGTTGCGGCGATTGATTCGCGACGGCTTGCCAGCGTTGTCCTCCGACACCGGCGTGATGTACTGTACCTGGATTCCATTCCATTTCAATATCAGCCAGGGGCTTGTGGAATCGATGTCCGCGCAAGCCGCGTCCCTGGGCTTTAAATACTTCGTGCTGGACGATGGTTGGTTCACGGCGGACAACCGAGCCATCGACCTTAACAAATTCCCCGATGGGCTGGAGGCAGCCAGTGCCGCAGTGCGAAAAAACGGGATGAAATTCGGCTTGTGGCTGGCGATTGGAACCGTCTATGGCCTGAATCCAATCCCCGAGGAATTCTTAGCTCGCAGAGCCGATGGGCGATGCAAGCTTTTTGGCGGACGAAAGGTCCTCTGCTGGGCTTCAGGATATCGGGATGTCCTCTTGAAGCAGTTGATCGAATTGGCTGAAAAGTACAATGTTTCGTACTTCAAGCTAGACTTTTCATCGGTCGCCTGCCCCTACTTGTTTACCGAAATCGGCTGCCACAGCAACTCCCATGCCTATCATAGGGGATACGAAGATTCGTTTATTGAAATGTACGAAAGCCTCAAGTATATCCGCAATCAGCTCAAACAACGGTTCCCAAACCTGCTTATCGACTACAGCTTCGAGGCTTTCGGAACCGACCGACCCAATATCGCAGCCTTGGAACAATGCGAATTGCATCACGTTTCCAACTACAACGGAGCCGAAACCACCATCCAGGATATCACGAAAATCCGAAAGGTCTTCTACCGCTGGTTCGCAAAGTTGCCACCGGAACGAATCCTCGGAGGATTGCTCGCTCTCCAAAATCAACGTTGCGTCGAATATTTCCTTACTTCGCTGTGTGGAGCACCGCTGGTCGCGGGTGACTTGGATAGGCTCGCACGCGAAGACAAGGAAAGGATTCGCAAATTCACCGCTGAATTCAACAATCTGACAGAGTCCGAAACGCTGGGAGAACTTGAAGTCCTCGTCAATGAAGACGACTTTGATTGCTTCAAAAGGCAAGCCGACTCGGGACGCGGTTTCATCTGCGCCTTCAACAGAACCGATCAATGCCAACTCCTGCCGATGGCAGGACTCCTCGATGTCGAAACCGGTGCGCCTGCTTCAAATATCCAGCCAAATACCTGCGGCATGTTCCGAATCCCCTGCCTATAAATCTTCACTTGATGTAGGGGGGAAAACGCAAAGCTCACGGGAATTTTTCATCACTTTCGTACTCAAAAACCATGTGACATGCCCCGTTCGGGCTAGTTTGGCGAAAATGCTTTTTGGTGGGGACTGAGGGGCGAAAGATTTTTCGCCCCTACAGGCGAGGATTTTGGGACTGGGACTGGGAGCTATGAGACAAATGAGACGAATGGGACCTATGTGACTGGTGTCTGGGACATGGGACGTGACCGTGTCTCGTTTTCTTCAGCATTCAGCCATGTCTCAGCGTCCCTGAGTTTTAAAGTTTCACAGAGGCTTGGTCTGCCGGGAGTTGGTTGACGAGCTTGGTCAAATCGTCGAATTTGAAGTCGATGTCCAGGACTGCGACGATATTTCCGTCTTTATCCCTGATTGGTTCAGCAAAAGTCATGATCAGTCGTCCCGTGAATCTCGAGAAGAAGAGGTCTGACCAGTAGGCCTCGCCGGTTTCGATGACGTTTCTGAACCATTCCTTTTCCTTGAAGTCCAAGTCGAAGAGCGGTCTGAAGAGTCCCTTGTCTCCACGTTGGGTGTGGATTTGTATCAATTGCTTGCCGTCGCGATTGGTGATTGCGACGAATTGGATCGAGGGTACCGCACGGACTGCCTTCTTGATGAAAGCCTCCATCGTCTTCGGTTCCAACGTAAGGATTTCGGGTGCTTTGCAGATTGACGCCGCAAATTTCTTTCCGATTTTCACTGCGGCATTTTTGACCTTTTGGAAATCGGATTCGAACATCGATGGGACGTGGCGCTTTGCCTGGGCGATCATTTCGTCGGATGAGATCGACGATGTCCGTCCTTGCGCATATTGTTCCGTGACCCATTCGTGGATGTGTCTGACGCCGGGGTGCCGCTTCGAGATCGGTTCGTGTTCGATTGGGTTTTCCTTGAGGTAGTCGTTAAGCCACTGTGCTATTCCCGCGAGTCCGGACTTGTCAGTCACCATGACTTTGATTGGTCTGTTGAGTATCTTTTGCGTATCGAAGATATTGTAGATTTCCGGGTTTTTGAGTAGGCCGTCTGCATGGATTCCCGCTCGTGTCGTATTGCATTCCGTTCCAACGAACGGGTAGTTTTCCGGGATATCGGCCTTGATGACTTCTCTGTAATACTCTGCGATTTCCGTGATAACTTGTGTGTCGATTCCGCAATTTCGTCCTTTGAGTCCGATATATTCTATGATTGCCGCTTCGAGCGGCGGGTTTCCTGTGCGTTCACCGTATCCGATCAGCGATGCGTTGAGCGCCGAGATTCCATGCAGCCATGCGGTGACGGCATTGACGTGGACCTTGTGGAAGTCGTTATGCCCGTGCCATTCCAGTTGTTGCGAGGGGATGCCCAGTTCCTTGTGGAATGCCTCGGCCAATTTGGGGACAGATCTCGGCAGGACTGCGCTTGGGTAGGTGAGTCCGTAGCCCATCGTGTCACAGAGCCGGATCTTGATTGGAATTTTGGATTGCTGTGAAAGCTTCATCAATTCTTCGGCGAATGGGAGGCAGAATCCATAGATGTCCGCACGGGTGATATCCTCGAAATGGCATCTCGGGATGATGCCGTTTGAGAGCGCTTCCTTGATCGTTGCCAAGTAGTCGTCCATCACCTTGCGGCGTGTTTTCTTCAATTTGAGGAAGATGTGGTAGTCGGAGACCGAGGTCAGGATGCCCGTTTCCTTGAGTCCGAGCCTTTTGACCAGCTGGAAGTCTTCGGCATTGGCCCGGATCCAACCAGTGATTTCAGGGTATTGGTGCCCGAGAGCCATGCAACGGGCAATCGCTTCCTGATCCTTCTTGGAATAGACGAAGAATTCGCATTGCCTGATGATGCCATTGGGACCGCCTAGCTTGTGCATCAGGTCGTACAGGCGCTCGATATGCTCAGGCGAGTAGGGTGGACGGGCTTGCTGGCCATCGCGGAATGTCGTGTCGGTAATCCAAATCTCCTTGGCGGGAGATGGTGTCACTTGACGGTTCTCAAACAGGATCCGGGGAACTTCAGAGTAGGGAAATTGCTCACGCAACAAGTTCGGTTGCTTGACGTCAACCAACTCATAGCGAAGCTTCTTTTGGACAAGGGGGGTAAATCTTAGCATCAGTATCTCCTTTGTGAATGTCATTTCAAAAAAAACCTGCTTACTTTAGCACCTGATGGACATTTTGCAAATTGTCGGACGCCAAATTGACAAAAATATGGTGTTTTCGTCAAAATCTTGTCCAGGGCAAGTGAGTTTTTGTGATTTGGCTGGACAGAAAGATTTTTTCAAAAGCATTACGTGATTTTTGGATTAGTGTTTTGCAGGGGATGGGATGGAGTTGGCCAAACTTTGTCTTTTCTGGGTTGGGTTGACAAGTATTTATTCGTGTATTACCTTATTAAGTTTACCAAAATCAGTTCATGTCCCACCGAAAGTTGCAAGGAGGTCTGCCATGAGGAAACACTTTTTTCCTTTGATGTTTTGTTTAGCAGCAGTTTTGTTTTGCTCAGGCTGCAAGTATTTGGCATTTAGCCATGAAGGAGCCGTGAAGGCGACGACGTTGGAGTTCTTCGGGTATCTGGACAAGGCTCAATGGAAGGGATGCGAGGCGTTGATGGATCCTGAGAATTTTGTTTTTGAGTTTGGGAATGGGGTTTATTTCGGGAAGGGGCAGGAATCGATCAAGGCGTATTTGGAGAGCATCCAGAACATCCAGAGCCGGACTGGGATGCATTGCGAGATCAAATCCGTGAAGAAGCTGCGCAACGGAAACATCCTCGTGCAGTTAATCTGCGTGTCGTCGATTACCGAGAATCCTGCTACATTGTCGTTTGCGCGCGGTGAATGGTCGGCGAATTTCATTTGGTCGAAACGCGATGCTGTGCATTGGCACCTGCGCGGAATCAAAGAGACGAGCATTCGCGGCAAGGGCGCGGCGAGCTGAAGATAAGGAGCTGTTAAAAAATTAAGTTTACATTTCCGGTTTCTTTTGGCTTCCTTTCCCCTGTCCTGGCAGTCGCGTATGCGCATACGCTCCTTTCAGCACAGGGGAAAAACAGCTCAAAACAACTCCGGAACTGTTGCCTTAATTTTAGAACAGCTCCTAAGGGCTTTGCGACATGAAAGTCGGGTCGTCGCAAAAGTCTTGGGTATTAACCCTCCCGACGAATTTTTTCGAACGAAAGGAAATTGATCATGAGCGAATTGACGTCCTTGCCATCTTGGAGGTCCCTGGAATCCCACTATGAAGTGATGAAGGGCATGAAATTGTCGGAACTGTTCCATGAAGACAGCAATCGTGCCTCTCGCTTCAGCGTTGAGTTTGGGGATTTGCTTTTGGATTATTCCAAGAATTTGATTACGCAAGAGACGATGGATCTTTTGTTGTCTCTTGCTGACGAGTGTGGTTTGCGTCAATCGATCGACGCGATGTTCGGGGGCGACGCAATCAACAGGACCGAGGGTCGTTCTGTTTTGCATATTGCTTTGCGCAATCGTTCGAATCGTCCCATCATGGTTGAAGGTCGCGATGTCATGCCTGACGTGAACGATGTTTTGGTTCGCATGTGCGAATTTGCCTACAAGGTTCGCGCTGGCGAATGGCTTGGTTACACAGGCGTTCCGATCAAGAATATCGTGAACATCGGGATTGGCGGTTCGGATTTGGGGCCGAAGATGGCTTGTGAGGCGTTGAAGGCATTTGGCCAAAAGGATCTGAACATGTATTTCGTTTCCAACGTCGATGGCTTCCATATAGCGGATACGCTGTCTGGATTGTGCCCTGACGAAACGTTGTTCATCATCGCCTCCAAGACCTTTACCACTTTGGAAACGATGACCAACGCCAATACGGCGCGTGATTGGGCATTGATGGCATTTGGTTCAAAGGCTGCCATCGCCAAGCATTTCGTGGCGATTTCAACCAATGCCGAGCTGGTGTCTGAATTTGGAATCGATACGAAGAAAATGTTCGGTTTTTGGAATTGGGTTGGCGGTCGCTACTCGATGTGCTCTGCCATTGGCTTGCCGATCATGCTCCAAATCGGCCCCAAGAACTTCATGAGCATGCTGGATGGCTTCCATGCGATGGACGAGCACTTCAGAACTGAAGATTTCTCCAAGAACCTGCCTGTGATCATGGGCTTGCTGGGTGTCTGGTACAACAACTTCTTCAACGCACAGACGTATGCGATTCTCCCCTACGACCAGGCCATGCATCGGTTCGCGGCGCACTTGCAGCAGGTTGATATGGAAAGCAACGGCAAGTACGTCGGCAAGGATGGCAAGAAGGTCAAGTGGCAAACAGGTCCCGTGATTTGGGGCGAGCCAGGAACCAATAGCCAGCACTCCTTCTTCCAGTTGCTGCATCAGGGAACGAAGCTGATTCCTGCGGACTTCATTGGATTCTGCAGGTCGCAGACGCCTATCGGAACGCACCACAAGGTACTGATGGCCAACTTTGTCGCACAAACCGAAGCATTGGCCTTCGGGAAGTCCACAGTTGACGTACTGGCTGAAGGCGTTGCCCCTGAATTGGCACAGCACAAGACCTTCGAAGGCAATCGTCCAACCAATACGTTGCTGGCCGATGAGTTGACTCCCTACACCCTCGGCGTCTTGATGGCGCTCTACGAACACAAGATCTTCGTGCAGGGCGTGATCTGGAATGTGTTCTCGTTCGACCAAATGGGTGTCGAACTCGGCAAGGTCCTGGCGAAAAACATCCTGAAGGACTTCGAAGCTGGAAAGAAGGCGGAATTGAAGCACGATGCCTCAACAAATGCTATCGTGAAACGCCTGATCGAGAGAATGTAACCCTTCATTTCCACCCGAAAAGCCAACGCCGAAAATCTGGTTTGGCAACATCAGTACTCAAGGGGCATGTTACATGCTTTCTGAGTACGAAACGGGCAAAAAAATCCGAGTTTCACGATTCCCGTGCCATGCGAAGTCACTTGGATTTCAAGGTGATGATGGTGACTTCGGACTTTGTGAAGATTCTGAAAGGCGGTCCCCAAGTGCCGGTTCCCGGCGTCGTGTAAAGCAGCATTTTGGCGCCGGGAATTTTCGCCAGTCCTGTGCCGAGCGGGTATTTAATCTTGACGAGCCATGAGAATGGGATGAATTGCCCTCCGTGGCTGTGTCCTGAAAGCATCAGGTCAAA
Organism: Verrucomicrobiota bacterium; assembly: GCA_019136135.1. Lineage (GTDB taxonomy): Bacteria > Verrucomicrobiota > Lentisphaeria > Oligosphaerales > Oligosphaeraceae > UBA1407. The sequence goes on from JAGVUR010000206.1 coordinate 13,457, forward strand.
CTGCTGTTTTGCAATCTCCGTTGGTTCCGGCCTGTGCTTGAGAAGTATGGCGAAACGCTTGTCGCATAAGGCTTTAGCGGCATCGTTGTCGTATGGGGGTTGGGATTGTACTTTTTTGTTGATGGCTTGGTCATCGACCCCGAAGATATAGAGCCAGTCATCGATGTCAACGCCTTCGTTTCTGAGTAGCGTGAACGAGGCGAGTTTATGCAGGTCGATGCAATCTTGGGTTCCGGTGTAATACTCGTGGTTTCCCAGGACCGAGAACTTGAGTTCGGGTTTGAGTTCGGCGAATCTTGCGGCGAGTTTCCGTTCTCGAGCGAGGGTATTGTCTTGGAAATCCCCGCCATTCAGGATCAAGCCTGGTTTTTCGGATTCCAGGATGCTGATGGTTTGGTCAACGATGGAGGTACGCAACTCTGGGGCGAGATGGAGGTCGGAGATGAATGCGATCTTGAATCCGTCAACGTGAGCTGGGACTTTCTCGGATTTGAGTTCGATATCGACCTTGTGGACGTCAAGCGCCCCGAAATAGCCTATGGCGGAAAGAAGAATCGTGCCGCCAATGGCGACACAACCCTGAACCATGCTGGGAATCTCAAGGTTAACGGGATGGGATCCAAACTTCGCGGTAATCATGGTCACCACGTAGGAGATGAGATTCCAACAATCCATGGCAAGGAAAAGCGATGCCATCCAGAAACTCCAACCAAGCCAAAGCCATGCAAGAGTAACTGAAGCCTGAGCAAAAAAGCCGCCTGGATTACGACCGAAACAAAGACGCGTAGTCAAGGGCAAAGCTGCCATGAAAATGATGAAGATAAGCAAGGCAAGAGAGGGAAGCCCCATGGGCTGCTTGAAAAATGCTTCTTTTAGACGCCACCAATCGTAAAGGTTGAAAAGCAAAATAACAAAGATTAAAATCATCTATCGTTTACTCGCAAAATCAAAAGAAAAAATCAACGGTTTCGTACTCAAAATGCATGTGACATACCCCGTTTTGGCTGGGTTTGAAAATTTTATTTTGGGACGAAGTTAGAGAGAAAAATTCGCTTAGGGGAGAGGGGCAATGTCACAGTGCTTCGTGGCTTAGTTGAAGTAGTCGTCGCAGACGATATCGAGGGAGTAGGGACCTTTGACGGCATCGTCGCGTGTGAACCACTTTCCGTTTGTGAAATCCGGGATTGCAACCATTTGTCCACCGAGTGCGACGGAGTCTTCCGAGAGGCATGTGATAGCCATCCAGGTCGCAGTGTCATAGACATCGATTGGGGTTTGTGTTTGGTTTTTGACTGCTTCGACGAAAGCCCTTAGGACGAGATAATCCATGCCCCCGTGTCCTTCGGCGTTTTGTTCGAGTTTTCCGCCTTCCCTGTAGGCTTTCCAGAGCGGGTGCTCATACTCTTCGTAGTACTTGTCAATGGGTTCCCATTGGTGAGGCGGGCTGATTCCATCGATGTAGATGCTGTTTTTGTCTTCCATCCAGATGGCCCTTGTGCCTTGGATGATATTCTTTCTGCTGTATGGTCTTGGCAGGCTCGTGTTATGGTTGAGAACAATGGTTTCGCCATGTGCGCATTTGATGATGGTCGTGGTCACGTCGCCATTTGCGAAGGGGTAGGTTGCGGATGGATGGTCCGGCGACTTGTGGTTTCGAGTCCAATCGTTGAGGCCCCGTGCCTTTGATGCGACTGATGTGAGGGCGATCATCCTGTTGCCGCGGTTGATATTGAGGCACTTGGCGATGGGCCCCATTTCGTGCGTCGGATAGAGTTCTCCGTTGCGGTGCTTGTTTTGAGCCGTACGGAAATGCCCGGTTTCGTATCCCGTTGCGATGTGGCTTTGCAAATCGTGGAGGTAGCCGCCCTCGGCATGGATCAGCTCGCCGAAAACTCCCTTCTTGACCATGTTCAAAACCGTCATTTCATTGCGTCCGTAGCAGCAGTTCTCCAATAGCATGCAAGGCATTTTGGTCCTTTCGCTAGTACGGACAACTTCCCAGCACTGCTCGATTGAATTGGCGCCTCCGACCTCGGTAGCCACATATTTGCCGGCATTCATCGCATCGACGCAAAGGGGGAGGTGCTCGTTCCAGCCGGTGAAGACCATCACGGCGTCGATTTCCTCGCGTTTGAGCAATTCGGCATGATCTCTTGTGGCGAATGGGACGTAATCGACTCGTTCCTTGCAGAGTTGCTTAGTCAATTCGATGTAGTCATCCCGCAGGTCGCAGACTGCGGTGACTTCGATATCGTGCATTTTCAGCAGGATTCCGAGGTTTCCACGCCCTCTGCCGCCCAAGCCGATCACGCCTAGTTTGATCTTGTCTTTCATGTTGCCTTCTCCAATTCAGAAATTATTTATAGTAGTGAATTCAGGAGTTGCTTGATGTCGTCGTCCAACATTGGTCTTGGATTTGCCTTCATACTTCCGCTACGGCAATTTTTGATAATATAATCGAAGTGCTCTTGTTTGAGGTTGTAGCTTTTGAATGTTTCTGGGACTTCAAGGATTTGGCAGAGTTTTTGCACTGCAGTGAGGAAGTCCTCGGGCGTATTTCCGGCTCCGATTGTTTGCGCGAGTTCTTGGTATTCCTCCTTGGTGGCGGGGAGGTTCCACTTGAGGATGTGCGGGAGGAGGATTGCGCAGGTGAGTCCATGGGTCGTGCCTAGGGCATGTCCGATTGGATGCGCGAGGCCGTGAACGGCTCCCAAGCCGCTTTGACCAAAGGCAAGGCCGCCGATCAGGCTGCCTTCGGCAACCCTGACGCGGGTGATGTTCACGTCAGTTGTGCACGCGGATTCCAAATGCGCCATCAGGAGGACGATCGCTTCCCTGGCAAGGCCCCGGGTCAGGCGATTGGCACCCAGCGAGATGAAGGACTCGATTGCCTGGGTAAGGGCGTCAAGCCCGCTGTCGCGGCTGATCGTGAAGGAAAGGCCTTGGGTGAAATCGGGATCGACGATGGCGGCTTTCGGGACCAGGAGGGGTGAACGCAATGATTTCTTGACATTGGCATCGTGGTCGCTAAGGACGGTGTTCTTGGTGACTTCCGAGCCGGTTCCAGCGGTCGTCGGCAATGCGATGACGGGAATTGTCGCGTTGGGCATTGGCAATTTCCCGTTAAGGAAATCGGCGGTTTTTCCTTCTGCGCAGGCAAGGATTGCGGCGGATTTTGCGGCGTCCATCACGCTTCCACCACCCAATGCGACGACAAGATTGGCGTCTCCGGCACGGATTTCGGCAATGATTTGATCGACGCATTGCACGGGCGGGTCGTGCGGGACATCGGTGAACGTCTTGACGATTTTGCCTTTTAGCCCATCGATCAGCTCTTTGCCTGGTACTGTTTTAAGCACGCTTTTCGAGCAGACAGCCATGACTCTTGGCTGTTGTCCAGCGAGCAATTCGTCCACGAGCCCTGGCACTTGATTTCGGACGCCTGAGCCGAAGAGAATACGTCCTGGGAAGTTGGCTCCGTAGAGATCCAAAGCGTTCATAATACCTCCTAGTATGTGCCTACAGTCTGTTTAGGGAGCCATCCGGTAGCCCCATTGTTGAGCTTGAATTCGTACCACTGTTCATTTTCGCCGATGATCACCAGCTCTGTGCCGGCATGCAACGGCTTCTCAAAAGATTTCTCATAAGCTTTGTTGCCGCCTTTGTACGCATCGGCTTCCTCGACGATGACAATCCCGTTAAGCTGGTTGGCTGACTTGATGGAGATCGTCACTGAAACCGCCATTGCCAATGTCAGAAGACCAGCAATGCCACAACACCACTTGAGCCAATCCATAGACTTGAAACGAAGGACCAGCAAAGCAATCCAAAAGCACGAAAACGATGCCAGGAAAATGATTTCGCGCCAAAACAACGGTATATCGTAATGCATGAAAAACAAGGTTTTCAAGACGCGTTTTTGCTCTTGTTCCTCGATGTCGTCAACTCTTCTTGACTTGGCGTATGCCAGGTTGTCGTTGAGCTTGGCGTCAAAGGGCATGAGTTTTTCGGCTTTTTTGTAATTTAATATAGCATGTCCCAGGTCGTCTTTTAGGAAGTATGCATTGGCGAGGTTGTAGAAGAGCTTGTAGTTTTGGTATGATTTGTCGCTGGCGAGTCTTTCGTATCTGACGAGGGCCTTCTCCCACTGAATGTGGGCTTCTGGCGTATTTCCTTCCTCAAAGAGTTCGAGTCCCTCATTGAAAGCAGTGTCTGCCTCCTTGAGCAGGCGTTCCCGTTCGGCATGTGTGATCTCCTGCGCGTTGATATTCAGGATTGCGAGGACTAGCAAGATTAGGAAGTATTTATAGTTCATTTGAGCAGGTTCTCCAGGTTGGCTACGATGCTTTCGGCTTGCTTTTTGGCGTCATCGAGATCGATGGACGCTTTTCCGGCGTATCTGCTTGCCTCGCATTCGTTGAAGAGATTTTTGAGATTTTGCCACGTGTCTTGGTCAATGTGTGCTTGTTGGAGTGGTTCGTCCACGTCGCCGAAGGTCAGGGCTTCGGGATTCCTTCCCAACTTGTCACCGAGGAATTGCCTGATTGCGTTGAGAACATCGTCCAGGCTTTTCGATCGCTTGAGGCTTCTGAGGCAGATTCCTTTGGCCCGTCTCCTTGTTTTGGCTACGGGATCTGCCAATGTCCGTAGGTATGCGATTGCGCAGACGAGGGCGTACAGCAACGGACAGGTGACCAGGATGGCGATGCCGAGAGGCGATCGAATTAGTTTGCCGTTGGTCGTCTGTTGGTTGACCAATAATTCTTCCACGCTGTAGTTGTTGGCTAAGCCCCCTTGACGCTGCTTGACTTGCGAGGTCATCGCCTGGGCAGGGGCATTGTCTAACTGAAGCCCTTCCGCATCCTGGGCCGTGATGGTTTTGGAAGGCTGGACCTTGATGGGTATCGCCTCGCTGGATGCCGTCTTGTAGCTGCCTGATTGGGAATCAAAGTAGCTGATCTCGATAGGTGGAATCGCCGTAATGTTGGAATTCTTTGCCCTCAGAATTCGGTTGAAGACTTTTTTATTGCCTGTGATCACGCCTGGCTCATCGTCGCTTCCGATTTTGAATTGTCTTTGCAATATTTGTTGATTAGCCAGATTTGGGAGTCTGATATGCTCCAGATATTCAGGTCCTTGCAGGGTGATCTTGAGTTGGATTGGATCTCCGACGCTGACCTCGAGGGGATCGGCTTGGCAGGAAACTGTGCACTTCCCAACGATTCCGCTGAAGGATTTGGGTTTGCCTTGCTCGGGGAGCTCTCGGATTTCAAGGGAAGTCTCATTGGATTGCACGCTGATTCGGCGTGTCGGAACAGAGCGTCCAAAGAAGAAATCGTCGTCGAAGAGGCCGCCTCGCCGCTGTCTTTGTGCATTGGCGCGCTCGTCTGTGACGTTGCAGATGACGACTGCCGGCGGGACTGGGATTGTCCCGGAGCGCTTGGCGATGGCAGGGCGCGAAAATTCGATGATGATTCGTCCGCCGGCTCCCTGGCGACGCTTGCCGATGAAGCGATTCCCGTTGGCTACTGGAATCTCAATGTATTCGTTGAGACGGGAACGGTCAATCTGAGGCTCGACCTCAGGAAAATGCAACGAATCGGATTCCAAAATCGGGAGGCTGAACTGGAATGAACGTATGTCACGGCCGACTTCCCAGCGCCAGGTAATCGTGATGGCTTCCCCGACGAAGCAATGCTCGCTGGAAAGCGTTGTGGTCAGCTTTAGGTCGTCAAGTTTTTCTGGCGGGAGCACACGAATGGGGACTTGCTGGGTTTGGTAGGTTTTTCCGTTGGTGGTAACCTGTAGTGCTGGCAACATGAGCGTGCCGACTCGCTTTGGAGTAATTTGGTATTGGAACGTAGTCGTAACGGTATGGCTTTCGGTGCGCTTTCCGTTGATGATGCTGATGGACGATCTGGTGCTGTTCTGGGGTGGAAGCGGGACAACCGTGAAATCGTTGGTGTTGGGAAAGACTGGGGCAGGCTGGCTGCTTTGCTGATCCTTCTCGTTTTGAACCTGTACCTGGAAGGTTATCGTTTCGCCAAGAAAGACTTCCTGGCTCTCGATGGCAAGACGATAGGGCTGTGCTTGCTGCTGACCACTGCGGACTCCAAATTGACCGTGGACAGCCAAGGCAACTATGGTTAGGATGACGAATAACTTGTGCATATAATCCATAATAGTCGATTGATGATAGGTTTACCAGTCACGCTCAACGGGAGCGCCGCCTTGTTGACGACGTAGTTGCCGATGGCGTTGATTTTCCTTTTCCCGATCCAATATCCCGCGTATCTCCCTTTCGAGTTCTTTTTCTTGCTTTTCCTCGGATCCCTCCTCGGATGGCTGGGGGGCTTGCTGCTCTTGCTCTTCCTGCTCTCCTTCCTGCTGTTGCTCCTCTTGCTTTTGCTCTTCCTGCTTTTGCTCTTCCTGTTTTTCTTGTTCGCCTTCTTGCTGTTGCTGCTCTTCCTCCCCCTGGTTCTGCTGCTGTTGTTCTTGCTTTTGCTGCTCTCCTTCCTTTTTCTCCTGCTTGTCTTCCTGGTTCTGTTGCTGTTGTTGCTTCTGCTGTTCTTCTTTGGCTTTTTGGAGGAGTTTCTTGAGTTTCAGGCGTGCTTTATCCAGGTTGTTCCGGGCTGTTTCGAGCTTTGGGTTTCGTTCGTTGGCTTCACGATAGAATTGGATTGACTTGGTGCAGGCTTCGATGGCTTTCTGCAGATCTTGTCCCGATTCCTGACGCAACGCCTCTGCAAACCAGGAGTTGCCCAAGGCGAGTTTGCAGAGAGCCTCGAATCCGGAGCCTTCAGTGCGACCGGATTCGCAAGCTTGGTGGAAGGCATTCCGCGCGGCTTCCAAGTTACGCAGACGGTAGTGCGCCAGCCCTTCGTTGTAGTGAATCTTGGCGGGCTTGGAGGATTTTTCCCTGGCTTCGCCATATGCTTCCAGCGCCCCGGCATAGTCCTCTTGCTTCATCCGCTGATTGCCCAGCTCATTGAGCTCGTAAGCACCTTGGGACCACACAGGAAGCGAAACAAGCAGAAGCAAAGCAGAAGCCCTGGATACACGCTTCCGATCGCCCAGCAAACTCTCAAGGACTAGAAAAATCAACGCAAAGGCCAGGAATATCTGGTATTTTTCCTCGTAAAGTTCGACGGATTGCGCCTCAAGATCGCGCTTTTCCTCGCTGGCGATCAGGTTGAGGTACACGTTTCCAAGGTCGAAGTTGCCAGTGGAAACGGGAAGATACCTACCGCCTGGGGTTTCGGCGACCATTTTCCGCAGCGTATCGCTATCCAGCCTGGATCTGACGACCTCGCCCTTGTACTTGAGAATCTTATACTGCCCATTTTCGTTGGGGGTTAGGATACTCGTGCCGGTTGCCTCGTCGCCCAACCCAACGGCGATGAGTCGAACGCCACGCTCTCCAAGCTTTTTGGCTGCTTCGACCGGGAAACTCCCCTGGTCTTCGCCATCGGTGATCAGGATGACGTCCTTGAACTGACGATCCTGATCATCAAAAGCATCATTGAGCACGGTCCTGAGCGCGTCGCCAATCATGGTTCCCCCTCTGGAAACACTGTTGATATCGACATCGTCAAGCATCATTCTAAAAAATCCGTAATCCAATGTCAGCGGGCATTTTACGACAGCATTTCCAGCGAAGGCGACAAGTGCCGCGCGATCACCTTCCATAATGTCAAGGCAGTCCTGGATGGCGATTTTGGCGCGTTCGAGTCGAGACGGCTTCAAGTCGTCCGCCAGCATGCTTTTTGAGACATCGAGGACGAAGACGACGTCACGTCCCTTGCGGTTGATTTCCCGGCGCGTTGGATTCCAGGAAGGCCTGGCTAGAGCGATGATGATCAGGGCGACCGCGAGGAGGATCAGGATTTTTTTCCAATGCCTAGCAGTTTTGTTGACGGACTGGAGCAGCTTGATCTGGATGTCAGGAAGCACGGAAAGGCGTGCGATCAGGGTTCGGCGGCGCTGTGCGTCGAAAATAAACAAAGCGACCAGCAGTGGAAGGATCCACAGCAGGTTCAACATGGGAAGACTATGCCAGATTCCTTTCATTATGGGAGCCTCCTAAACAGGGTTGCCTCAAGCAGCAAGCGGATGAGTATGCAGGCAAGACCCGCCAAGGCAAAGGGTTGGAATAACTCCTTGTAGTCAACAAAGCGAACGCTTTCAACCTGCGATCGTTCCATCTCGTCGATGTCGGCGTAGATCTCAAGCAATTCCTGGGCTGATGCGGCTTTCCTGAAGGAGCCGCCGGTCTCGCGAGCCAATTCCTCCAACTCGGATGTGTTGACCGCCTGTTGCCTGACCGGCATTCGACGCTTGCCGAAAGGCGTGTCGATAACCATCATCCCAGAACCGCCAAGCGCAATCACATGGACGCGAACACCGCAGGATTTCGCCAGCGGTATGACGGAAGCGACCGTGCGACCTACGTTGGTTTCGCCGTCTGTGAGCAGGATTGCAACCTTACTCTTGATCCGATAGGTGTCGGAAATGTTTTTCTTCAGTTGTTTTGCGAGTGTTTCGTCTGCTGTATGCAATCTGGCGATGGCGAGCGCCAAGGCGTCACCGATCGCGGTTCCGTCCTCGCTTTGTTCCTGGACCAGATTGACTGTATCTAGGAATGGCTGCAGGATTCCGTGGCTGAGGGTAAGCGGGCAGGTGGTGTCGGCATATCGTGCGAAAACGATCATGCCGATCAGGTCGTTGGGTCGTCCCTTGAGCTGCCTGCCATCGCCAAAGACGAATCGCCTGAAGATTTCCTTGACCACATCGAATCTGGTTTGCGTCTGCCCTTCGAAATCGAGTTCCTGCGCCATTGATCCTGACCGGTCAAGGATCATTTCGATGGCGATGCCCTCCGAAACATCATGGATGCGTTCGCGCCCAGCTTGCGGACGCGCCAGGGCAATGACCAGCAACAGCAAGCCCAGGTCGCCGAGTGCAACGGGAATCCAGGAGATGCGCTGCCTTAAGGAACGACCGGCTTTTTGGGCGTGGGCGACGGTTGAGAAGCGCAATCCGGCGCGCTGGCGTCGTCGGTACCATCGCCAAATCCAGAGTGCGGCCGGTATGAGGAGTGCCAGTAGGCACCATGGGCTTTCGAAGCGTATCATTGGGAACTATTCGGTTTCGGGGTGGTTTCGAGAATGAAGTCTCTGCAGGAATCGAAGGTGGCCTGGATTTCGGCGTTATCAGGTTGATGACGGGCGAATTTGACCAGGTCGCAATGGGTTAGGAATTCTTGTAGCAGTGACTTGTGGTCTTGTGAGAGCTTGGAGTTGTCGTTTCTGAGATCCTCTAGGAATTCCTGAGTTGTTCGCTCAGGCGCTTTGAAGTTGAATTGGGCTTCCAGGTATTCTCGTAGGATATCCGAAATCCTGATGTAGAAGAGCTTGGTGTTGCCTGCTTCAATCAGGTTGTCGTCAACGAGTCTTTGCAGTGCCTCGAGTGCAGCTTCATGCGGTGGGATTCGGATCATGTCGTCCTGGGATCTTTTGTGCAGTTTCTTCCAGATCAAGATTGCCGCGATGGCGATGAGTGCGATTACAGCGAGTCCTATCCAGGCGGATTTGGGGGGCTGGATCCTTTCGAGCTGGAGAGGTTCTGCATCAGTGATGTCATCGACCTTGAGGTTGTCCCAGATCTCTGGAGGCGGAAGTTCGACTTGGATGGATTGTGGCTCCGTAGAAAGTTCGTGTTCGCCATCCTTGCTTCCACCAGCGATATGCCCGATGAATTTGACTGTTAGGGCAGGAATGACATAATTGTCGGCAATGAGCGGTTCAAGTACGTATTCTAGTCCTGTGACGATGGCTCCCCGTTCGGTCAGATGCTTTTCGAGGGCGTGGAAATTCACGATGAGAAACTGTTCGGTCCCCTTCCCCAATTCTGGAAGCTGGGCCTCAATCCCCTCGGGACATTCGGCCTCAAGCCTGAGAGTCAGATGACCTGACAAGTCCAACACCGTCTTGTCAAGCTGCAATCTTATCGACAAGGGACCGCGGTCCCATTGCTTCGAAAACGGCTTGCCGTCCTTTTCCGCAACATCAGTTGGCGAGGTAGAGCGGCCGCAACCAGCTAGAAGCAGCAAGCAAATGAGTGTAGGATAGAGAAAAACTCGGAATCGCATAGCGAACATGACTTATTGCTGAGACGGGGTGTGCAACACCACGCGGTACTTGTCAAACAATTCCCTGAATAACATCGATTGAATTTCCATTCTTTTTTCCTGAAGCATCTTCTGATGTGCCTCGCGCTTCGTGGAATCGTCAAAGGGCTTGATCGACCTTTCGCGTTTATCGATGACTTTCACAACATGGAAGCCCTTGTCTGATTTCAGCACCTTGGGCACGACAGCATCCTTGGACAGATCCTTGGCGGCGTCAACGAGCGTTTGTTGCCAGCCGCTAGCCTGTTGTGGCTCCAGCCATTGATCGATCGTTCCTGCTTGGCTTGCGGTCGACTTGTCGTCAGATTTCGCCTTGGCAAGTTCTGCGAAGTCTTTTCCTGCGGTGACCTCAGCGAGTATTTCGTTGGCTTGTTTTTCGTCCTTCACATGGATGTGGGCCAGCTTGACAGCTTCTGGGATGGCGAAAGCCTCTTGATTTCCTGCGTAGTAGTTTTTTAGGTCGCTATCCGTGATTTGAATTGCGGCGAACTTTTGTCTCATCAGCGTTGAAGCAAGAATCATTCGCTCGGCTTCCATCAATTCTTTTCTGACGGCATCCGATTCATGCAGTTTCAATTGCCTTGCTTCTCGCACCAGGAGTTCAGTTGTGATGAATTCCTGCAGGAAACGTTGCCTGTTTTCAGGCGAAGTCATTTGCTTTAGTACCGCTTCCCTGTGTTTTTTCTGGTTTTCATCTAAGAGATTTCCGGATTGACCGCTCAATTGACGGTCAACCATTGCCTCCAACATCGAATCAATCTCGTTCTTGGTGATTTTCCATGGACCGATTTCGGCGAGCACATCGTCGCTTGGCGCACCGTTTATGCTTGTCCTCTTTGCCAGGCTTTCGTTTGCGCCGACGAATTTTCCGATTGTCCTGAGGCACTCGTCAATTCGCCTCGTGATATCGTCGTCGAGGTCATCGAGTTTTGCTGTTTTAGAAGAGTTAATGTATTCGAGCACTGCGTTTTCGTAGTCGCCTGCCTGCTGTCTGATTGTTCCGATACGGAACAGGATTCGTGCTTGCTCTTCGTTGTCAAGCGGTGTTTTATCCAGGAATTCGTGCCAAGCGTTGGCCGATGCGTTGAACAACCCGATTCGTTCCAGATGTTGTGCGGTTTCTCGTCCCTTGGCTGAATCGTACGGCTTTTGGTTCAAGGTTGCGATTGGTTTCCTGGTGTTGAGGCTAATGAGGATTCCGAGCAGGAGGACGAGTTCCAGGACAGCAAAGACGCCGATTGCCTTCAGCAGGCGGCTTGAGGATTGTCCACCGGTTTGCGGTTTTGGAATATTGAAGTTGAGTTCGGGCATGTGTCTGTCTCCCTAGCGTCCTTTCTCCCGTTGCCTGAAGAATCGGACAAGTTTTTTTGCATAGTCTTCGCCTGTAAGCAGGTCAATTTGGTCAATATCCATGGATTTGAACATGGACTTGAGGCTTTGCGTCCGTCGGTAGCCCAGCCTTTCGTAGTTTTTTCTGATGCTGAGGCTACCCGTGTCAATCAGTGCGAGTTCGCCGGTTTCCATGTCTTCCAGTTCGAGCAGTCCGACGTTTGGCAGGTTGAGTTCCAGCTGGTCCCCGATGGTCACCGCAATCAAGTCGTGGCGCTTGCCCAGGACACGCATGGGCTTCTCGTACCCCGTGCCCTGGAAATCCGATACCAGAAAAACAACGCAACGCCTGCGGATGACGCGACCGAGGTAATCGAGCGCCGACGCAATGTCAGTCCCCTGACCCGTTGACTTGTATCCAAGCACCTCGCGGACGAGACGCAAGGCGTGGGAAACTCCCTTGGCAGGAGGAATGAAACGCTCAACCTTGTCCGTGAACAACAACATCCCGACCTTGTCATTGCTCTTGACTGCAGAAAACGACAGCAAGGCGCACAGCTCCGCAGCAAGCTCGTTCTTCGATTGAGAGACCGAACCAAATTGGCCGGAAGCGGAAAGATCCACGGCGAACATCACGGTCAATTCACGCTCTTCACGGAAACGCTTGACGTAGGGCTTGCCCTGACGTGCCGTCACGTTCCAATCAATGGATTTGACCTCGTCTCCAGGCTGGTATTCGCGTACCTCCTCAAACTCTATGCCGGCGCCCTTGAAGGCGCTGAGGTACTCGCCAGCCAAAACATCGTTCACTTTCCGATTCGTATGAATCTGGATGTAACGAATCTTTTTTGCAAGCTCTTTCGGAGTCATGGTCGATTGCTCACGGAACCTTGATTTCGTTCAGAATCGCCTTGACGATGTCCTCGGATGACTTTTCCTCCGCTTCAGCTTCGTAGGTAACGACGACTCTGTGCCTGAGGATATCGGGAGCAATGGTCTTGATGTCGTTTGGCGTCACATATCCTCGTCCTTCCAGGAGCGCCTGCCCCTTGGCTGCCATTGCCATCAAGACGGTGGCTCTGGGGGATGCTCCATAGCGGATGAGTTCTTCCAGCGATTCCAATCCGTATTCGGAAGGATTCCTGGTGGCATCAACCAGATCCACGATGTACTCCTCGAGCTTTTCCTCCATGTAGATTTCATCTGCAAGTACGCGGAGCCTCTTGACATCGTCGGTGGTGAGCACGGATTCCACTTGGGTCTTAGGTGAGACGGACGCCATCCTGCGGAGAATCTTGAGTTCCTCTTCCTTGGAGGGGTAGTCGACCTTGAGCTTGAACATAAAGCGGTCAACCTGTGCTTCAGGCAGCGGATAAGTCCCCTCTTGCTCGACTGGGTTCTGCGTAGCCAGGACCATGAATGGATCGTCCAGCTTGAAAGTCGTGTCTCCGATCGTTACCTGTCGCTCCTGCATCGCTTCCAGCAAGGCGCTTTGGACCTTGGCAGGAGCGCGGTTGATCTCGTCTGCCAAAACGATGTTCGCGAAAATCGGACCTTTCTTCGTGCTGAAATCACCGGTTCTCGGATTGTAGATCATGGTTCCGATTACATCGGCGGGAAGCAAATCCGGGGTAAACTGGATTCGATGGAAACTCGCCTGAAGGCATTGGGCAAGACTCGTTACAGTCAACGTCTTCGCCAAACCCGGAACACCCTCGATCAAAACGTGATTGTTGCACAATAACGCCAGTAAAAGACGGGATATCAACTCCTCTTGACCAACAATCACCCGACCAATCTCAAGTTTTACCCGATCCAACGTTGCGGATTCTTGCTGAACTTGTTCAGTGATCTGACGAACATCAATACTCATCGCTACTCCTAAACTAGGCTAAAATTGTCACAGCAACCACAAATTAGGATTGCTGTGACGAAAAAAGGAAAAGACTTATATACGACACATGATAATTGCTTCTGTTCCAAAAAAGCCATCACGCCAAACCAAAAACCGATACGAACCCAAAAGCAAATTTTCATCGGTTTCGTACCCAAAGGGCATGTGACATGCCCCTTCGTGGCTGTGTTGGCGAAAATGTTTTTTGGCGGGGAGTGATGGAATTGTCTGGGACTGGGACACATGAAACCTATGAGACACATGCGACCCATGGGACTGGGACTATGGGACGTTGGCGATGGGCTTTGTGGACCTGGAGGTTCTGGGACTGGGACTAACTCCATCATTTCCGGTGAGTGAATGGGCAGGGAACAGCTCCTTAGAACTGGAAGTATTTTTCGAGGACGGTATCGATGGTTTCTTCAAGGATACCCAGTTCTGCGAGCAGGTCGATGCATGTGTAGCGCTTGCGGATCATTCCTGCGACGAGAATTGCGTTCTTGGTCGCAGTTCTATCCGAGCCGATATCTGGTGGATTGACTGGGCATCCGAGGAGCTTGAATCTCGCCTTGAGATCATCGAATGGGATTAGTTGATCTTTGACCCGCTGAGCCATCAGGTCCCACTTTTCATAGGCCTCTTGCCTGCGTGCGGTCAACTTGGAACCTTCCAGTAGCTTAGCGAGTGAAATCTCCAATGCTGGATCATAGAATTCAGTTCCTTTGAGTTGGCTGGCGACTTGTTGTTTCCTCTGTTCCGAAGTCAGTCCCGGAAGTGCTTCTGTTTTTTTGCGTATTTCATCGGCGGGGTACTTGAACATTTCCGTCATCAAGGCGGTGGTGATCAGCGTGCCAACCGCAACCTTGAATCCGTGCGATGGATTGACTCCGTTGTGCTTGAGGTCAAACATTTCCCAGGCATGGGAGCAGAGATGTTCCGCCCCGGAGGCAGGCCTGGAGTCGTGATAGTACTGCATGGCGAAGCCAGTTGCCGCCAAGCCGTTGAAGAGGTCCTGGAGGGGTTCCGGCTTCCCGGCTTTGAGCCCTTGCGGGTCGGCAAGCCATGCTTTGAGATTGGTTTGAACCATGCCCCATGCCCGCTCGTCCCTAGGATGTTCGCCAAGGGCGTCGGCGATGAGCCAGTCGGCGCCGCCAGGAATCTTCGCTGCAAGGTCGGCATAGCCTGAAGCGGTCATTTCAAAGGGGGCGGTTGCGACGACCGAGACGTCGGCGATAATGGCCAATGGAGCCGCGCAAGGAAGTGTTTTTTTGAAACCGTCGACGACGACTGCCGCCCCGTAAGAGGTATATCCATCGACTGACGCCGCAGTTGCGACGCAAAGGTATCCACCGCATTTTGCCTCGTCTGAGGCGAGCTTGACAAGATCGTTGATCGTGCCTGAACCGACTGCGATAGGCGCCTTTCCTCGGACGATTTCACGGAGTTCGGGGATGTATTTGTAATCGGCATGCAGTGCAGGTTCGTTGGGATAGATTTTCGGTTTTGCCTGTTGGATTCCCGCTTCATCAAGTAGCTTTGCGACTTGTTCTCCTGCCGCCTTCCAAGTATTTTCGTCGGCGACGATGATTGCGGTTTTACCTGGCCACAATGCCTTGACGTTTTTTGGGACGTCCTTGAGGACGTTGTCACCGAGAACGCAAAGTTTTGTCTGAAGTCCTTCGGGAATTTCGATGATGCCCATTCTGCCGTTCCTCCGTTATTGCCGTTTGCAATGCAAAAAAGCAGGGATTGACGATGATGAGTCGCCAATCCCCAAGGGTTGAAAAAGGATTTAGAGCTTGACGACCTTCTTGGTTTTGCCGGATTTGTAGAGCGCCATGATCATCTTATGGGTTGTGCCATAGATGAGGTCGCCGTTGATTTCGGGTTGTTCTCCCTCGTCGAGGGAGGCGTAGAAGTCGTCGATTTGCTTCGTATGCGAAGCGCCCCAGTATGAAGGGCCGCCGCCATAGTCGAACGTATCGTTGGGATCTGGTTTGGCGATGAATTCGCGTCCATCATTGAGCGTGACCCGTGCTTCTTCGGCAATGATCTTTACGCTGCCGCGTTCGCAGTCGAGGTCGATTTCCACCTTGTCGTCAAAGCTATAGTAGTTCATGCACCAGAAAGATGCCTTGACTCCATTCTTGAATACGATCAGTCCATCTGCCGCGTCTTCGACGTCGATCAGCGCCCCGGTTGTATTGTGGAGGTTGTGGTGGTCTCTGTTTGCGATGGAGACATCGACGTAGTCGAGGTTTTCTCCATTTTCGCCGTATCCGATCAGCCAGCACATGAGGTCGATAGTATGGATTGCCTGGTCGATGATCGCTCCGCCGCCTTCCATTTCCCATGTTCCCTTCCAGTCGCTCTTCGTATAGTATTCAGGCGTTCTGCACCATGTGACGCTGCATTTGGCCGCCTTGATTTTTCCGAGAAGTCCTGAATCGAGGCATTTTTTGACGAGTTGCGATCCGGCATTGTACCTGTTTTGGAAGATGACGCCGAGTGTCTTGCCTGTTTTTTTTGCGGCATCGACCATTTTCTTGGCTTGCTCCATTGAGATGGCCATTGGTTTTTCCGTGAGAACATGGCATCCCAGTTCGAGGGCACGTACGGTGACCGGGCTGTGAAGGTAGTGGGGCAGGCAGATGTGAACCACATCCAGCTTTTCCTTGGTAATCATTTCCTCGTAATCGGTGTAGGTCTTCTTGCAGCCGAAGAGCTTGGCTTTTTCTTTTGCTCGCTCTATCTTCAGGTCGCAACAAGCTACCAGATTGACATTTTCCTGGGCTTTTGCAGGCATGCCATGGAACGGAGAAATGCGTCCACAGCCGATGATTCCAACTTTTAGCTTTTTCATCTTCTAAACCGAGGTTCCTGTGCTTGATGTTCTCTTTCTGGGCACCAGATTTGACCCTTTCAAATCTGTCAAAACATAAATAATCTAATTTATTGTTAAGAATCGTTAAGTCAAACGAACAAGACATATTTCCTTGAAACGAACAAGAACTTGATTTACTAGTTCAAAACATGGAATATCATGTAGTTTTTCGTGCTTTGCTTGACAGTTTGGGAATATGAATGACATTTATGCTCATGATGAGCAAGAATGACAACAAAGCAAGTATGAATTGGCAGGAATCCCTGATCAAGTGGTTTGCTGGGAACCATCGCGAGTTGCCGTGGCGCTGGACTGGCGACCCATACGATGTTCTCGTTAGCGAGTTCATGCTTCAACAGACACAAGTCGCGACGGTGATTCCGTACTTTCATCGTTGGAAGCATGTTTTCCCGGATATCGATTCTCTTGCTCGGGCGGATCAATCCGAGGTTTTGAAGCTATGGGAAGGCTTGGGGTACTATTCCCGGGCACGTCGTTTGCATGAGTGTGCCAAGTCTGTTGTTGCTTCTGGCGGCAAGTTGCCTGGTGATTACGAGTCGTTGTTGAAGTTGCCGGGGATCGGGAGCTATACTGCGGCGGCGATCGCCAGCCTTGGATTCGGTCAACGGGTTGCAGTAGTTGACGGGAATGTGCTTCGTGTTCGCGCCAGGATGCTTGCCGACTCTTCCGATATCACGAAGAGCGAGGTTAAGAAGCGGTATTTCAAGGAGTTGAACGAATTGATCCGCGATGTTTCGGATGTTTCATCGTTCAATCAAGGGATGATGGAATTGGGCGCGTTGATATGCCGTCCTCGCGAGGCAATATGCGTTGAGTGTCCTGTCCGTCAATGGTGTTTGGGCCATTCAACTGGAACAGCTCTTGAGTATCCCAGGAAGCCCGCGAAGGCGAGTCGTCCTTGCTACGATGTATCTGTTGGCTTGATTTTTCATGATGGGAAATACTTGATTTTGCGTCGGTCTCCCGAGCAGATGCTCGGTGGTTTGTGGGAATTTCCCGGGGGGAAGGTCGAGCCAGGCGAGAGCCATGAGGAGTGCGTTGTCCGCGAGGTGCTTGAGGAGACTGGCTTGGATGTCGAGATTGTTCGCAAGGTCGGGGCAGTGAAGCATGCGTACAGTCATTTTGGGATTGAGATGCATGCGTATATTTGCGCATTGCGTGGTAGTTCGGAGGTGGTCTGCGAGCGTCCATGGGCGTGGGTAGAATCGAATGAGTTTGGGAAATATGCTTTTCCAAAGGCCAATCACAAGGTATTTGAGTTGCTGAAACAACAAGGGGTGATATGAAAACAACCGAATGTCCCAAGTACTTGCTGCCATATCGTGAGCTATGGGAACGCGACCACAAAGAGGCGATATTGGCGTGGTGGCGCGAGGCTCGGTTTGGTTTGTTCCTGCATTATGGGCTTTATTCCCAGCTGCATCGGCACGAATGGGTGATGATGCAGGACAAGATCCATGTCGATGACTATGCGAAACTGGTGGATATGTTCACGGCACATAACTTCGATGCCGAACATATCACGGACCTGGCGCTTGCATGCGGGATGAAATATGTGAATTTGACCACATGCCATCATGAAAACTTCTGCCTTTGGGACTCGAAAATCGAATCGTTCAATGCCAAGAATGCGCCATGCGGGCGGGACTTGGTTGGCGAATTGAGCGAGGCATGCGATCGAAAGGGACTGGGATTTTTCGCCTATTATACGTTCATGCTGAATTGGCGTCATCCGTACTTTGTGAGCCGTTCAGAGAACTTTCCTCATGCCCGTCCCAATTATCCCGATCCCGAGCCACGCTACCTGTTCAAGGAGAAGGAGGATTTCAGCAAATACCTGGATTACATCAGGAAAATCATGGACGAATTGCTGTCGAACTACAAGATTACCGGAATTTGGTTGGATGCGATATCTGCCTGGTGGGCCTTGGGGGAGGAGTACATTCCGATTGAGGACATTTATGCTGAATTGCGTCGAAACCATCCGGATGTTTTGATATCTTGGAAGCAGGGTGCCACTGGGACTGAGGATTTTGCCTCGCCGGAGCATTTTTTCCACGGCGTGACCGAGAATGTGCGCCGTCAATATGGCGATGCCGGAGCCAATCGTGCCTTGCGTGGTTTCGAGGGAAATCGTTTGAAGCACAACGAAATCTGTTCCAGCGTCCAGCAAGGCACGTGGGGATATTGCCCCAAGTTTGCGAATCGAGGCGTAAACGAACTAAAGGCTCTGCTTGATTCGGCAAATGAGCAAAATTGCAATTTGCTTTTGAATGTGGGACCCATGGCAGATGGCTCCATCAACCCCGTTCAGGAGAAGATACTTTTGGTTGTTGGTCGCGGGATGTGATGTCCGTGACTAGGCTTCCTGATTTCTGCAACGGGACACCCAAAATCAAGCTCCACCATCAGTTGCCTTTGTCTTTTTTGATGTGGAGTCGTAGATTATTCCCCTATTCCTCCAATTCCGCAATTATTTCAATCCCGCTAAAAAAAGGCATGTCACATGCCGTTTAAGTACGAAATTGCAGAATTCTGAATGCAGAATTCTGAATGACCTGTCCCCGACCTGTCCTCCATAGCACAACATACGAATGAGGAAGCACAAAGGATGAAGGATGAATTTTGGGTTTGGTTTCGTGGGCAAACAGTAATTCTCACAGTCCCACCATTAAAGGGCATGTCACATGGCTCCTGAGTACGAAACTGGCGTTTTTTTGGCTTTGATTTCAAAGTTATTTTGGTGCGGTTTTCTGTGCAAACAAGAATTCCTCCAAATTTCGCCAAAAAATGGTATGTCGCATGGTTTTTGAGTATGAAACGATGATTTTTTGGATTGTTTCTGGGATGTTTTTGGGGGCAAAACAAAAGCCACCGCGTTCGTTCTCCTCAAGAAAAATGACTCACAAAACCCAATGTCAACGTCCCATAGTCCCATGTCACAGTCCCATGGGTTACATTTGTCCCATTGGTCTCATAGGTCTCAGTCCCAGTCCCAAAATCCTCCAATGCGGAACTTAGGGGGCATGTCACATGGTTTTTGAGTACGAAAGTGTGAAATTTTCGTTTTGGTTTTGGGATGGTTTTTGGGATGGTTTTCTACGCAAATCACATTTCCTCCAATCCCACCAGCAAAAGGCATGTCACATGCCATTTGAGTACAAAAACGATGATTTTTGGGTTTGGTTTCAGGACAGTTTCGGGAAGTTTTTTAGGGGAGCTTAATAATCCTTCGCAAATTATCGTTTCTTCATCCGTCGCGACGAGGAAA
>JAGVUR010000012.1 GCA_019136135.1 Verrucomicrobiota bacterium
TTCAGCATTCAGCATTCAGCATTCAGCATTCAGCATTCAGCATTCAGCATTTTTCTTCCTCTGTTGCTTGCAATCCCTCTTTTGCTAAGTAACTTAATAATAATTGAACTCATATTCAACATTATTGAATTAATTGGAACAATGTTGATACAGTCGATAGACAGGGCATTCTACTTGCTTGAGCAACTAAGCGCCGCAGGACCGGACGGGTTGTCGCTGGGCACCCTGGCGCAAACTTCAGGCCTGAATCCGCCTACCGCCAGGAATTTACTGGCGACCTTGGTTCAATTAGGCTATGTTGTCCAGCCTTCGGGACGTGGGAACTACGTGCTTTCGGATCGCCTTTCCTTCAAGACGCCAGGCGACAGGGACACAAATTTGGCGTCCTTCGCCACACCTAAGATCCAGCAGCTTTCAGCCCTCGTCAACGAGACGATCGTCTTCTCCATCCTTCGAAACGACCATAGGAAAACATTGGTCGCCATGGAAAGCCAGCAATCGCTCAGGGTCTCCGCCCAGGAGGGGCTTGACGACCACTTCTACCAAACCGCAACGGGACGGTCGCTCCTCAGCCAACTCACACCCACGGAACTCAAGACATTCCTGCGAAAACATGGACTGCCAGGAGAAAAGTGGCCTGACGTAAACTCAAAGCAAGACCTGATAAGGCAGCTAGACGAAATCAAGCGCGACGGATATGTCAGCATCAGCAAGGGAATGGTCAGGGCAATCGCCGTGCCCGTCATCTTCGCAAACGGAAAACCCAGGGGAGCACTGGGACTCCACTACCCGAGCGGACGATACCCAACCGCGAAAATCCCTGGGTTCATCGACAAACTCAACCAAACAGCGCAAAATATCCAGCAATGGTCGTAATGAAGTGTTTTTTCTAAGTTTCGTCCCGGTAAAACCCCAAACCAAGGAACAGAAAATGAACGCAACCGAACTCAAGAGCCTGGCAAAACAGCTGGGTGCCGACTTGGTCGGAATCGCCCCGCGGGAACGCTGGGCAGATCTCCCGCCAAACCAAAATCCGCTGTCGATCATGCCGCAGTGCCAATCCGTCATCGTGCTCGGACGGAAAATCCTCCGCGGCGCATTCCGAGGCGTCGAAGAAGGAACCAACTTCGGCTCGACGTACAACATGTACGGACAGAGCTGGATGGAATTCACATTCATGCCAAGGGTTGTCATCGCCATCACCAACGAAATCGAAAGCACCGGAGCAGAAGCAGTCCCAATGTCAGGAGGCACACCAGCCGGTGAAAACGTCTCGATCAATGTCAACACAATGGCCAACCTCGCAGGACTGGGAGCCGTCGGAAAAGGCGGATTCTTCCTCACCAGGCAGTACGGGATCAGGCAGCGCTTCGCTTATATCCTTACAGATGCAGTCCTCGATGGCGATCCCATCGACACGCCGGATTTCTGCGACGGATGCGATGCTTGCATCAAGGCATGCCCGCTCAACGCCTACAGGCCGGACAATTCGATTGATACCAAACTCTGCAATGCCTGTTCAAACGGAAGAACCGGTGGATCCGCACTCTCCTGCGCACCCCTCGACCGATTTGCGGCATCCTGCGGACGCGCCTGCATCGTAGCCACGGAAGACAAAATCCAGGAGAAATTCTCCTCGCCATTCCGCAAGCGCGCCGTCTGGACCCGTGACTTCTTCGGCGTTCCCACTGTGACACCACTCGAAGACGGAGGCAAATGACCATGAACACGGCAGAACTGAAGCAAGCAGCAAAACGATTCGGCGCCGACTTGATCGGAATCGTCTCAACGGCGGACCTCGCATACCTTCCATTGCAGGAAAACCCGCTCTCCATCTTCCCCCAGGCAACCTGCGCCATCGTCATCGGAAAACGTATTCCCCGCGGAACGATTCGCGGCATCGAGCAAGGAGCAGAATTCGCAAACTCCTTCTCGCAATACGGCTTCTTGACGATGGAAGACAACTTCCTCTCGAAAACCACCTACGACATCACGATCTGGATGGAAGCGCGGGGATTCGAAGCAGTCCCCCTCTTCGCCTACGACGCCCCTGACGGAAATGCTTGTGGCGTACCAGTCGCGCCAGGAAAGGCAGCCCCTAACGTCATGCTCAATGCAAAGGTCCTCGCACAAGCAGCAGGACTGGGCGAAATCGGAAAAAATGGCCTCTTCCTTACTCCGGAATTCGGTCCCAGGCAACGATTCGCCATGCTGCTGACCGACGCCGAACTCGAACCCGACAAGCCATTCGAACCCTACCTCTGCAAAAACTGCAATGCTTGCATCGACGCATGCCCGCTTGAAGCCTTCTCCAGGGCAGACAAAGCCAAGGTCGGATTCGAAAAATTCGCCTCCACAATCCCATTCCGAAACAACACGATGTGCACACGCTGCAAGAACGGCGCCATCCAGACCAACGAAGGACGCTTCAATACCGTCGAACGCATCGCGGCAGCATGCGGGCGCGCTTGCATCGCGGCGCTTGAGGAAAGGGGACTCACCAAGGAAAAGTTCAATCTTCCGTTCCGTCAAACGGCCCCGTGGTCCAAGGATATCTTCGGCGAGAAGGCCAACTAGTTCAAAGCTCCAAACCAGAAAGAGGTAATTATGTCAAATAAAGTCTTGACTTCAAGGATGATCAAGGATTTGGCGCTAAAGCTGGGCGCGGGCGGTGGCGGTGTCGAAGTCGTCGGCGTCGCAAACATCGAACGTTTCAGCGAAGCACCGGAGAGAATGCACCCGAAAAACATCTTCCCGGACTGCAAGTCCGTCATCTCCATTGTCCAGCCCATACCGAGAAGCTCCTATCGCGGCATCACGGAAGGCACGCACTGGTCGAACTACACGTACTACTCGTACAATCGGCTCAACACCCTGTTCCGCCCGATCCTGACTGACGAAATCTCCCGCTTCATCGAGGAGCACGGGTTCGAAGCCGTACCGGTTTACCCAGGCGTACCAGAAACATATCCAAACAACCCCAATCCAATCCCCGGAAGACCAGCACCGGACGTCAACCTCAACATCCGTATCGCCGCAATGGCCTGCGGACTCGGCGAAATCGGCTGGTCAAAGGTCTTCTTGCATCCCGTATTCGGGCCACGTGTGCGTATCGGAAACATCTTGACCGACGCCGTGCTCGAGCCCGATCCGCTAATCAAGCCCAGGACGCTCTGCAAGCGCTGCATGAGATGCGTGCCGGATTGCCCCGGCAACGCAATCCCGCCAAAGGATGGTCCCGTCATTAAGATCCACATCGATGGACAGGAGTACACATGGGGCGACGTCAACATGGGACGTTGTACAGCAACCCACCATGGGATCAACTACAAGGTTTCCCCGTTCCTCAAGAAATACTTCCCGGGATTCAACCTCGACATTACCAAGACGACGATGTCAGAGGAACTCGCCTACAAGATTACCCACAACCTGGGCCTTGCCAATTGGCACCGCGCAAACCCGGAATTCCCAGGCAATCAATCCTACCCCTACATCAAGCAGATTTCTTCCCATGTGGGATATCTTGCCCTCTGCGGAGCCAAGGGCTGCATCAGGGCTTGCATGGAATTCCAGGAAAAGAGCAAAAACATCAAGCAGAACACCTTCAAGACCCCAGTCTTCCCAGGGCCAAAATGGGAACTCTGCCCGCCGGAAGAAGACCCAACTGGAGGCATCGTCGAAAAGAAACTCCTAACCGATATCTATCAAAAGCCTGACACCAACGCAGGACAGTGGTAATACCCGCACAGCCGTTGTAAAACCAGTCTAACCAAAAGCTCAAGCCGCATGCCCAGAGACGCCAAACACGCCTCAAACACATGCGGCTTGAGCTTTGTTTTTTCACCAGTTTTGTACTCAAAAACAATGTGACATGCCCCATGAATACCAAATCGAACAAATCGGACATCCGTGTTGGTTTTGCGAAAATTAGCCCCAACGGGGCAAGACATATCAAGCCCACGGCAAGCGGTCCGCAGGATCGCGACGCCCTGGGTGGGCATGAAAAAGAAGTTGGAGCCCTGACAGGGCGAGACATAAACCTGGACGAAGGAACCTGTGCTACTGTTTTCCCGGATAAATTTCCATCGCTTTTTTTCACACTTCCGTACTCAAAAACAATGTGACATGCCCCATAAACACCAAACCGCACAAACGCATTTTCCATAATTCAGCATTCAGCATTCAGCATTCAGCATTCAGCATTCAGCATTCAGCATTCAGCATTCAGCATTCAGCATTCAGCATTCAGCATTTTTTCTATCAGAAAAATTGATATAATCCAAACCAGCGTTATTTTCTATCTATGCTCAGGTTGCTTCACACAGGCATTTGAGGTGGATCATCGGCGTGGATCAGAAGATCAACGCCTAGCTCAGAAGGGCTTGCTGTGGCGTGCCACGCCACTGAATCAATGTTACTGGTATTTGATCGAAAACTTGAATTGTTGCCAGGAAGGCACAAGGTTTCCAGAAGGAATTGCGTGCCTTTTTTTGTGCCACAATCTTAAGGAGTCAACCAAATGAAACGAAAGATTTTTCTCTGGATTCTAGTCTTTTCCTGCCTTGCCATCGCGCAGGAAAACAAGCCAGTTGTTGAAGAGGAAAGCAAGCCGATTGAATTGGAGCCGATGGTCGTCACGGGAACGCCAACGCCCAAGAACATCTCCGGCGTGACCGCAACCGTGTCGGTCATACCAAGGGAAGAGATCGAGGGATCGGACGCCGTCTATGTTGGAGACCTCCTCAAGTACCATCCCGCAGTCCACATCAGCGACGAAGGCACCTTCGGACGTCAAGGCATCAACATCAGAGGCCTGGGAAGCAACTGCAGGCGAATACAGCTGCTGATCGACGGACGCCCGGAAAAAATGTCCCTCTTCGGCTGCATCGTCACACAAACAGTCCCGCTGACCAACATCGACAGAATCGAGTTGGCGCGAGGACCAGAATCCGTCCTCTACGGCTCGGACTCACTAGGCGGAACGATCAATGTCATCACCCGTAGAAGAACTGAACCGGGATACGAAACCTCAATCATCGGTTCCTATGGCTCTAACGGAACTTGGCATTCGCAACTGTCGCACGGAGGCAAATCCGGAGCCTTTGACTACTACATCACGGCAGACCACAAGCAAACCGAAGGACATCGCCCAAACTCGGAATACAAATCGGATTTCGGTTCAATCCGGCTCGGCTACCAGATCGACCCAGTATGGAGAGCCGAATTCAGATCCCAATTCTTCGAGGACGATGCCGAAAACCCAGGCCCTACCTGGAGACCGGCCCAAAATGCAGATGAAATGATGTACAGAAGATGGTCCTGGGATGCATCGCTCTCCGCAAAGGTCGACCTGACAGACTTCGTCATATCCTGCTACCAAAACTACGGGAAGCACGACTTCAACATGCCGACGTTCAATGACTACTGGCTCTCGAAAGACTACACCTTCGGAGTCTTGACGAAACTGACACAGGTCGTCTATGAAAGCGATGCCGTCTCGGACGCAATAACCATTGGATATGAATACCAAAGGCAATGGGCAAAGCCCTTGGACGATTACACGGACCGAATCGTCGCAATGAGACAATTCTACGACTTCGGACCCTACACGACAAACATGCATGAGGCTTTCGCATACAACGAACTCACCATCGGTCCCGTCGTTGCAACTGCAGGTTTGAGAGCGCACTGGGACGACTGGAAAGAAGAGTTTGAATGGATACCACAGGCTGGTTTGCTCTGGCATGCAACCGACTCGACAACCTTCAAGGCTAAGGTCTCGAAGGGCTTCAGGCTCCCCAGGTTCAGCGAACTGTATCTCTTCCCGGCGCATAACGAAAGGCTCAATCCCGAAAAGCTCTGGAACTTCGAGGCGGGAGTATCGCAGACGTTGTTTGACAAGCGCTTGCAGCTGTCGGCAACAGGGTTCTACTCAAGGATGAGAAACCAGGTCAGGACCTTGAACAATCCAAATCCGCCGCCAATGAGGCTCAATGTCAACACCGAATCCTTCTTCATCCGAGGAATCGAACTTGAAGCGCGAGCCAATCCTTGGGATCCACTGACCCTCGCCATCGCATATTCGCTGATCGACGTTCAAGACCCGCGTGGAACAGGACACATCAACAGAGAAGATACCCCGCAACACATGGTCGCGGCAATGGCACAACTCAAAGTCAATAAACTAACCTTCACATGCGAAGCTAAATTCGTCGAAGGACTCTATGCATCAAACCAAACCGATGGCGGCATCGGACTCCTAAACGACTACTTCGTCTCAAACCTCGGACTTTCATACCAAGTCGCCAAAAACCTCAGGGTCTTTGGCGGAGTCGACAATCTTTTCAACACGACCTACGAGGAGTACCGTGGCTATCCCGCTCCGGGACGCACGTTCCATGTAGGAATGCACGTAACATTCTAAAACACCCGAAGGCACCCATGAAGCATTTGACCATCCTCAGCATTGCATTAAGTCTCTTGAGTTTCGGCTACGGAATCCAGTACGTCGGCGATCGCACCGAAGTATGGGACCAAGGAAAACGCCTGGATTTCAACTGGTGCCTCCGCGAACAGCTCAAGCTGCACCCGTCGATGCAACCTCAGGACCTGGTCAAACTATGCTTCCAGGGTGCCTTCGGAGCAGAACACGCCATCCCCGACGAAAACCGGGCAAAGCAATTCCTGGAAGACGAATTCAAACAGGTCGAACCTGCCCAAACACCATTGTTCGAAATCATTTCGCCAGACGTCTGTAGGGTCAACATCGCAGAATGGAAGCGACAAGGCATCCCCTCGACTTGGCTGCTGAGACTCTTCATTGCCTCGACAAAGGTTGTACCCGACGGCAAGCAGGTCTTCGAGGACTTGATCGCAACCGCCACCGAAATGGTTCGCCAAAACCAAGCGCCTTTCACCCTAAAGGCCTGGGAAGACTACCTGACCGAGTATCGCAAAGGCGGAATCAAAGCCGTCCATCACTCGCAAGGTTATCGGGACGCCGAAAAACCAGCCTACCGAATCGCCAGCACCAGATTCATCCCACTCTTTAAAATCCTCGAAAAAGCCGCAACGCTCAACGACGGCACAGTAAGGGTCGTTGCTTTTGACGGACGATGCGCCTCAGGCAAAACCACCTTGGCGAAAATGCTCCAAAACATCCTCGATGCGGAACTGATACAAATGGACGACTTCTTCCTGCCTCCAGACGTAAGGACTCCAGAAAGGCAGGCGGAACCAGGAGGAAACGTCCACTACGAGCGATTCGAAACAGAAGTCCTCAAATACATCAAGCAACCTGTTCCCTTTGAATACAGGATATTCGACTGCAAAATCCAGGACTACAAAGGAAAACGCGAAATCGGCACCAAGCCCTGGCGAATCGTCGAAGGCGCCTACAGTTTCCATCCGCGCTTCGGCGACTACGCAGACATCCGGGTCTTCTCGAACATCAACCCACGCGAACAAATGCGTCGAATCCTCAATCGAAACGGAGAACAGCAGGCGCAAGTCTACAGGACACGATGGATCCCCATGGAGGAAAAGTACATCCGCACATGCAACGTGCTCCAACGATCACACATCGTCATCGGAGACGAACTAGAATAGATGTATCGCATTACAAATCCCGAAGAAAACCCAATGGATGATCCATGGGAAGGTCAAGGTCTTGGCGCGAACTGACCGCCCGCAACCAAACGGACGGGACACGGATTCCCTGTGCCAAGGCATAAGTTCTTCCAGTGCAATGCATTAAGCTCGGAGAGCTGACATCATAAGCAACCTCAGGTGAAGCGAAGCGAAACCTGGGGAAAGGCATCCCCCACGAAATCAAAGCCTTGGAAAGGCGACACATGAACTGGCGCCGACATTGCGGATTAAAAGAAAATCAAAGGCGTTGGCTCAAGTGTCTTCATTCGCCGCGGCGCATATCGACGCCATGACAGTGCCGCCCTCCGAGGCTCCGGTCCTGGGGGGGAAGTGGCGACGCCCCAGGTTCCGCTGTGTTCCGTACAGCTTCACCAGGATTAAGCATGACATCGCCTCTCCAAGGCTATTCATGCCCAAAAAGCGTGATGTTCTGCGAGTACCTGCACTATGATAATCTCCATCAGATATATTGCAAGCACCCGGGTGCTCATACCTTGTTTAGCTAATTGACGGGCGTCACGATGTCAACTGCTTTTTTTAGATTTATTGTTTTTCGCCTTTTTATATATGCTGGAATGGGCAAAAAAGTGCCACTTTAGCCATGTAAAATAGAAACAAGCAGACGCGGCAAGACCGCAAGGATCAAGAAAAATGAACGAATCCAGTTTTGAAGTCATTCAACTCGCCCTCGAACTAATCAAACCCACCGCGTTGACGGCGGCGATGCAACCCGATGAAAAATGGGATGGTAAAATTCCAGCGGGAAATCGCTGCGAGTTGTGCGCCATGTTCCAAGACAACGGCAAATGCCAGCTTCTCAATGACACTCAACAGAAAAAACAGGTCTACAAAGACGAAGCCACGAGGCAAGCCATGGTCGGACTGACCCAATACGGCTATTGCAAGGAGTTCCGCTTCTCGCTCCCCGATGCACTTGTTCGCGCAGCATACCTGCTCCAGGCGGGTGATTTCGCAATAGGCAGAACCGAATGGTGAGATAAAAAGCAAAAATGACGCTTTGGCGCATTCCAATCTCAATAAATTGCTACTGCAAAAGAAGGATAACAAATAAAGTTAGAAGAAATGCATGTACAACTTCCGATGCAAAGTGAAAAAACTTGGATAAAGGGTTACATTTATCGGAGAAATTTCATTGCCTGTCGGAATTGCGATTGTGTGGTCCAAAGCGCAATGTGTTCTAATCCGATAAGCAGGCAATGGAGACCGAATAATGATAACAAGATAGTAGGATGGATATGGGAAACAGGAATCTTACAAGAGCCAAGAGAGCAAAAAACGATGAGTTTTATACCCAATATGACGATATTCAGAAAGAGATAGAAGCCTATTTAGAATTCAATCCCGACGTTTTTCGCGGCAAAGTGGTGTATTGCAATTGCGATGATCCGTTTGAAAGCAATTTCTTCCGGTACTTTGCGCTCAATTTCAATAGACTCGGCTTGAAACAGCTTATCACGACCAGCTTCGATCCATCATATATAGCCAATACACAACTGGAATTGTTTGACTTTGATAATTTCGAAAAGCCCAAAGGACGCCCCAAAGCCTCTGCCAATATATTTATTATCAATCAAATATATGACATGGACGAAGACGGCGAGTTCAACCTGAAGGATATCGCTATGCAGTTGAAGGCTAACAAGCAAAACGAATGGATGCCGTTGAAAGGCAATGGCGATTTTCGAAGCGATGAGTGTATCGCATTGCTGAAGCAAGCGGATGTCGTGGTGACAAACCCGCCATTCAGCTTGTTTCGGGAATATGTAAAACAACATTTTGATTACAATAAGCAGTTCCTGATTATTGGCAACATGAACGCAATCACCTATAAAGAAGTTTTTCCAAAGATTCAAGAAAACAAAATGTGGCTTGGTGCAACAGGGAACGGAAGCGACATGGTTTTTGCTGTGCCAAATGGAACGGAGATTGCAGATAGCGATAGAAAAAAAGCAGCTCGTCTTGGCTATGAAGGTAATTATACTAGGCTTGGAAACTCATGCTGGTTCACCAATCTTGATCATGGAAGACGTCACCAACCACTTCCGCTGATGACCATGGCTGAGAATTTGAAATACAGCAGACATAAGGAAATCAGGGGTAAAGAGGCATACGATAAATACGACAATTACGATGCCATTGAAATACCTTTTACGGATGCGATTCCGAGTGATTATGACGGCGTAATGGGTGTCCCGATTAGTTTTTTGGATAAATACTGTCCTGAACAGTTTGAGATTGTTGGTGCTACAGAAAGCGAAGACAGAGGATTTTCAAACGGGCTTTGGAATGAAAGTAGCGGTGTCAGTCAAGCGTTAGTTAACTCAAGACGAGTTTATAAGCGTCTTTTTATACGCCATGTTTCAATATTGGGATAACTTAGAATGAAAACTACTTTAGTTACTGACATTACTATCAAAGACGTCTGCGATGGGTTTGTCTACAATGAACTTGAGGGTAAAGGTCTCTTTGGACTTTCAGGCAAACTCACAATTCAGCCGAAATACCAGCGCAATTATATTTATGCTTCAGACGGCGGCAAAAAAGAAATGGCCGTCATTGATTCCCTGTTAAAGGGGTATCCCATTGGCCTGATTTACTTTAACAAGGTTTCTGACGGTAAGCTGGAGGTATTGGATGGACAGCAACGCATTACCAGTTTTGGGCGTTTTGTAAATAATAAATTTGCTTTTAAAGGCGAAGATGGCCAGATACAGTATTTTAGAGGAATGGCAGAAGACAAAAAGACCAAGATTTTGAATACGAAACTGCTTATTTACGAATGCGAAGGCACGGAAACTGAAATCATAGACTGGTTTAAGACAATCAACATTGCCGGAATAGAGCTGAATCGTCAGGAAATGCGTAATGCCTCGTATTCCGGAAATTTTGTAACGCTCGCCAAAGAAGAATTCAGCAATAGCCAAAACGCCAATATCCAGAAATGGAGCGCATATATAAATGGCAGCGTCAACCGCCAGGATTTCCTGGAATGCGCACTTAATTGGGTGAGCAAGGGGAATATCGACGCTTACATGAGCCTTCATCGCAACGACACGAATATAAATGAACTCAAAAAATACTTTAACAGCGTGCTTGATTGGGTGTCGGCCGTATTTACAGATGTCGAGAGGGAGATGCGCGGACTCGAATGGGGCCGATTGTACGAAAAGTATCGCAATACGGCATACAATCCCACCAAGGTTTCTGTTGATGTGCAGAAGCTCCTAGAAGATCCGTATGTCAAGAGCAAGAAAGGAATCTTTGAATACATTCTTGGAGGGTCGACAGATACAAAACTGCTGGATATTCGTGTATTTGATGAGGCCACAAAGAAAAAGGTGTATGCAATCCAAACCAAGCAAGCCAAAGATAAGTCAAATTGCCCACTTTGCGCTGTTGGACACGATGCCAACAAGAAAAGAATCTGGAAACTTGCAGAAATGGATGCGGATCATGTAACTGCATGGAGCAAAGGTGGCGAGACAAATATCGAGAATTGTCAGATGTTATGCAAGACTCACAACCGCGTAAAGGGAAATCGGTAAAGAGTTCTTGATGACGATGCAATGTAGCAGGTTTCGTCGATGACGACTTCAACCAAAGCCTTTCCCAAGACCCCAGGCTATTTGCCGTCGCCCGTTGAAATCTTCTACCAGCTTTTTGGGTAGAACTTATCTATGGCTATACCAATTGCATAGATTTGCTTTTTTAGGGACAGAAAGGCACTAAAAAACCATTGCTATTTTTAATTTGCTATAAATCCGAACGCTAAGCCCGCATGCGTGCAAAGAGACAGGAAATCATTGATTATTGGTTGCTCATCTTTGTCGCTTCGCCTTCGCACAACAGCAAACAGGGATGCACGCAGAAAAACGCAACGGAAGCCGCCTAGGGCTTGTTTCGGCAAGCGACCGCTAAACCACTGGCGCAACGGCAAAGCGCCCAGATGAGCCTTCTGTTCGCCTTTTTCGGCTTTGGCGCTGTTTTCATTGCTCGTGTCTTTCCATTTGTCGTCGGCTCTTACGTCCCGGAACCTGAAAATGAAAAAAAACAGGCGAAGAGGCTAAATGACCATGCGGGAAGATTACATGCCGGGGGGCCGGGCAAAATTCTCAGCTGGGAGGAATGGGTCCCCATATAGGCGGGAAACGCCCATTTTCACTACTTATCAACTTCATTTTCAACGACTTGCAAAAGTTAAGTACAGATAAGTACAGTTTTTCGGGCTTTTCCGTCGCCGTCTCGCCGTCCGTCATCACCTTCCTTGCCCTAGCCTTCGACACCCTGATTCAGGTACGAAAAAAACTGTACTTATCTGTTACTTATCTCATAAAATTACTTTTTATTTTAGGCATCTTGACTGTGTGTCATCGCAGGTACGAGCACCCGGGGTGCCCGTACTTAAAAGCCGTTTTGATCTGTAGAGAGCGGATAAGCCTGACCAGTCCAGACAAGTTCGGACGGGTCGGACGGGTCGGACGGGTCGGACGGGGTCGGACGGGTCAGACGGGTCGGACCTAAGGCATTGGCTTTCTTCTGGAAAACTACCCCGAAACCAAAGCGAAATTTTCACACTTTCGTACTCAAAATGTATGTGACATGCCTCCCGAGTTCGGCATTGGAGATCATGGGACTGAGACCTATGGGACACATGGGACGAATGCGACCCATGGGACTGGGACATGGGACTGGGACTATGGGACGTGACGTCGGGTTTTATGACCATGAAGGCTTCGGAGCTTGACCTTTTCCACTGGAAAACCATCCCGAAACCAAAGCGAAATTTTCACACTTTCGTACTCAAAATGTATGTGACATGCCGCCTGAGTTCGGCATTTACTTTTTAAGGTTCAAAGCACAAAAGTTAGCTGAAAGTTAGACGAACACTTTTTGCGCACCCAAAAGTAAAGCCTCGCAACCCATTGATTGCGAGGCTTTTAAATTTGGCAACCCGGGCGCGGCTCGAACGCGCTACCTACTGCTTAGAAGGCAGTTGCTCTATCCGGGTGAGCTACCGGGTCGCTTTGAAACAGCGGATTATAATATGGCTCAAGAAGCCGAAAAATCAACTTGACCGAGGTTTTTTCGTGAAAAGCATTGAAAGAAAGGCATTGGTCAAGTTGAATTTTTACCGTTTCTTATCTATAGTTAAAACTTAACCATCTTGGTTGTAACCCAAATCTAGGAGGAACGATATATGTTGTCACCCAAAAGCCGAAGGCTTGTCTTGATCTGCCTGCTGGTAATAGGCATGTGCCACGCCCAAGACATCAAGAGCGAAAATGAAAAAGGCAACGCTGAAGCGCCCGCAGTCGTAGCGCCTAAATCCATCCGGACAAGGACACTGGAGGAACTGGACGCAAAAAACCGAAGAGACCGGGAATTGAGCGACATTGCCACCATGCTGAAAACCATCCCTGCCTTGCAGAACATGGAGCAAAGGATCATCGAATACCTGCGGATCCAGAAGCGTTTCGGGAAGCTTATGGATGACCTCAAGGACGCCTCCTCGCGCCAGGCGGATATCGCGGAAGACATCAGGACTTCGCTGCTTGATACCAAGCTGACTCCCCAGGAGGAAGCGCGATTGCATGAATGCCGCCAAAACCTGAAAAGCTTCGCGGAGCAGCAGCAGTTGATGATCCAGCAAATCAGGCTCGCCTCACGCAATGTCCAGAACTCCATCGGCGCCCTGCCGCCGCCACCATCGTACACGAGCCGTGCAGGCATCAAGATGAACCTGGTCGGCACGATGCCTAATGCGTTCTACGTTTCGTCGACCTGCATCTCGAAGGACTTGTTCATCGCCGCCTCGGAATCCCTGAAGCTCCAGCAGGAGCCGAACCTTCCCGAGGCAAACGCTCCGTACGCTGTGGCAAACGTTGACTATTATCAGGCGTCTACCTTCTGCAGCTGGTTGTCCACGTACGAACAAGCCGTCTATACGATTCCCGGAAAAAAGGTTTTCGAGTCCCTGGCGCAATTCAACATGTTTCCCAACGAAGCGGTTTGGTCCTCCACCGAGTGGAAGACGGACGACGTCGGGCAAATTCGCGCCATCGAGCGCTTCGGCGTGAAATTGCAACAGATTTGGGATCCGAAGCAACGCCTATCCTCCGAGCAATTCATCGGCGAGTTGCCTATTGCACACTACGAGTCCCTGGGATTCCTGGTGATAACCCCTGCGATGACGGGCATCGCACGAAGATGGCAACTCCTGTCGCAGCAGGTCGCCAACGAGCCTTGACGATTCCACAACTTTATTGGAGACAAAGCAGATGACTTCAAAAGCATACAGAAGATTGTACACTCTGGTCGTCGCAATCATCGCACTGGTTGTTTCGACGTCTATTGCCGACAACAAGCTGAAGCGCCGGGGCAGGTATGTGCGCACGGACATAGAGAAGACGGTTGACAAGGATTCGTTCAGTGTTGAACTATCCTGTTCAACCACGGGTTCCATTCCCGTCTTGACGTTCAAGGGTCAGACGATACGCACGATCCACGAGGTCAAGATGTATGAGACGATTATCGAAACACCTCACTCAGCGGCTGAAACGGGTCCTGTTTTCCGCGAGAAGAACGAGATCAAGGTGATTCCCGGCGAGTTCATGCCTGGAGAACGAAGCGAAAGGGTCGAGATCATCGACGGAAAGCCCTTGCCAAATGAAACCTTTTCCATAAACGGAGTCTTTACCGTTAAGACCGACAATGAGGGCAAGTGCCTGGACAAGAAACAAATAATCCTCGAGTTCATGGACGACTTGTCAGTGAACTCCGGAAAATTGTCGCTGAAGCACGAAAAGCTAGGCGAAAAGGAAATATTTTTGTCACGCGAGCTGCTGAAGAGATCAAACCAGGCACGTACAGTCAAGCCAACGCCGAACGAGACACCGACGGTTGACATCCTAGAGGCTTTCGGGCTTGATTTCACGCAGCTGCGAAGCATCGGCAAAGAAGGACTTGAGTTGAAGATCGATTTGCCAGAGGAAGTACAACCCAGGACAATCTTCACCGCGACCGTTACGGCGACCAACAAGGGGAACAGAACCATCGGGACATTGATGGTCAGGACATTCTCCCGCGAAGGCTGGCTGGACGGCAAGATGTTCTACTTCGGCAATCTGGAGCCAGGAAAGACCATGGTCTTCTCAAGGCAATTCCTTGTCCCGGATAAAGCCGCCGCCGAGGCCAGCCATGTGGCATTCGCCGTATGGAACCTACTAGGAAGACAACAGGAGCAACTTCAGGCTTTCCGCCTTAAAAGGCGATGATTTCCTAAGAAAACAACCATCAACCAGGGACATTGCACAATGAAGAACAACAAGTACCAGGCAGGCGTCATCGGATTGCGAATGGGAAACGCCCATTGCATCGGCTACAGAAGCAACCCATACTGCGAACTCGCGGCAATCTGCGACCCCGATGAAGATATCCTCAAGGCCAGAAAAGCTGAATACAATCCAAGAATTGCCACAACTAACTACACCGATATCATCAATGATCCGGAAATCGACATCGTTTCCGTCGCATCGCCGGATTTCTTCCATGCCGAACAATGCATCGCAGCACTCAAGGCAAACAAGCATGTCATGTGCGAAAAGCCCCTGACACTCGACCTGGAAGAGGCAAAGCAAATCATCGAGGCAACCAAAACCTCAAAGGGAAAGTTCATGATCGGCCAGGTTTGCCGCTACGCCCCTGGCTTCATCCTGGCCAAGCGCCTGATTGACGATGGAGCCATTGGAGAACTCTACTTCGCCGAAAGCGAGTACGCGCACAACTACGACCGAGCAAAAGGAGTCGGAAATTGGCGCATCGACCCACGCCGCGAACCGTTCATCGGCGGCGGATGCCACGCAGTCGACCTGCTCAGGTGGATCGTCGGCGAAACCAGGCAAGTCTCCGCATTCGCAAACCACAAGTGCCTCAAGGACTGGCCGGTCAACGACTGCACAGTCGCAATCTACAAGTTCGACCGCGACATCATCGGAAAGGTGATGGTCTCGATCGGATGCATCAGGCCCTACACGATGAGATCATGCTTCTATGGCACGGAAGGAACGATCATTTGCGACAATACCAGCCCAGACATCAAGATCTGCTCCAAGAAATTCATGTCAGGCAAACTGGATTTCGCAACGTTGCCAGTAAACATCGCCAACCACAACGTATCCGCCGAAATCAACGATTTCCTGGATTGCATCGTCAATGACAAGCCAGTGGCGACCTCGGTCTACGAGGGTGCCCGCACGGTAGCGGCGGCATTGGCGGCGGCGAAGTCTGCTTCCCTCGGCGGCCAGCCCATAGACATCGAAGTCATCTGATCCCATCCGATTGAACCATGAAGAGCCATCCCGCCACACCGTATGCATTTTTATTGCCTGCACTGGCGGTGTATGGTCTCTTCGTGCTGGTTCCGATCGCAGGCTCCTTGCGTATGAGCCTATTCTCCTGGGGCGACACGCCGACTTCTGTCTTCGTAGGACTTCGCAACTACGCACAGCTGCTTGGCGACCATGTCTTCTGGAGGGCATTGTACAACAACATCCTCCTGCTGGTGGCCTCGTTGCTCCTGCAACTCCCCTTGGCGGCAGCAGTGGCAATGTTGCTGAGCTACAAGACTCTCTTCAAGCCACTGTTCAGAATGTCGTTCTTCGCGCCAATGGTGATGCCGACAGTTGCCATCGCCATCCTTTGGCAGTACATCTACCTGCCGGAAGGCGGCCTGGCAAGCACGCTAGTCTCGAAAATCCTGGGCAAGCCCTTCGCCTATGCCTGGCTTGCCCAGCCATCCTCTTCCCCATGGTTGCCAAGCCCGTCCATGTTCTGGATCTTCGTGACCATTTGCTGGCAATACACGGGCTTCCACATGGTGCTCTTCATGGCGGGCATCGCAGCAATCCCCGAGGAACTCTACGAAGCCGCAAGGCTGGACGGGGCTTCAGAACTCCAAGTCTGTAGGCATATTGTCATCCCCGGCATCAAGCCAACCATCGCCGTCTCCGCAACGCTCTCCATCATCGGGTCGCTCAAGTACTTCGACCTTATCTACCTGATGGCGGCGGGCTTGCCGGAAACCGACCGCGAGGTGATGGCGACCTACATCTACAGGCTCGCCTTCGACCAGGGGCAAGGCAGGTTCGGATACGGTTCCGCTGCAGCTATCATGCTCTTGCTCGTCGCCATCGTGGTCGTCGTTCCAATCCAATGGTCGAAACGCAAAAGACAATGAACTTAAAAAAAGCAGTTGACACCTTAAGATTGTAGTGCCTTTACAAGGCACGGTCTTCGGGTGGGTTTCCCGCCCCAGGCTAAAAGCCTGGGGATAGGATGCCCCCCATGTCGGGCGCCTTGTAAAGGCGCTACGGAAGACTGGCGCATTTCAACTCACCAGCATGGCGAACGGAATAAAACTTATAACCACTTGAAAATCAATCAATTAGGAACAAAACCAAGTTTAAACTACTTTTTTTAGGATGAAGTATCTCAGGCATCTCATCTTGTTTTTCGGGCTTCTCTGTAGCGCCTACCCGCTGGTGTGGATGTGCGTCACCGCATTTCGACTGGAAGCCGACGCTCAGGCGTCTCCCTTTGCCTTCCCGAAGCACTGGGTTACCCGCAACATCTCGAAGGTCTTTGCCAGCGGCGGCTTCGAGGATCCATGGCTCAACGCCCTTCTCATTTTGGTCGCCCTTTGCCTGGCCGGCCTTGCTGTGCTGGTTTTGCTTCACATTGTCCAAGGACGATTCCGGATTTCGACTTGTATCGCAGTCGCAATCCTGACATCCACCGTAGTCTTCTCCAAGTGCCATCCATCCGTTCAGGAAGCCCTATCCGGCAAGGGTTTTGCCAATGCCTACGTGAACAGCCTGCTTGTTTGCATCGGAAGCGTGGCATTGACGGTGGCGTTGTCGTCCCTGGCCGCCTTTGCCTTTGCCTTGTGCGAATTTCGCGGCAGGAACACCTTGTTCGTGATCATCCTCGCAGGGATGATGCTTCCCGTTCACGTCACTTTGATTCCGTTGAACTTATTGCTGGGACCTGACTTTTTGGGCTTGAAGGAATCCTTATGGGCTCTTGTAGGTCCCTACGTCGGCTTCGCCTTGCCTGTCTCGATCCTCATTCTCAGAAGTGCGTTCCAGGCAGTTCCCACCGAATTGCTGGATGCCGCCCGAATCGACGGTTGCTCCACTTGGCAAGTCTTCGCCCATGTCGCGCTCCCGCTGGCAAGGCCGTCGATCGCAACCATAGTCATCTTCAATTTCCTGACGATGTGGAACGAATTCGCATTCGCATTGACCCTGCTCGGTCCCGATAACTCAACACTCCCCATCGCGCTCAACGACTTCAAGGGCGAACGGGGAATGTACATCGCCGAAACCTGCGCCGCGCTTGCCATCGTCGTCGTCCCCCTGATGATTGTCTATGGAATTGCACAAAAACACATCATCAGGGGACTTACAGCCGGGGCGGTCAAAGGCTGACCAATCTGTCACTCATGGCGCAACGCCTCGATCGGATCCAAGGCTGCCGCGCGCATCGCGGGATAGATACCGAAAACGATACCTACCGTGACGCTGATGCCAAGTGACAGAACCAGGCTGGACATGCGAACAATCGTCGGCATGCCAACCGCCTTCTCAATCACCCAGGGGATAAACAACCCAAGACCAATCCCAAACAAGCCGCCAGTGAAAGACAAAACAACAGTCTCGATAAGGAACTGGGCGATGATTTGACGCTGCTTTGCCCCAATCGCACGGCGAATCCCAATTTCCCGGGTACGCTCAGTCACGCTGGCAAGCATGATGTTCATAATCCCAATGCCACCAACGAGAAGACTGATCCCCGCAATCGCACCAAGCACGATATTGAACGTGCGCTTTGTGGCCTCCGCCTGGCGCAACAGCGTCAACGGAACATTAATGCTGTAGTCCTTCTTCTTGTGGAAAGTAGTCAGCATGCGCTCGATGGCGCCTGCAGTGGCCTCCACATTCTCTTCGCTGTCAACCTCTATGATCAGTTGGTGCAACTCCACAAGTTCACGTACCCGGGTTCCTGACTTGCTCTGCGTGAAATAATCACCGATATGTTCGCGTGCAGCCGTGAGAGGGATGTAGGCGTCAGTCATCTGGTCGGGCGTCTGCATGGCACCTTCGGTGGCGCTCTCGCTTTGTACGATCCCCACGACCTCGTAGTAGTTCGATCCCAGCCTGAGCGTTTCGCCAATGACGCCTTCTGACGCCAACAGCCGCCTCGCTCCATGTTCAGTCAGCACGGCAACGCTGCTTTTCTCGTCAATGTCAAGTTTCGTCAATACACGACCGGCAATGACAGGACGCTGGACCAAGTCAAACCAATGTTCATTGGTTCCGACGACGCGCATCTCCAGGCTACGATTTTTCAGGCGACCTTCCTTTTGGATGATCTTGACGGGTACGATCCGCTTGACGGTGGGAATCGTCCCTTGCAGACGCAGTTCGTCCTGATAGAGCAATCCGTAGATGCTGATGAACGAACGCACATTCGAAGCCCCCTGTTCCTCGGCGGGCTTTTGGGCCGTCACGATAATGTTACGACTGCCGAGCTTGCGGATCTGCTCCAATGCGACCTCGCTGGCACCTTCGCCAACGGCAAGCATCGCAATCACGCTGCCAACTCCGAAAACCAAGCCCAGCATCGTCAAAAACGAGCGCAACTTGTGCAAAAGCAAGTTCTTTACGCCTAACTGGACGTCACGGAAAAATCTGCCTGGCGTCATCATTGCTCAGCCCTCCACCTTTTGGATTTTCCCGTCCATCATGTAAAGCCGCTTTGACGCATGCGCAGCAATATGGGGTTCGTGAGTCACCATAATGATGGTTTTCCCTTCGCGATTCAATTTCGTAAGCAGTTCGATGATTTCCAAGCTGTTGACGGAATCCAGGTTGCCGGTCGGTTCGTCGGCAAGCAGGAATACAGGATCGTTGGACAATGCCCGGGCGATGGCAACACGCTGCTGCTGACCGCCCGACAACTCCGTGGGCCTGTGCTTCAAGCGCTGTTCCAACCCAACCAATGCAGCCAATTCCTGGGCTCGACTTGTCCTTTCAGATGTCGACCAACCGAGGTAATACAAGGGCAATGCGATGTTCTCCTCGACCGTCAACTGCGGAATCAAGTTAAAGCTTTGGAAGATGAATCCCAAGTACTTGAGCCGGATGTCGCTTAGGTCGTTGTCATCGAGCTTGCTCACATCTCGTCCATCCAAATAGTACTTTCCGGCCGTTGGTCGATCCAGGCAACCAAGGAGGTTGAGCATCGTGCTTTTTCCGGATCCGCTAGGTCCCATAATCGCCCAGAAGCTGCCTTTTTCAAAAGTCGCCGTCACGCCATCCAGCGCCCTGACCTCGTTGTTTCCCATCTTGTAGATTTTCTGCAGGTTTTCGAAACGAACCGCATAGTCCGCCCCGCCTGATTGTTCTTGCCTATCCGTCATTGTCGCTCCTAATTCCGTTTCGTGCTCAATTACCGGCTGGTTGTTGTTGTGGCGGCCTTTGCGGACCACCAGGCGCTCCACCCTCGCCTTGAGGACGCTGCGGACGCATGCCGCCCTGACCTTCCGGACGCATGCCGCGAGGACGACCTTGACCTTCTGGACGCGTCCCACCCTGACCTTCCGGACGACGCATCCCACCCTGTGGCATGCCGTCTTGTCCAGACGGCATTCCACCGCCTTGTCCAGGCGGCATTCCACCGCCTTGCTGCCTCCAATTGCCCTGTGGACGACGACGTTGCACGCCGCCATTGGCTTCGCCCTGTGGACGATCGGGAATATTCACATCGAGGATTTCATCGGTCAGCCTTACCGAAACCGCCGAGTCCAAAGGAGGCGTCATTTGCACTTCCTCGCCAACCTTCAGCCCTTCGATGACATGAATCATGCGATTGTTGTCAAGTCCGACCTTGATTTCGCGTTTTTCAACTCCAGTCGGCGTCTTCACGTACACAACAGGCTGGCCACTAATCTTCACAACGCTTTGGACAGGAACATACATCGCCTTCTCGTGCTGCTCCACGATAATTTCAGCCTCGCAGTTCATTCCCGACTTCAGCCCAGCACCGTCTTCAATCACGACCTGCGTATTGTAAACCTTCAGATCCGGATTCATCCACATGCTCTGGGCATCGGGCAACGGAGCAATCTTCGCAATCTTGCCTTGGAAAATCTGTCCTGGAAGAGCGTCAATCCTGATACGAACGGGCAAGCCGGGATAAATCTTCTTCAGATTCGTCTCATGAACCTTGATTTCGCCGATGAATTCATCGCCAACGGGCAGGTAGATCAGTTCCTGACGCTCATAGACTTCCTGACCTTCAGCCAAAGGCTCAGCATTCATTCGACGGAACGAGCCCTGAGAACTGGTGGAGTAGATCACCAAGCCGTCAGCAGGAGCCAGAATCTTGCACTTCTCAATCTGCTCAATCAACTTCAACAAACGGCTTTCCTGGCGATTGAGCTCCAATTCCCTCGCCCTCAACTGCGCTTCGGCCTGAACCACGTTGGCACGGCAACTGCGACGGGTACGCTCCAATGCCATCTTGTTCTGCGACACATCGCTTTCCAACTGTGCAATCTGACGCTTGTACGTATATCTTTCCAGCAGATCCAGTGAGTTTTTCGCAGATTTCAGGTCGAGTTCATGCCGCCTGCAGCTCAGCTTGTCCGAAAGGAATTCGCTTTCGGAGAGGTATTTTTCATCGAAGAGCTTTTGCGACCATTCGAGTTTGTCCTGCGCTCTTTTGAGTTCTTCTTCGGAGAGCGTCACTCTGCTTTGCGCCTCGTTGAGGATCTTCGGGTATTCCCCGTCCTTGTACTTGGTGAGATCCTCTTCTGCGAATCTCAGGTTCAATTCTGCCTTTTCGATATCCGCCTGTGCCTGATTCTTGACCACTTCCAGGTTTTCTTCCGACTGGACGTAGGCTGACTTGGCATTTTGGACGGTGATATCCTGGTTCAGCTTGTTGTCTGTCATCGTTGACGCATCGAGTTCCACCAGGAGATCGCCTTTCTTGACCCGTTCGCCTTCAGGCCTGATGTAGAGGATCGAGACTCGGCCTTCCACCTGGCTCTTGATCGTAATCTGCTCGCGGGGCTTCACCGATCCTGACTCCAGCAAATTGATGATCAGGGGGCCCTCTTCGACCGTCGCATACACCATCGTCCTCTCGGCCTGAGACCTTTCAAATTGGCGCTTCTTGTACCACTTGTACCCCCCATAGCCAACGAGACCCAAAATCGCCAATGAGAGGACTACCTTGACCAGTTTCTTTAGAAATTTCATGATGTGTTCCTGCTTGCCTATGTTGATGCCTTGTTGCCTTGTTGACTTGTTTACTTGTAAGCCGTCAAATCCACTTCCTGCCACAAACCGCTTTCCGATACGCTAAGAACCCCAAGGTCACGCTGCAATTCCAACTCGTTGATCCGGTACGATACCGTTGCAGAATAAAGGGCATTCTGGGCAGAGGTCAACGCACTTTGGGCTTCCAGAACGTCACGCAATTCCGCACGCCCTGCCTGCAACAGCATATCCGTACTGCGCACTCGACGTTCAGCCAGCTTCACAGCCTGGATCTGGATGACGAGACGCTCGCGGTTCTCACGCAGATCGCGCAACTTGCCGTAGACGTCCTGCTTGATCTGATCCTCGGCAGCCTGGTACGAACGCACCGCCTTCTCCAACGAAATCAAACTGTTGCGATAACGATTGCGCTCGCTGGTCCGCTCAATTGGCAGATCGACTCTCAGGAGACCGCC
Source organism: Verrucomicrobiota bacterium (assembly GCA_019136135.1). GTDB lineage: Bacteria > Verrucomicrobiota > Lentisphaeria > Oligosphaerales > Oligosphaeraceae > UBA1407. Next base: position 22,475 of record JAGVUR010000012.1, read on the forward strand.
GTAGGAACCACGAGTCGCACGGAACGATCCATCAGGCTGGTTGCCGCTCATCGCGCCGCGACCTTCGCCGATCGAGGCGCTGCCGCCCAAGGTCACTTCCCCACGAAGACCGTCCTCCGCAATCAACACCGCACGCTGGGCATCCTCGACCCTCTCCAGCGTATTGCGGAAATCAGGCCTGTTGGCAAACGCCAGTTCCAGGGCCTTGCCGGGATCGATTTCATTGGGCCCCGCCTTGCTCCGATCGGGAGCCTTCAATTCCACTTCCGCATCCGCCGCAGGAATCTTGCCGGAATAATCGGCCATCACGACGCCTTCGCTCAAGCCCATCAACGTCGTCAGCAACGCGTCAAGTTCCTCGCTACGAGGCACGATGTCGGCATCCGGCGGCAAGCCCAGCAACACCCTGAACGACTCCTGGTTTTCAGTATAGCTCTGCTGGGAACTCACCCAGTTCTCGCGTGCATTCAATTCCGTCTGAATCGCCTGGTCAAACTGGTACTCAGTCATCAAGCCAGCGTCAGCCATGCGACGGGAACGACGGGTCGTCGTGACAATTCGCTTGTAGCTCTCCTCCTGATTCTTCACCGTCTGGGCAGAACGCAAGACATTCAAGTACGCATTCGCAATCTGAACCACGAAGCGACGCTTGTACTGCTCAAACTCGCGAACCTGATACACCAAATTGCGTTGCGCCTGCGTCAAAGGCTCCGTCACCACAAACTCGCCCGAGCCGCGCAACAGGGGAATTGCAATGCTTCCGTCATAGACAATTCCAAAACTCGATCCGCGATCGCCAGTCAGCATCTTGGCCAAATCAACAGAAAGGCTGCTGGTCAACTCAACGCCATTCTTGAACTTCTGGGAAAAACTCGCATCTGGACTCAAAACTCCACCGGTATTCCGCCTATTTCCGTCATGGCCGCTTTGTATCGCACCGCTCATCATCCCCCTGAAAGTCGTCCTGAACTCCTTTGCCTCAAGGTCCAACGCCAAGGCAACCTGGAACAACTGCTCCTTCTGGGACTGGAAATCACGGTTGTTCTTCGCGGCAATCTCAATTGCTTCCAGCAACGTGGGACGAACCGTCGTCTTCGTGTCCCAACGAGCCGTGTACTCACTGCCCGCCTTCAAATGGTCAGTGCCACTCCAACGTTCCGTCGAAGCCAAATCACGCACACCCTTGGATGCAGGAGAATTCGAAGGCAACGATTGATCCAGCAAAAGACGGCGACGCAACGTGTCGGAAGCACTCTCAACCTCGATAGGCTCCGTCTTACCGATCACCTCGGACTGGGCGGACGATATCAACGACGACGCACGATCGTCAGCCTCGTCGCGCCATTCGCGGCTGCTGCGACAGCCAACCAAACCCAATAACAGCAAAAAGGACAAGAACTTCCGATACTTCATAAAGCATAAAACCTTATATGTTAACCGATTGAATCAACGCATCACACCACGGCAAAACAAACCGACGACATTAGACAAACTCAAACCATCTTCGCCCAATACACAACGAGAACGACTCCAGCCGTGCATTAAATCCATAAAGCACATCGACAAGGCACGAGCGCTGTAGCCTTCGCGCAAAACACCCTCGGATAACCCAGACGCAAAAATCGAAGACAATGCGGACAGCATCGAATCAATGTTACGCTGAAACTCGGCTCGACGATTCGACGCCTTACCACTGCCCGAACGAGAAGACACGCGACGGCTTAAACCCATCGTCATATGAAACAAGGGATGACGACGCTCATGGGACTCGACGATCCGACGACTGACCAACTCCAGCTTCTCCACAAAACTACCTGGTCCCTCGGATACGGACTTGATCGAAGCGACAAGATCATCATGGCCACTCTGTAAGATTGAGTGCAACAACGCTTCCTTGCTCGGAAAATAACGGTACAACGTGCCCTTCCCTACACCGGCACGCAACGCTATCGCCTCCATCGTAATCTCGTCATAACGATGGGACGAAAACAACTCCTCGCCTGCCAATAGGATCTTGCGACGCTTCTCGGCATAACGGGGACTTTCTTGATGACGTGTAACCTGACCTGACAAAACCTACCCCAGGCGCAAAAATGAAAAACAAAGAAAAAAACTAACAGAACTGACCAGTCAGTTCCAAACAAATGTTTAAACATATTGCGTCAAGACTGCCTGTCAAGCAATTAAACGGAAAAAACAGCGATTTATTTTAGTTTGAAAAAGCAGTTGATGCCTTATGATTGTAGTGCCTTTACAAGGCGCCTGGAGTTTGGCAAAACTCCGGGGGGACCTAGCGCCGTAGGCGCCTGACCATGCTTAACCCCGGGCTTCAGCCCGGGGATAGGCTGCCCCCATGCGGGCGCCTTGTAAAGGCGCAACAGGATGGCTTTGGCTGCTATTTCAGCTTAATGCCATCGCCTAGACGAAATAAGGGACATCCCCGTTCCATCGGATTGACTTTCTCGAGATGAACCAGGACTTGCCTTTATCGTTGTTTCCTTGGAAGAAGAGGTGTTGTGATCCGTCAGGGGCCTGGAAGGCGAAAGGATGTCCTGACTCCGATGAGTTCCATTCCCCGGGTTTGCCATTTGGCAGGACTGGGCTGTCCGAGACTCGCGTCCAATTCACGCAATCTGTTGTCACGGCGCATCCGATTTGTTGCGGCCAGTTGTTGTAGGCTCCTGCGTAGAACATAAAGAGCTTGCCATTATGCTTGATGAAAGCCGGCGCCTCGATGCATTCTCCCTCCCAAGGCAAAACAGGTTCCAAGATTGACTTGTCAACCAATTGCGTCCACTTGTCCCGTGCGAAATCGGAGTCAAGCGGCGCATCGGCGATTGCGAGCTTTTGGATTTTCATGTCGGGGTCGCGTGTTGCGACGGCCATGACGAGCCTGTCGTTCCAGGGAATGACATCTGCGTCGATCGCCCTTCCGCAATTCCAATCTCCATGAGGCCTGAAGATTGGGTTTGTCGGATTTGGGGTTAGGTTGATGCCGTCAGTCGTGGTTGCATGGCAGATGGCGTCGTTTCTCCAACCACCGTATGTTTGGTAGAAGAGGTGGATTTTATCGTCGATGACGATTGCCCCGGGTGCGCAGAAGCCTTTTCGTTCCAGTTCGGAAGGTTTTTTCACGTCTCCGAGCTTGGTCCAGTTGTCCAGGTCTGTCGAGGTCGCCACGGCGATGTTCCAGCCATCGTCCTCACGTCCGTCGCCAAATGGCGGAGCTGAATAGAACATCCAGTACTTGCCACGGTATGCGACTACGGCAGGATCCTTGGCAAACCTCTTTCCACGTGATTCATCCGCATAATACATCATTGTAGGCAAGCCTCCTTGACGTCACTTGTAGTTGAAGGCGGCTATGGCGCCGATCATCAAGGCGCCGGCAATCAATCGACGGACAAACACCTGCCAGTCCACCTTCTCCTCCAATTCCGTAAAACCCAATTTCGCCAGCAACGCGCCAAGCAAAATGGCGATGATCCCGCGACTGCTCTGAATGATGTTGCCGTTCACGGTCCCGACGCGACCAAAGCAGGTGAACAAAAACAGCATCGCAATCAGCCAACAAACCGCAAACGGGGAAATCCATCCCCATACGCGAATCGCCTTCATGTCCTTGGGGATACGGAAAAAGCCTACCAGGCACAAGCAAACCAAGCCGCATAGGACATAAGACAAAAACGCAGCCACAATCGCAGGACGAGTAGTACCCATCAAGCCCACCTCGCCAGTCGCTTCGCCAAGCTCGCGCAAACGACGGACCAATACCTCGATGAACGTATCGGACAAAGCATACCCGGTGCAGGCGCCTAATACCCACATGAATCCAGATAAAGGAATCTTACGACCGGCTTTGTTCAACAACGCCGCCGACAATAATGTCATCCCAATCCCGCACCACTGCCAAATACCATAAACGTCACCAGGCTTCCCGAAAAACGCAATCCGAGGAACGATGTACACGTTCAATAAAGCCAAAATCACAAGCTTCAAACCCAACAACGGCACAACACGACTCGGATCAATCGTGCGCTGGGCTACAAACAAACTAGCCTGACCCAGCAAATAGAAAAAGATGCTGAATACCAAAGGAACGATGTAGATCGAAAATCCATCGCGTATCGAGGGAGTCCAAAAAAATATGAGGCCAATGGCAGCCAATACCCCCATCACAATATGGGCGCGACACAATAAACCCAAGGTGCCTACACGATGGTTGCGGCGTACGGACATCCCCGAAAATATGTACGATAACGCCAGGAAAAATGCCGCAAATCCACCAGGCAATAGCCCAGACCACATAGCAAAACCCCTACTTTACACCATAGATTCTATTCGGAAGCAAGACCTTGTGGCGACAATGCCCGCCAACCAAGTCGCTCTCTTGATCGCCGACGTTGATCAAGATCTTGTAGCCACGAGACTCAATCGCAGCACGACAGCCACTCTTGAAACCGACAACCGACTCGTCGTTGAAATTGTCCGGCTTCATGAACAACTCAGTCCAACCATCAAAGCCGCACTGACGTAAATTCGACTCCGTCACAGCACGAAACTTCTCGCGCCGCCCCGTCACGAAAAACACCGGCATCCCCCGATCCTTGGCCTGGTTGTAGAAATCCAGCACCGGCTTGATCGCCGTCGCCCTGCTCATTCCAATCCATTGGTGCCACGCTGGACCATGGTGACCGAATCCCACGCCCTTCTGGTACTCGTACGTGTTCAGCGCAGTATCGTCAATATCAAATACGACCGCTGATCCCTCGACGTTGTAGCTTCCCTTGGCCGGCAGCAACTTAACCGCTTTGGACATGATACGCGCAACATCCCGCTCATGCTTGCCGCTCTCGTAGTACGAAGCCACTTCAGCCTTGACGGAATCAAGCGTTCGATGCGCACAGCCACAAAACAGGACCGCGACAACGGGGACGACAACCAACCAACGTGATATCTTCATTCTCGCTCCAATTCCTCAGCTCAGCTGCGAAGCAATTCCTCGTCCGTGTAAATATGGACGCCGGCTTTTTCAAGCGCCGCAATCGCGGGCTTCGCCTGGTCGAACCGAAACACCATCACGGGATGCGTCGAACGCGGCTCCGCTATCGCATACATGTATTCGACGTTCACGCCCGAATCGCCCAGCACTTCCAGAACTTTAGCCAAGCTGCCGGGGGCGCTGTCAATCCCAACCGCAGTCACCTCGTTCGTCTGGCACAAGATATCGTTCTCCCGCAAGGCCTTGACACCGACGTCAAGCTTATCGACAATCAAGCGCAGGATCCCGAAATCCTTCGTGTCGGCAACGGACAACGCCAGAATGCTGCATCCCGCATCGCCCAATACGCGGGCAACCGTAACAAGACGACCAGGGCGGTTCTCAAGGAAAATCGACAATTGCTTAACGGACATGGCTAGACTCCTGAATGATTTTTCAATCTCATAGAATTGTTTCTCCGACAAAAAATATATGCCTGTTTTTGACAAGTTCAATGATATCCATACACATACGACCAACTTTTTGGACTGCTCGCCAGCGTAATTTACCCCCATTGCGTGACAATCCCCAACATCCGTATTATTGTTTTACAGTTTCTTTTTCAACACGACCAAGGAAATACCATCATGACAAAAAGAATCGGAGTGATCAATTGGGACTGCAGCCTACCGAAATCAACCTACTTCGGACACTACGCAACCCGCTCCCTGCAACCTGAAAAATACAGGGACAGAACACCATACTACGCTCGCTTTGACGAACAGGGGCAACTCGAGTACCCGCAACGGTCACTCGAAGACTACGAAGTCGAAATGAACTTCGCAATCAATGCCGGCATCGACTACTTCGCCTATTGCTGGTATGACCAAACCCCGCCTACAGTGCTGTCGCAAAATCCAGCGACAGCCGCACCGGAACCCTACCTCCACGAGTTGACGCAAGCCAGAAACTTCCATCGCAAAAGCAAACTCAAAAATCAACTCGCCTACGCTGCGATCCTTATCACCTGCCATCCATATTCGGACGGTTGCCTCCAAGATCTCGCCACGGAAATGACAAAACCCTATTACGAGAAAATCCAGGAAAAACCAGTCGTATACTTGTTCCCAGGCGACTGGAAGCCATTGCTGGACAGGCTGAATCGAATTTGCTCCGACAACGATGTCCCAAAGCCCTTCGCAGTCCTGATGACCAATGGAGTAACCAGCGAAAACGCCAGGGGCATCGACGCATTCTCAAGCTACGCTTTCGTCTATCAGGCTACGACCTGGGAAGCATTCGCCCAGGAACTGATCGCCGCCAATGCCAAGCGCGCATCCTTCGGCATCCCTGTCGTCCCCCACTTTTCCCTGGGATGGGATCCCAGCCCGCGCAACGACCACAATGTCCCATGGACAAGCTACCCACCTGGAACCTACCACCCGCCCGCAAAACCAAGCCAACTGCTCGACGCTGCACACCAACTCAAAGCCTGGATCAACCAAAACCAGCACAAATGCGTCCCAAACTCGCTCCTCGCCTTCGCTTGGAATGAATTCGAAGAAGGCGCATGGATTTGCCCGACCGTATCCAATTCCCAAACAGCTCCAGACATGACCAGGATAAGCACATTCGCTCAAATGGTCGATTGCTGGAAATAACCGAACAACCAGTTAGATCATTTGTCGGCCTTGGGTCGTGCAAGGACGAACTTGTCGAAACGCTCCCGATCCAACAAGGCGAATCGAGAAATGGTATAATCAATATCGGGATGAACCCACATATCGTGTTTTAAGAGAAGGATATTGAACCCGGGAACCTTGAAGCGGACTTCCTGCAAAATCTCTTCGGGAACATCGCCGACTTGAGAGGGAATCTCAACATGGTCAGGCACGACGATAATCCTGGCGCCGACCGGGACCTCCCCAGTTTTCGTCTCCGTTCCTACGGTCCACTGCACCGACTTCGTCGCCTCCCCCAATGTCCACTTCTTCGGTCCTCGCTCTTTTTCCGCGGACTTGAAATCAACCACCAGAACTGGGACATCGGACGGGAGTCCCGGCAATGCCGTAGTGACAAGGATTCCTTCGCGGCACTCGGCGCATTGTAGCACATGCAGGAACCTGGCGAACATCGGGTCGATATTCTTGCCCCTCAAGTCCAAGTGGGGGAGCGAAGGATCCTTGGCGACCTTCTCGGGATACGTCTCTGCCCCCGCTTCGCGGAATGCCTTTTCAAGCCTGTCTTTCACATCCTGGCTCAAGTTGGGCGCCAGCAGGACCAAGTCAAGAGCCGTTGGTGTTCCTGGACGGTTGAGCCATGGTTCGAAGGAATACCCCGCCTTCAGCAATTTGACCAAGATGATTTCCAGCTTGTCCGCATTGTCTCTTTCCGGAATGCTGCGACCTAGTTCCTTGACGCACCAAGCGTGAACATAACCATTATTTGGCGGTGGAATCTGCTCGTGGAGATCGTTTTCAAAGGCGTAAAAGGCAATCTCCAGTGGAGAGATGCTTGGATTGGTGACTTTCCACTTTGCCACCTGGGCGCCGTGCTTCACCAACAAGTCAAAGGCACGAAGATCCCCGCGATGTAGGGAGTAATCGATTGGGGTTTTCTCGGGATGCCAACGATGCAATTGGTCAGGATTTGTTCCCGACTTCAAGCGTGTTTCAAGCTCATCGTACCTGCCTTCCTTGATCAGAACCACCAGCGGAGGATATCTGCTGTAAAGGAACCGATCCACTGCCACCACGGGCGCCCAAGCTGTCTCCAACACCGCTGTCGGCACCATGTCAACCGCAGTAGGAATCATCAAAGCCACTTTGACAAGACCCTCATCAGCCTCCTGCGAGACAAAGTACAGCCAAGTGCAATCCAATAGGACACCTTTATAATACAACGGTCGCTGTTCGATTAAGCCAGGATAGGAACGCGCCACAAAAAAACCGCAGCCTGATAGCAATGTGATCATCATAAGCGAACACAAAATGCAACACGCGCGCCTTCTCATAACTGTCCCTTTGCCTTACTCAAGTCAACTTGTCGATCAGCTTCTCAACTGCCGTATCGAACACCGCCTGGCCCAACTCGAGGGACATGTCCCTGGCGATGCTGTCAAGATCGTCCGAACTCAAATGAGACAATTGCGAATTGGGGTAGATGCCATGGACTTCATGGATGCGCGACTTGTCAACCGCATCGACTCCCGTCGTCCAGGACAACGACGTCTCTACCGCACCACCATGGCCATTCGCCACCGGGAAATTGAACTTGCCGGTGGACATCACTTCAGAAAACCAGTTGAAATTCACGATTTTCATGGAACCGACGCAATAGTCGTTGTCCTTTGCAATCGCCTCCATCAGGTTCATGGCGGGATAATGTCCTCCAAGCGCAACGCACAACTTCGTCCCCATGCAAGCGAAATTCTCAAGCATTTCCTCATAGACGATTCGACAGCATTCCCCGCTTAGGAACACGCTGGGCGCATGAAGATTCGCCTTGTTGCGCATCGCCAACCGGCCATGGATCGGATTGCCAGGAGGCGCGACAAGCAACGGTGGATACACCACGCCGGGTACTGTCTCCGCCGCCTTCAGCGCAATCCGATGGACGGCATCGTAGTCAACAGTCAACGTATTGTGCGTGCCATGTTCCTCGACGCATCCAAACGGGAAATACACCGTCCCGGTTTCCTTAATGACTGCCATCACATCTTGCGGGAACATCCGTTCCCAACGGGGATACTGGGCATACTTCATGGACCACTCCTGTCTTTGAAAAGTGTTGCAAACAGGCCACGAATCCCCCTGCTCCGAGGTTTCTTCAACCTAAAGCTCATAAAATAAGCAACATTCACATTCTTGGCAAATCAAGCCAATTCATTTCCCAGTTTAAAAACTCCAACATGCATAAAACTTATGAATGCCCCGTCAGACTCGTTCAACCAACAAGATTATTCATCGGCTTTTGGACGTTTCCCATTAATTGAGCGCAACTCTTCTGTTCCAACAAGACGGAATCGAGTAATGATACTTGCGGCAGCGGGATGAGACCAACGATTGTGTTCCAGGAGAAGGATGTTGAACCCGGGAACCTTATAACGGACTTCCCGGAGAATCCGTATGGGCACATCGCCGACTTGAGAGGGAATCTCCACATGGTCAGGCACGACGATAATCCTGGCGCCGACCGGAACCTCCCGGGTTTTCGTCTCGGCTTTCTCGGTCCACTGCACCGTTTTCGTCGCCTCGCCCAATGTCCACCATGTCCATCCGCTCGTCCCACTTACTTCTTTCGCAGATTTGAAATCAACCACTAGGACCGGAACATCGGGTGGGAGTCCCGGCAATTCAGTAGTGACCAGGATGCCTTCTGGACACTCGGCGCATTGTAGCACATGCAGGAACTTGGCAAACACAGGATCGACATTCCTTCCCCTCAGGTCCAAGTGCGGGAGCCAAGGGTGTTTGGCGACGATCTCGGGATAGGTCTCCGCCCCCGCTTCGCGGAATGCCTTTTCAAGTCTGTCTTTCACATCCTGGCTCAAGTTGGGTGCCAGCAGGACCAAGTCAAGAGCCGTTGGCGGTTCTGGATGGTAGCCTTTTCCTGATTCGAAGGAATATCCCGCCTTCAGCAACTTGACCAAGATGACTTCAAGCTTGTCCGCATTGCCTCTTTTCTCAATACCTCCAAGTGTCCTGTCACACCATTCGTAGACGACATACCCATCTTCTGAAGATTTAGTCTCCTTGTGGAGATCGTTTTCGAAGGCGTAGCAGGCAAACTCCAGTGTAGTGTAGCTTGGACTTGTGAATTTCATCCATCTTGGTATCTTGGCACCGTGCTTCACCAGCAGGTCAAAGGCACGAAGATCCTTGCGGTCGCGTGCGTATTCGATTGGGGTTTGCTTGGAATACTGACGATGCACTTTGTCAGGATCTGCTCCAGACTTCAAGCACTTTTCAAGCTCATCATACCTTTCTTCCTTGATCAGAACCACTAGCGGAGGATTATTAGACATGCAGCCCGACAGCAATATAGCCATCATAAGCAAACATAGAATGGAACACAAGCGCATTCTCATAACTCTCCATGCCTCCTATACACAAACAAACTTGAAATCAACTTCTCTACTGCCGCAATGTCAACGACCTGTCCGACCAGCAAGATCACTTGTCGACTTTTGGTCGTTTTCTATTAATTGAGTGCAACTCTTCTGTTCCAACAAGGCGGAATCGAGCAATGGTCGTTTCAGCATTGATATATTCCACCGGATCGCGACGCCGTAGGAGAAGGATATTGAACCCGGGAACACCGAAACGGAATTCCTGGAGAATCTTATTGTGCACACCGCCGACTTGAGAGGGAATCTCCGCATGGTCAGGCACAACGATCAACCTGACGCCGACCGGAATCTCCCTGGCTCTCGTCTCGGTTCCTACAGTCCACTGCACCGATTCCGTCGCCTTGCCCTTCGTGGACTTGAAATCAACCACCAGAAC
>JAGVUR010000200.1 GCA_019136135.1 Verrucomicrobiota bacterium
CGGGACTTGCTGTCGTCGATGTAGTCCGGTTTGTCGTCGATGATCTGCGACTGTTGGACCGCCGGGACGTTCTTTGCTGCCGCTGCCGTGGTTTTGGTGGCCTTAGCCATCATCTTTCTCCGTTAAGTGCGTGGTTACTTCTGATCGTACAGGTCCCGGAGGAACCAGTACGTCTTGCTCAGCTCGCTGACCAGCTCCGGCCGTTTGGCCATCACCGTGCGAACTTCCTCGAGACACGCTTCCGCCTCGGCGGCCGGATGCGTGTACACTTCGGCACTCCGAGGGATGTCCAAGTCCTCGGTGAATTTCTCTTCCGGAGCCGGACGTTCCTCTTCCAGCACGAACGGCTCTTTGCCGTTCGCCCCTTCGCCCATCGGCGAATCGGGCGGCGTCGGATCGGTTTTCGTATCTTCTTCCGGTACCATCAGGTCCTCACTTGGTGATTACTGCCTGTTGGAACGCATACACCCTCTTCCGGTACCATCAGGTCCTCACTTGGTGATTACTGCCTGTTGGAACGCATACACCCGGAAGATGTTTTCCGGGATCTCTTTGCCGTTCTTGAACCGGTGATTCATCGCGGCCGACAGGCTCTGCGCGTTCACCGTTTCCGTGATCAGATCGGCGTGCCCGTTGTCCTTGAGCCACGTCCACGCCGTTTCTTTCTTCTCCGCCGGGATCGACGCTCGCAAGCCGGGTTTGATGTAGATCAAGCCGATGTCGTCGTACCGGACCTTCTCGACGCCCTCGTCTTCGAACATCCTCGGGAGTAGCGAATACCGCAGCCACTCAATCTTCTTCGTGATCCCTTTGGCGGTTTCTTCCAAGGAATCCTGTTCGGCTTGGAGCCTTTTCAGCTCTCTCGCTGCGTCCTTGATCGTACGCGGCGGCCGTTCGCCGGATTCCTCGTACGGGTTCGATGGGCTGAATTTGTCCATGGTCTCTCTCCTTAATCAGGCCGAACTTTAGTGGGAAATATGAACTCTCGCGTCCCGACCAGCGGAGTACCGTAAACTCCCGGTGGTACACGCCGAGGACAAAAGTGCACAGCGAGCTTACATATGGAGATCCGGAGATAAGCAGGTAGTCTTTCTTCGGATCGAATGAAGAAAGGATGGTCTGGATTTTGGACATGATCCGACGATTGACCATCGAATCCGTCAAGTTGTTGACATCGTCGGCGGTGATGAATACCAGCTCGCCGAACGGCTCGGCCAGAGCATAATTCACCGCTACGGTGTTCGTGATGAACACTCGGGGCGGTAGCTCCACGACCTTGCCTAGTTGAACGTCCATATCCTCTCCTGCCCGTAGTATATCACAGGATCGCGCCGTCGTCTAGTGCCGTTGCTGCCCCAAGATCGGGGTCAAGCAGCGCATCCGCCTCACCCTTCAATGTCGAGAACAGGCATGCCCTTACTAATTCTCTCTCGAACATAATCGGCGATATCTCGCTTATTCTGGAGATTGGTAAGTACGCGCTCGTCCCACGTTTTACCGCAAATGATGTCGTAAATAGTGACTCGGTTTTTCTGTCCAGCGCGCCAAGCCCGATCTTCACTTTGAACCCGGTGGGTGAAACGATAAGAATTTGCGAGAAAAATCTCGATCTGTGCTCGTTGTAGGTTAATCCCCACGCCGCCTGTCTGTTGGTTCGCGATGAAAAAACGCGCTCCACCATTCGTGAATCGATCGATGCCATGGCCTCTAGCATCGCGCTCAATTCCGCCGTGCATTTCAACAACGCTGTCTGGTCCGAACTTGTCCCTGAATGCCCGAACCACTCGCGCAAGTTGATAAGTATATGGCGTCCAAATGATCGTAGGAAGATCATTGCTTTCGGCAATTCGGATCGCTTCGTCCAGCTTCGGGTCAGGTAGCTCATGGCGTTCATATTGGGGCTTCCATTCCTGATTCGCGGGCCAATCCGGCGGGCACGGAATCTCTGATGACCAATAGCCGGAAGTGATTTCGGACAAGCGGAGCAGCCTCTCCAAAATGTTATCGATGCTTAGGGTCTTATCGCCGACTTCGATGTTCACATCCTTCTTGAACTTCTTATACATCGCCTCCTGCTCCGGCGCCATCTTCACTTCACGGAGCGAATACACCTTGGGCGGGAGGTCCGGGAAGACTTCGGTTTTCTTCGCCGTCACCACGTAAGGCGCGACGATTTCCATCAACTCGTCGATCTTCTGGTACCCGACGATCTGCTTGTCTTGGAACCCGCCCATGACGGCGTACCGGTTCCGGAAACTGATGAAGTCCCCGATCCCGATGATTTCCGGGTCCAAGAATTCGAATTGCATGAACAGGTCCAGCGGACCATGGCTGATTTCGGTTCCCGTGGCCACGTGCCGGTACTCCGCCAAGGGCGCCATCTGCACGACATTTGTGGAGCGGGCCGCCTTATAGGACTTGTAGTCGTGGGCCTCGTCCAGAAGCCACGCCGTGCGGGCTACCGACAGGTACCGGCGCACCATGTCCGGGGCGCGGCCGACAGACATGGCCTCCGTCCCCACCAGCATGATCTTGAAATCGTGCCGGAACGTCACCCAATCATCGAATTGCGTCTGCTTCTTGGGGTCCATTTCGAACACGGCCATCGGCAGCGCCCCATGTTCCTCGATCCCCTTCTTCCAATCGCGGAAGACGGAATAGGGACAGTTAACCAGCGCCTGATCGATCTTTCCCTCGGCCCGTAGCGCGGCCACGATGTCCAGCCACAGTTTCGTCTTCCCAGTGCCCGGGTCCATGTACAAGCCCCCGATCCGCTGGCCGTACAAGTGATTCAGACGGTCCCGTTGAAACTTCCACGGCTCCGTCTTAAACTTGAACCACGACGGGAATCCGTTGCGGAGGATCGGCTTCGCACTCTCCTGTTCCTCGATCTTGGCCTTCGCCTCGGGCGAGTGATCGACATTGATCAGGATTTCACGGAAATATTGAGCGTTGAGCCGCAGGGCCGGGGCCAACCACGCCTTATGCTTGGGCGACCAGCGCCTGTTCGGAATGGCCCGAGCAATGTCGTTCAGATAAATCGGGCATTCGAAGACGAACAGGTTCTTTTCTTCATTGTACGTCAGACGGGCGCGCGACATTTGGGTTAATCCTCGGGTCGTTCATAAACTCATTCAGGCGTTCGATGGTCACTTTCTTGTAGCTGTCCAGCAGGTAATTCCAGTGCTGCGGGTCGTAGTTGTGCAGCAGGATGGCGCAATGAACGCGACTCAGGTACTCCATCGCGTCGAGTATGTTGGCCGGGGACTTGACGGCCGCGACCATCGCTTTGAACAACAGCTCCATCTTGTGGCGGACCGCGTCGTCTTCCAACGACCGGGGGACCACGTCCATTGGATCCATGTCAGATGTCCGAGTGGAAGGATACTGGTTTGATCAGGGGCCGCCATTCGTCGTTCATCGGGATGCACCACATCTTGATTACCGCATCCCCAACCCGTACGTTATGATTCTCCACTCCCATCGTCTTGATTGCAAAGAAGATGTTGACACCCTTTAGTTCCTCCGTGCGGGTGTCTTTCAGGTATTTCTGGAAGTCCTGCCCTCTAAATGCTATGTAATCCCGGCCATCGGAACGGTACATGATTGGCAGGCCGCGCAGGACGACGGACCGGTCCTCGCTGAAATCGTCCCCCATCGTCAGGGCCGCCTTCTTCATGAAGTCGACGAGCTTGGCGCGGATCACGCCGCTGGAGCTTGCGTCGTCCGGCACTTCCTCGATCCGATGCTCGTCCAGCAGGCCGTTGATGATGGCCCGCCAATCCTTCTCTTTGAGCATGGGCGCTCCCCGCCCTAGACGCTCCACGATGATTACTTCCATCTTGGAGTACCGCATGATTTCTTCAGTCGACAGGTTGTCGACTGCTACGCCGTCCATCTTTATCGACCACTTGATCGGATCAGTGGTATACTTGACCAGATCCGAGAATACCGGCAGAGCGCCGTGGTTCGATCCGTTCGGGTCTTTGGTGTTATCCTGCCCTACACCAAATTTCCGCTGCAGACATACTGGCCGGTTACAGACCGATTTGATCGGCTCTTCGTCGCACTTGTAGGTGTAGGCGCGTCTGCTGGCGCTGTTGATGGTGCGCCGCGCCTCAACCATTGGCAGCGGGGGGTTGCACATCGTCCCGGCTGCATCAAATGCCCGGTCCCGGTAGTCATCGGGAAAGGCTTTGCGCAAGTAGACTACCGTGTTGTACAGCCCCTCATTCCGGTAGCCGCTAGGTACACCCGTCCGCAGGAGTGTCTGGATACACGGAGGCGCGTCCGGATGGGCGCCGGCGGGCGCGTCGGCCCGGTCCCCGGCCAGCCCGACCGCCGACTCTGCCGCCTCGAGAAAGTCTTCAAGCGAGAGTTTGTCTGGCTCCGCTCCGGTGCTCTTCACCGCATACCGGTCAGTATCGTCGCCACCGAAATACGGCAGGTTGATCCAGTTGCCTAGTTGCCGGGAGCCGTCATTTTCCGAGAGCAGCTTGCTCTGCTTCGGGAAAATCTCGGCCTTCGGGTACCCGACCGCTTGGGCGATGCCGACCAGTCGCTTGCGAATTTTGTCGGCCGCTACCGGCTCGGGCGAAAAGTAGTAGACGTGGATGCCGCCTGACTTTGACCTGCAGGCGATCGCGGGTATTGATCGCTCTTTGAGAATGTTGGCTACTTCATCAATTGGCAAGTCGTGGTCGTCGCCGTGGTTGTCGATGTCGACCGCACCCCATAGACTGTCGTTTTCGTCGTTGATGGGGACGATGCCTACGCCCATCTTCCCGTTCAGATGGTCGGCAAATTCTTTCGCCGAGACAGGACGAATCTCGGTGCGCATTTTCTTGGTCCGGGGGGACCATACTCCGAACGATCGCTCGTTCCCTGCGAACAATGTCATGAACCTTTCGACTTGTTCGGTAGTCACCGGCATTTTTCTCTCTCCTGAACACACATCGGGGGATGGGTGCTACCCCATCCCCCGTCTTCCCCGCAACTGCTTACGCCGACGCTTGCGCGGCGGCCTTGGTCGCTTTCTTCGCCGGAGCCTTGGCGGGCGCGGCCTTCTCGGCCTTGTCCGCCGCCGCTTCCTTCGCCTCGCGGTCCGCCTTGGCCTTCGCCTCGCGGTCCGCCTTGGCCTTGTCACGCTTCTGCTTCGTCGCCAGCTTGGTGGCCGCGCCCCGGATGCGGTTCCCGAGGTTCATGCGCTGCATGCCGGGGTTCAGGCCGCTGTACTTCTCCTTGAGGGCGGCGACGGTGGTTTCCTCGCCGTGCTTATTCAGCTCCTCGACCGCCGCCTTGTAGGCGTCGTCCAGCGACTTGCCGCGCAGCGCCGCAGCGGTTTCGTCGTCGTTGTCGATCGAGTTGCTCTTGCCGGTCGCGGTCTTCACCTTGTGGACCTTGTACTGCTTGCGGACCTCCTTCGGGATGACCGAACCCTTGCCGAGCTTGCCGCGGCTCGTGACCTTCGCGTCCTCCGGCAAGGCCGTCAGGACCTCGGGCTTCACGTCGAATTCGCGCCCGTTGTCTTGGATGCGAACGTTGGTGCCGCGATCTTGGATGACGTTGACGACGCGGTCCTTGTACATGACCTTGACGCCGACGCCGTACTTGGTGCGCTTCGGGGCTTCGACCGCCGGGGCGGCGGTTCCCGATTGCTTCGTGTCTTTCTTTGCCATGATCGTCTCCTGAGGTTGTGTTCGACACCCACTTCCGGGGCGCATCTATAGTGTACCACGCCTCGGGGCGGCTGTCTAGTAGTATTACCCCTCGGCCGTTTCCCAATCGTCGGCCAGAATGTCCGTCTGCGACGCCAGCCACGGAACGAATTCGCCTCCCGCCGTCTTCATGTCGATATGCGGCAGGTAATTGATTTCGTGGCCTTCCGGATAGATGCCGAGAAGCGGCGGACGGTTCACCTTGAACGTGCTACCGGGCACGAGATAGATGAACATGTTCTTGCCGTTCCATCCCTTGCGCGCGACCCTCCGGTTCGACTTGAGGCACAGGAGCGCCTCGCCGAAATTCATGCCGGTGTAGTGCACCAGCCCACCTTTAGCGCCTCTTTCTTCCATGACCTTTGCCTCCTTGAATGATTTGAGTGCTCAATCGTCGGCCAGAATGTCCGTCTGCGACGCCAGCCACGGAACGCATTCGCCTCCCGCATTCGGCGCCCCCGTGAGTACCCGCTTGAGGGCGTACTTGGTATCCAACATGCCGATGAAGTACGCGGCACAGATGAAGACCGCGCCGGTGACGGCACAGGCGAGCGGAGCCACCTGCGCGTAGAAGCCCATCAGCAGGAAGAACGCGATCCCGAGGATCAGGACCGCCACGAACGCTGCGTACTTCATTGAACGCCCCCTACCACGAGTTGAACACCGGGTGCCGCATGGGCGACCAGATTCAGCACGATCGCTTCCGTTGTCAGATGGGTGTTCTCCCCCTCTGTTACGATTCCCCTGATTCGGCCTAACATTTGGGAGAGCTGTTGATTCTGGTCACGGAGGCTTTCGATGGTACGCCGCTGGTCGCGAAGCTGTTTGCGCAACTGCTCCAGTTGATCCTTTTTGAGCTCCTTAGTTTTGGTGAGGATTGAGTGAATAGCGCCGGGCGCGCCGAGCTGAACCTCGCCGCACACGCATGCTGTCGAGCCATTTCCTGCTCGCCTCGACTTCGCGCTTGTTGTTCCGCGCGATCCTGCGGGCTTTGTTTCGGGCGCGTCGACCTTCCATCGCGTAAGTCTTCGCTTGCCGCTGGTGGCTGTTGCCGCCGACCGCTTGCAGATTGGCGTCTTTCTTTTTCTTGCCACCTTTGTCCCCATCTTGCTGGCCTCCTTTCCGTGCCATCACAGCCCCCATTTCATCAACAGCTTGTTGATCAAGTACAGCCCCCCAAAGATGCCGACCACGGCCGAGCAGATGAGAATCAAGTACAGCGTGACCTCGACCACTTGCTGCGACCACGGCTTCTGGAAGTCATCCGGGCCGAATCCGGAAACGCGGACGACCGTTCCCGGCGAATGCGGCATCTGATCGGTGTTGACCAGCTCGAAACGGCGCTCGTCCACGTAGTGGCGGACCCACTCGCGCGCGACTTCGAGATCCCGGACGGCCCCGGCGTCCTCGTGCGTGGTCTTCGGGTCGGGCCAGATGACCCGGCCGCCTCGCACGACCTTCATGGAGTACGGGCCGTCCTTGGGCAGAACCGTCACGTTGTTGACGCTGTCCGGGTGCCGTTTCGGCAGGGGCCGGACCATCGCGCTGATCCATTCACCGGTGATCGGGTCTTGGATCGACTCGACTTCGAACCACGGGTAAGCGACGGTCATTCGCCCTCCGGGATCAGTTGCGCGAAGTTGTGGAGCACGAACCCGTCGTCACTGGTCGACAGATAGATGTAGGGCGCGTCGGGCAGGTGCGGGAAGAACGCACGCTCGGCGGGCTTGATTTCGAAGTACTCGTCGCCGTCTTCGGTGCTGTAATCGCTCGAGCCTTCCTGCATCAGCATGGCGTAGTACAGCACGAAGTCGGGGGAGCCTTGAAATCGTCCAAAATTCTGGACGACGTTGTTCTTGATGTCGAAGCCGTCTGCGGCCTCGCGGAAGGTCTCTTCGACGTCTTCCTTGGTCAGCGTCAGCTCTTTCATGATCTCTCTCCTGTGTGGCCTACCCCGGGCCGGATCGTACCACGGCCCGGGGCGCCTGTCTAGTAGTATTACTCGGGCGGCATGACCGCGTTTCCGGCCACCAGCGTCTTGATGTACTTGCCGAAGGCCACGGGGTCGATGTCGGAACCGCCTCCGCCGGTGTATGAATCGTTGTCCCCCGGGTATTCGACGGCCGGGATCGGTCTCGGTCCGAAGCGATCACCGCGCGGCGTCATGTAGTAGAACAGGCGGGCCGAGAGGCCGAACGTTTCTTCGATTGATCCGCCCATTTTGCTGCCGTTTTGCAGGCCAAAGTGCCCGGCGTAATGCTTCATCGCGCAGGAACCCATGTTGCCGAGGTCGAAGGGTACGTCCTTCGGGTGGTTGATCAGCAGGTCGGCCAGCTTCATGCTGTTGTCGATCTGTTCCGGCGTCATCTTGTGTTTCATGACTTCTTCTCCTTCTTGCCCTTCATCGACTTCGGCGCCGGGTTGACGGCTCCATCGATGATTTTGTTGAACAACGTGTTGTCGTCCTTCCGGATGCCGATGGCGTGCTTGATCTTCTCCGCGCTCCGTCCTTCTTTCACGTAACTGGGCAGGTGCTTCGTGTTGCGCGCCACGGCATTTTGGTACCGCTGCTGCTTGCGGGCGTTCATTGCTGGTCCTCCGGCGCCGACCGCTTGGCCTTGTTCATGGCGAATCGCGCGGTCAGTTGCGGCAGCGTTTCGACGACGCCGATCAGCAGGCGCCGCTTTTCCTCGTAGTCCGGATGGTACCGGTCCGTTTCCGGCTCGTTGATCCCTTCTTCGCGTGCGCGTTTGTTCACCGCGTCCACGAATTCCTCGGCCGATATCGCCGTCTGACTCACTTCTTTGGCGATCGCGTCAAGGCGTTCGTAGTTGGGGTTCTTCTTCGCGACCTCGATCATCTGCTCGCGGATCCTTTCGGCGTCTTCGCCGGCCTTGCCTTCGATCATGTCGATGACCTTGCGCGACACCGGGTCCATCTCGTTTGCCGCCAGCGACCGGGTGTTCCCTTCGGTCCCATCCGGCGAAATCGCGATGGCCGACATGTGGTGCAGCGAGGTCACCTTGAACCTCACCATGTTGAAGCAGCCGCCGCACAGTTGCTGCCCGAAGCTGCCCCCGATCTTGAACAGATCGTGTTTCAGCACGTTCTTCAGGTGCTGTGGGCTCATGCCCGCGAATTCGTGATCCGCCTTGTCTTTGGCGGTCAGCTTCTCGTCCATTTCGGTCTGGACGTCGAAGATTGCGATGATTCTCATGGCTGTCTCTCCACGATGTAATAGAGGACTTCGTATGGGATCTTCCCGTGAAGGGCGTAGACTCCCGCGCATTCTCCTGTTATACAACCTTGTTTATGCCCGGCGCGAAGGCTCGCTCGCGCACGCATCCGCTCGATGGCTTCTGCGGGGACTCATCGAACGTTCTGTTGTGCGTCAAACCTCGAACGCCTGTGCTTGCGCGAAGCTCACGCGAAAACCGGAGGCGTTGCGGTGTCCTCCGCCCCCGTACTTCTTCGCCACCGCGAACGGCCTTCCCTTCGCCAGTTCGTGTCCGGCGTCGCTGCTCATCGTGTAGGGCAGATTTGCCACCGGCACGCGGTGCCCACCGATCACCATGTCTCGCGTCGTCACGCCAAGAAGTTCATGAATGTCCTTGAAGTGCTTGCGCTCAATGGCCTCGCCTTCGGCCGCCAGCGTGGCAGGCGCAGCCGCCATCAGCGTGTCCCACACCTGGAAGTCATAGGGGAACGAAAAGACATTCGCCTGAATCTGCCGGGTGTTCTGGAGCGCGAATCTCCACAGGTCGCGGTCCTCGATGTGCAGCAGCAGCGGAGGCGGTTCCTGGCCGGGGAAGAAGTGTTCCCACGTCAGCATCGCGCCGCTATGCCCCATGTCGAACTTGGCCGTCACGTTCGCCGGCAGATCAACCAAGTCCTCAACCGCCGTCTTGTGGTGGTCAAGAATCAAGATGCTGTTGGCCTTCTCTGCCATCTCCAGCAGCACCGGGCGCTTGTAGCTGAAGTCCACCATCACCACGTCCTTGCCCGTCACATCGGGCGGAGACTCCTGGTACTTGCCGGGGTGGAATTCAATATCGCCGAGCGCCTTGCGAACAACCCAGGCAGCCCCGAATCCATCGGCACAGTTGCCGTGGTAGATGCACATGCTCATTTTTCTGTCCTTTCGTTGTTGGTGCCATTTGACGCACAACCCGGCAGTCCAGCGGACGCCGTGCCGGCGCCGCTGACTTTTGCATTGGCAGGCAAAAGCATGTCGCCCTGCACCGCCGTATCGCCAGCGCCGACTTTTGCGTCCTCGAACAGCCGGGGCTGTGCGTATTCATGTCAGTTATATCGGCCATGTTCGTCTCCTATTAAACTAAGCCAGCGGCAGGGCGCCGCCAGTACCTAGTGTACCACGCGAGCGCTCGCCTGTCTAGTGGTGTTTACCGCTGGCGATTTGCTGTAGCGCTGGGTGGCATTTGGAGAGGCGCGGCGACGCGGACGCGACGCTACAGAAACTTGTGGAGAAGAATGTCATTTGAACCTATGGTTGTATGCCTCTCGACCCCCTATTTGCTGGCATTGTCAGCGTAGCGAGGAGGACAAGTCGAGGCTACGTCGGGCGTAGCGGCGTAGCGGGAGAGATTCAGGAGCGGAAGGGTGGGGAATGGGGGGTCGAGAGGCATACAATGGGGGGTGGGAATGACATTAGTGCTTGCTGCGATGCACAATTGTTAACGGAATGGGGGATCGGCGCACGACGCCCGGGACCAGGGGTGCCGTCGTGCCCCGGGTACCGGGCGTAGCGGGACACCATGGATGGTACGTAGACGGTGTCGGTCGACGTCGACATCGTCGACCGCCGCTACATCGCTACACGCTACGCTGCACCGCAACCACTTAGGCCGCCCCTCGAGATGTCGAGCTAAGATGACAGATGTCAACGGAAATATCTCGTCTTCCCTCCTGTAGCGGTAGCGTCGTAGCGTCGGTCACGTATGTCGACGTCGACCGACATCGTCCGGCGATCATCTACCGTGCGCTACGGGCGCATGGCACGGCAAGCGGCTACCCAAATGTCGCTTACGCCTCTCGGCTTCCTCCGAGCGCCCGTCGTTTCCATGCCCTCGCTTACCATCGATCACCTTCCCGTTCCGTTGTCCGATTGCCATCGGTTTCCATGACATCAACTGTTCTGCCTTCCGTTCCGAGAATCGCTAACAAGGTGGGGCAATCGAAGCCCAATGAAGCGGAACGCGGAGCGCAAGGCAACAGCAAGCGAACGCAGGGCAACGTCCAAGGAAAGGCAAGTGATGGCAACGGCCGTCTTCAGACAACAGAAAGCCCCGGTCGACCGCCCCGGGGCTGTTGGGAAGCGTTGCCTGTTAGTCCTACTGCGGGATCGTCCAGAGCCCGTCCTTCAGCGCCGCGCGGAGGCGGTTGCCGACGTTCATCCGCTGCTGGCCGGTGTTGAGGTTCGCGTACCGCGCCCTCAACTCGTTGCCCCCGGGCAGGTGCTGCTCGGCCAGCTTGTAGACGGCCTCAAGATCCTTGCCCCGGAGGAAGACCGCGAGGCGATCCCCACAGTGAACGCTCACGTTTCCGCGCGCGGTCCGGTGTTCCTTGTCGACGACGCACCTCGTTTCGCGGTATCCGGCCGGGACGATGCTCCGGCTTTGGAGCTTGGGCGCTTCGGCCGGGGCCGATTCCTGCGTGTTGGGCTGCTCGACGACCGGGGCCGGGTTCTGCTGCTCGGTCTGCTCGACGACCGGGGTCTGGTTCTTCTTGCTGCGGCTCTTCTTGCTCATGTCTGTCTCCTGTGGCGCGGCTGTCTGCCCTACTGTGGTCGGCCCGCGCTGCCCCGACCACATGCGTATTCTAACACGAGGCTTCGCAGGGCACAAGTACCGCTCGTCGGCTCGCAGAAGCGCGGAATCATCCGCGCCCCTTCAATGCGGCGCGGCGTGTCATTACCATGCACGTAATGTATTTGGGAAGATTCTTAGTGCCGCCGACGCGCCGCATCAATTCCGTTGCGCCTTCTTCGAATGTAGCGCCGTCGTGCATTTCTTCGGTCACTTCGAAAATATCGGTAATGAAGTGATTTTCCATTTCGACACTGGCGCGAATGTTCGCTGCGCGGAGGATACGCTGTGCGATTGGCTGGATTTCGATTTGATCTGCGATACTCGGAATCATGTCTGTCTCCTGTGGCGCGGCTGTCTGCCCTACTGTGGTCGGCCCGCGCTGCCCCGACCACATGCGTATTCTAACACGGGGCGGCGCAGGGCACAAGTACCGTTCGTCGGCTCGTGCGCGCGTCTTCGCCGGCAAAAAGCGTGCCAGCAGCCAAGCGACGGAAGACGGAGAAAGGAAAGGCGCGTCTCGAGGCGCATACTGGGGCAAGTGCGCATACTGGGGCAAGTGCGCATACTGAGGCGCACAAGCAGCGCGTCTCGAGCGAAGCGAACGCTTGTTTGCTGTGGCGCGCAAGGCAGGGACCCGGCAAGCCCGCGCTGGGCAGGGGGACACGCGCGGCGAAGGACCCAAACGGCAGGGGGAGGGGGATCGCCTGTCAGCGCCTCCGTTCGTCGTTCTTCGACTTTCTAAAATATGTTTGTACTCTCCATTCTGCAAACATTATTCTACTTTGGTGGCCGTGTACTATAGTTTGTTTATCCACTCCCGCTCTCAGGGAACATCATTCTTTATCTTGCGCTCCTCGCGTGGGTGTGCTAGACTCAGGGCATGGGTCAGGAACTTATTCCCGCGTCCGAATTCAATATCGAGGAGGCCATCCGCCTGTTTTCGAGGGGCTTCAATGTGTACGAAGTGTGCCTGAAGCTCCAGTACGACCGGGAACGTTTCGTCCGTTACATCAAGGCGGACGACAAGCTGATCGAAAGGGTCACGGAGGCGCGTCGGCAGGGTGCTGATGCGTTGGTGGCGACCTACAAAGACCAGCTGATGCGCGAAATCAAGCTCGCGGATGATCCGAAGGATCGCATTTCGCTCTTGAAGGAGCTGGGAACGCATATCCGGTGGGAGGCTACGGCCGTCCATCAGGGCACTTATGCCAACAAGATCGTCCAAGAGCATATCGGGGAACTGAATCACAAGCACAACGTCAAGCTGACGCCGGAGCAGATCAAGGCGATGGCCGAGGAGGTACTGGCGACGGGCGGTTCGGACTTCACGGACCCGCGAAATACGGCGCAGACTCATTGAGGCCCAAATGTCAGGTCCGATTCAGCTGGCTCGCCAATCACTTTTGGCATACGCCATAGCCTCGAATCCGAACTACAAGCCGGGATGGCACCACAGGAAGACGGCGGCGGCTCTGGAAGCGGTAGTCGAAGGCAGGATCAAGCGACTGATCATTGAAGAACCGCCCCGGCACGGGAAATCGCTACTGGCGAGCCGGTACTTGCCACCGTGGGCACTCGGGAGACTTCCCGGCAAGAAGTTTATCTTCTCCACATACTCCCAAGACTTTGCGGAGGAATGGGGGGAGAAGGTCCGGGAAGAATTCCTAAGCGATACGTATAAGGCGGTATTCCCGGAAGTACGCCTAAAGACCTCCACAATGACGCGCTCGCGTCTGGAACTGGAGGGAGACGGAGCGTACTACGCGTCAGGCGCGGGAGGCATCCTCACGGGACGAGGTGGCAACATCGTCTTGATCGACGACCCGATCAAGAACCGCGAACAAGCGGACTCGGAAGTCGAAAGGAAGATCCTCAAAGACTGGTATACGTCCACGCTATACACCCGCCTCCACCCGGACGCGGCAATCATCATCATTCAGACTCGCTGGCATCAGGACGACCTGATCGGCTTCGTGCTGCGAGAACACGCGCACGAGAACTGGACGGTGATCGACTTCCCGGCGCTGGACAGGGAAACGGAGACGAAAGCGCTCTGGCCCGAATTCTACCCGACCGAGGCACTCAACAAGATTCGCAAGACCATCGGACCTCGGGACTGGTCCGCCCTATATATGCAAACGCCCACGGCAGCGGGCGGGGGCGAATTCCTCAAGGAATGGGTATCGTACTACGACCAGATCGACTGGCACCGGATGAACCGCTACATCATCACGGACCCGGCCAACGAGAAGAAGAAACGGTCCGACTACACTTCGATGTGGTGCATCGGGCTTCACGAAGACGGCAACTACTACGTGATCGACTTCCTGAGGGACCGATTCGACCTCAAGCAACGCACGGAAAAGCTCTTCGAGTGGCGCCGGACCTACATGCCCTCCGGCGTAGGCTATGAAAAAGTCTCGATGCAGGCAGACATCCAACACGTCCAGTCGGAGCAGGAGCACAAGAACTACCGCTTCCACATCACGCCTCTGGAACCCGCGAACATCAACAAGAAAGAACGTATCCGGGGACTGATCCCGCTGTTCGCGCAGCGCAAGGTTATCTTCCCGCGCCAGAAATACTACACCGGCACCCACGGCCGCGTAGAAGACATGGTCAAGGTGTTCATCGAGGAGGAGTACGCCTCCTTCGACGCATGCCTGCACGACGATATGCTCGACGGGCTTTCTTGGATCGCGCGCCCCGATTTGAGGATGGTATTCCCGGCACAGAGGGAGCAAGAAGCGATAGTTTACGACGACACGGGAATCCTCTAAGGAGAATGTCATGGCGATGGCGATTCAGGAAGTGCGAGCATTCCACACGTTGATGGAGCGCGTGGCCCGGCTCGAAGCATCGGCGGGACTGGAAGGCGCAGACGTTCGGCCGAAGACGTTGGCGGAACACACCAGCCTAGCCGAAGTGAAAAACGAAGTCACGGCGGTAAGGGCGGACATGGAAGCTCTGGAGCTAAAGCTGAACAAGCTCGAGGGCATGATCAACTCAATCCAAGGTTCCTTGAGCAACCTCAAGGGCCAAATTAGCAAGGGCAAGTAATCGTGGATAACATCGATCCGATCGAAATTCAGGCTGTTCAGCAAGGGGCGGTTGCGGCCAATTCGGACCGAAAGCCCCTCGAAGACGAAGAATTCGCCGCCAAGGTGTGGGAGCTTTGGCGCAACGAAGCTTCGATCCAGTACACGGACCTCGTGGAAGACCGTGTGCGCAACATGAATCTTTACTTCGGACGGCCGTTCGGGGACGAGGTTCGCGGGCGGTCCCAAGTAGTTTCCTCGGACGCCCAAGACGTGGTGGAATGGATCCTCCCGTATCTGATCAAGGTGTACACGGGTTCGGACAGGGTCGTTCAATTCACCCCGGAGGGTGGAGAAGACACGGCGATGGCAGAGCAGGCCACCGACTGGTGCAACTATGTCTTCTACCGCAAGAACAACGGCTTCCTGATCCTGTACGAATGGATCAAGGACGCCCTGATGCTCCGGAACGGCATCGTCAAGACTTGGTGGGATCACAAGGTCAAGGTCGAGCGTGAGGAGTACGCGGGGCTGACCGTCGAAGAGCTTGCAGAGATCATGAGGGACCCTGGCGTCGAAATCGAATACGTCACGGGGCGCAACGACCCGGTTGCGGAACAGGCCATGCAAGCGCAGGCGGCACAAATGTCGCTGATGCCGGGTGCGGGTGCGCAGGCCCAAATGCCGCCTCAACAGCAATTGCCCCAAGTGTACGACGTGATCATCAAGCGCACGACGGACAACGGGGGCATCTGCATCGAAGTCATCCCGCCGAACGAATTTGCGGTGAACCGGCGGCATAACTCGATCATGCTCCAGAGGGCCGGAGTGTGCGGGCACCGTACCCGGAAGAGCTTGTCGGACCTGAAAGAAATGGGCTTCGATCCGAACGTGGTCGACACCCTTAGCACCGGGGAGAATACGGTCGAACAGGAAATGGAGGAGAATACCCGCGACCAGCAGATCACGATGGGGGATGATTCCGACTACGGAGTCTCGGACGACAACCCCACGGTGTATCTCGACGAAATCTACGCCGAAATCGACAAGGACGGCGACGGTATCGTCGAGCGCTACCAAGTGTCGATGGTCGACGGAGTACTTCTCGGGTACGAACCGCTGGACGAGGGGTACGTTCCATGCGTCTCGATCACCCCGATCATCATGCCGCACCGGTTCGACGGCCGTTGCCCGATTGACTTGGTGGCGGACATTCAGCATCAAAAGTCTACGGTGATGCGGATGGTGCTCGATTCGGGGTATCAGACGCTGAACCCCCGGATGCGGGTGCTGAACAACATGGTGAATCTCCGGGACCTTCTGGAGGTCCGTCCGGGCGGAATTATCCGCATGGACGACGTGAATGCCGTGCAGCCGCTCGAGATTCCGTTCATCGGCCGCGAAGGCTTCCCGATCCTCGAATACCTCGATTCGATCAAGGAGAACCGAACCGGGCAGACGCGCTACAATCAGGGAGCGGATGCAAATTCGCTGAACAAGACCGCCATCGGCATCAGCCGGATCATGGACGCTTCCATGCAGCGTCTGGAACTCATGGCGCGCGTGATGGCGGAAACGGGGCTTGTTCAGCTGTTCAAGAATATCCTATACCTGACCAAGAAATACGACACGCGCGCCAAGATCATCCGGCTGCGCAACGAATATGTCTCCATGGACCCGACCCAATGGAAAGACATGTATGATGTGACGGTCAACGTCGGGTTGGGTACCGGGAACAAACAGGAGGAGTTGCAGAATCTTCAAGGGCTTGCGCAACTGCAGAAGGAAGCCGTTCCGCTCGGCATGGTGAAGCCGATCCACTTCTACAACGTCGCGAAGGCCATTACGGAGCGCCTCGGGCATAAGGACGTATCCAACTTCTTCGATCAGCCCGATCCGAACGCCACGATGCCGCAGCCACCCAATCCGGCGGAAGTCGAGGCTAAGAAACAGGTCGAAATCGAGAAGATCCAGACGCAGGGGTCTGGCCAGAAAGAAATCGCGAAGGCCAAGATCGAGGCCGATGTCACAAAATTCCGCATCAAGACACAAGCAGATACGGAAATCCAGGTGGCGCGCGAGCGAAATGCTGCGGAAATTGCCAAAGCGACCCGAGTGGAGGCCGTGCGCGTCGCGGGCAAACTGATGGAAATGGGCGTCCGGAAGGATATCAAGACTCTGTCCACGGACCTCGAAACGCTCGCCGGAAACATCATCGGTCAAGGAGAGAATAATGGACAGCCCGGATCTGCAATCTCAGGTTGATCAGGAACACGCAGAGCTACAGAAGGACCTCGCAAGGGCCGCGGAAGCCCAAGCGATCCTGAACAATCCCATCGTCCAAGAGGCACTGACGAGTATCAAGAACGCCGTGCTGGCCAAGTGGGTGATGTCAGTCGGGAGGGAGAAACGGAAGGAGCGAGAGTACTTCCACGGACTCTACGTGCACGCCCTCTCATTTGAGGGTATCTTGCGCGGGTATCTGGTGGACGGTACACTAGCCATCGAGACGCTCAAGAAAGAGGAAGAGCGGCAGAGCGCCTTCCAGAAGGTCAAGGAAGCACTTTCGGAGTTCTGGCACTTCAACTGATGGACCCGCGCGATTTCGAAGACATTCCGGAGTGGCAGAGGCACCTGATCTTGATCGGTGCCGCGATGGGTTCGTCCACCCGGGGTCTTCAGCAGATCGCGAATAAGGTTGGGTTGAAGAGTAAGACTTTCGGAACGTCCGACGAGGACATGAAGGACATCGACTTCAACGAAAAAGCGGTCGACGACCTTGCAGACAAAACTCGCGGCGGCGTTCTGTCTTCTCTGCTCGGTTCTATTGCCGATCCGGTCGGGCTACTGGCAGGAGGCGCCCTTGGAAAGGCGGCCGGAATTGGATCTAAGCTTCTGGCCCCCACAAAATCCGGCGCGAGAGCGCTGGCCGAAGCAACCGCCGGTGGAGCCGCTCAAGGATTGGTGGCGGAAGAGCGGGAAAACGAGAACCGATTTTCGAACGCGCTCACGTCCGGGCTGATGTCGGCCGCTGCCAAACCGGCCGGTAACGCGGTCAAGAAAATCTGGGGCGGGGCGAACGAGAACCTGTCCAAGCAACAGTCGGAATTCATGGGGGACGCGTTGGCGCGTTTCCGCAAGACAGGGCGATGGACGGACGATGTTGCTGATCTAGACGAGCAGGGCAAGAATATCGGCATGTTCCGGGGGTATACGGACCCGATCACCGGAATGTGGGCCAACCCGTGGCGGGCGTTCATCGACACTTCGGATGCGAAGCTGAAGAAGGCCGGTGATACCAGCTTCGGGGCTAACCTTTTCGACGTTCTGGATTCTCCGAGCCTCCAAAATGCCGCCCCGTACTTGAAGAATGCAAGATTGGGGCTGTTGAGTGCCAAGGATCAAAACCCACACGCCTCCGTTTCCGGAATGCACATCACGTCGTTCGCGGACAACGAAGCCGATCATATCGACAATATTCGGCATGAGGTCGGGCACATTATTCAACGAGCCAACGATTGGCCGAAAGGCAGCGATCCGGTAAGATTGAAGGAGCTGCTCGAAGGGGAAGTTACGAAGGCTCGGACGCCCAATAAGGCGGGTCTGGCTTACCTGATGACCCCGGGGGAAATCGAAGTACGTGATGGGGCGGCCCGGTATTATGCCACTTCGGGGGATAAAACGAAGGGGTATCTTGACAGGTTCGGTCCGTATGCGCTAAACTTGTCGTATAAACCGAATGAAGGGCTGGCGCAATATTTCGCGATCGCTTCTCCCCACCCACAGTTGGGGGCGATGCACCCGTTGAACAGTCCTTTCCGCATCAAAGATTTCCCGATGTATACCGGAATGATTCCGGAAAATTTCAAAGGCGACTATCTGACGTATCGCCGGTTGCAATCAGGAAAACCAATCCTTGACCTCGATAATTTGGAGTAACCCATGAACGCCCGTGTTCCCCGCAACTCATTCGCCCCGGCCGACCGCCTCCCGTTGAGCGGAGAAGGCTCTTCGTTGCCGTCCGCCGAATCACAGGTTACCAATGCAGCCATGCGCGCCGACCTCCGGGGCGAAGACGGCCTCTCGGATGACCAACTCGTCGGAATGATCCCGCTGGAAGAGGGCGAGGGCGGCGAGGAAGGGGAAGAGGGGGATCAGGGCGTTCTGCGTCAAGCTGAAGGTGAAGGCGGGGAAGAGGGCGAGGGCGGCGAGGAAGGGGAAGAACAGGAAGAGGGCGAGGGTGGCGAGGAAGGGGAAGAAGGTGGCGAGGAAGGTGAGGAAGGCGCCTCGGCACCGGAAGAAGGCGACAAGCTCCGGGTGAAGGTACGGAACGCGGACGGCGAGGAGGTCGAGACGACCCTCGGTGACCTTCGCGCGGCCTACCGGGACCGGACGAAGCTGTCGGCCAAACTGCAGGAAGCCGATTCGGCGATCGACGAAATCAGCAACCAAGCCGTCCAACATGCGCAGGCACAGGTCCAGGAATACCAGCAAGCGCTACTGCGCTTCCAAAATTGGATTGTGCAAATCGTGGCTCCGGAATTCGAAGGTGTCGACCTGCGGAAGCTGGCGACCGAGAATCCGGCCGAACACATTCGTCTTACCCAACGGATGAACGATATCCGTGGGGCGCTGCAAACTCTCGAGCAAGAGCGAGTGAAACATGCTGAAAGCGCCAACGCGGAAGGCCAACAGGCCCGAGCCGCCGCCGCGAAGAAGTCTGTTGCAATCCTCCGCCGAGACATCAAGGGTTGGGACTCGAAGGTGTATAATAGTGTCTTGGCTGCTGCTTCCAAGAACTACGGGTTCTCGCCTGAAGAAGTGGGTGCGATCATCGACCCGCGCGTGATCAAGATGGCGTACGACGCTCAGAAGTACCGGGAAAACAGCAAGTCCACTGCGAGCCTGAAAAAGGTGATCGCGAAGAAGCCCGCGGTTCCGGTGGCGCGACCGGGAAAGGGCAACGTGCGCGTGACGACCTCGCAGCGCGAGGCCGCCTTCGGCAAATTCATGAAATCCCGCAGCGACGCGGATGCCGTCGCATGGCTTACCTCACGAGGAATCAAGTGAAAACCAAGCTCCAAAACCTGTTCAAGGAGTTGCTCGTTCTCGTCCACGACGCGATTTTCGCGTTCGCGGTTCGGCAGGGCATCGTCCTCCAAGCGGTCCCGTCAAACACCTTCCAGACGTTCCAAGCCATCGGCAACCGGGAAGACCTGTCGGGCATGATCTACAACATCAGCCCGGTCAAGACGCCGTTCCAATCCATGGCCGGTCGAGACACGGCCGACGCGGTTTACACGGAGTGGCAGACCGATGCGTTGGCGGCGGTCGACACCGCGAATGCGGTGGTGGAAGGTGACGATGCCACGAACGACGCCGTCGCGCCGACGACCCGTATCGGCAATTACTGCCAGACGTCCGACAAGGTCGCGCAAGTGACCATGATTCAGGACGTGGCGGTGAAGTCGGCGGGCCAAGGTCGCGGTAAGTCGGAAATGGCGTACCAGTTGGTCAAGCGCGGCAAGGAACTGAAGCGCGACCAAGAGGCGATCATGACGCAAAACCAAGCGGCTGTCGCCGGTACCGCTTCCGTCGCCCGGAAGCTCCGCCCGCTGGAATCGTGGTATTCGACCAACACGTCGCGTGGCGCGGGCGGTGCCAACGGTGGCGCGCTCACCGCGCCGACCGATGGCACGCAACGGAACTTCTCCGAAACGCTGGTGAAGACCGTGATGCAAACGTGCTACAACAATGGCGCGGAACCGTCGGTCCTGATGGTCGGTCCCGTCACCCGGGTGAACTGCTCGTCGCAGCTTACGGGCGGCGCCACCAAGCAATACCGGGTGGAGGACAAGAAGCTGGTCGCTACCGTGGTGGTCTACGAGACGGACTTCGGTCCCCTCAAGATCATCCCGAACCGCTTCCAGCGCGACCGTACGGCGCACCTGATCGACCCGGAATTCGTGGCGGTCGGGTATCTGGAACGCCCGCAGTCGCAAAATCTCGCGATCAACGGTCTGACGCGTCGCAAGCAACTGTGGACGACGTACACGTTGATCATGAAGAACGAAGCGGCCCACGGCGTCATCGCGGACCTCAACACGGCGATCCTGTAATCGGGATGGGGGCCGGGCAATCCGGCCCCCGTTTTCTTTCCGGAGAACAGGTATGCTGAAAAGTTTCGTAATCACTCCCCAAAATGCCGCGATTTCGGCCAACGGTCAGTCGGCAACGTTCGATTTGGACAATACGATCAACATTCTGGTCCATATCAACGTTACCGTTGCTTCCGGCACCACCCCGACGCTCGATATCAAGCTGCAAACGTCGCCGGATAAAGGGACGACGTGGTTCGATCACCCCGACATCACGTTCACGCAGATGACGGCCGTTGCCAAGCAAACCAAGTCGTTGCGCGGGGCCATCGGACGCCTTGGACGGTTCGATTTCGTGGTCGGCGGTTCCACCCCGAGCTTCACGACTCGCATCGACGTTCAATGTGAAAACCCGAGAATGGCCTGATGCCTAGAAAATTCCTGGCGTACTCTTTCAACGGCACCATGGTGTTGGCCACCAACACCACTGAACCGTTTGATTTGAGCGGGGCCGTTGATGTGCTGATTGCGATCAGCGTTGAAAGTGTGTCAGGAACGCTTCCGACGTTAACTTTGGTGCCCCAAACTTCGCCCGATGGTGGAATAACGTGGTATGATCACCCTGATGTCGTGGCGATTCCGCAATTCACGGGTGTCGCTAAAGTTGTAAGGACAATCCGGGGAAATGTTGGGCCACTGTTTAAATTCAACGTTATAGTTGGCGGTACGGCCCCAATATTCGGGGTCAAAATCTTCGTCTTGGGTTCCAACCCGGATTATACTTGACCATGGACCGCTACATTCTCGATGATGGTCGTTTCGATGGGGTCATGGAGATTCTCCATGTGGACCCCGAAACGCTCGATGTCGTCGTGGAAACAATCGCCGATGCGGAACCGGTGATCGAGTCCAACAAGAATCGGAAGAATCACTCGTTCGGGTTCGCACGAAATGCTGCGATCCGACCGATTGCGGAATTGGACCTCGGGACGGTCACCAGATGGCTTTCGGAAGGCGTCGACATCTTCGACCGGAATTGCGACAAGGATATCCGGCGTAAGCTGAAGGAAGAACCGGTGTTCTCGGTCGCTCCGAATCGCACGGCGTCCGGAATCATCATCAGCGGGGATCGCTAAATGCCCTGGGATTTGGACGAGCTGGCGACACAGTTTGGGAACGCCACCAAGCGCTCCAACGGTAATCCGCTGTTCATGGACCCGTTTACGGTGCTTGCGGAAGCCCACCTGAATATGGTGATCAAGCACCCCCAAAATGTCATCATCGACCAGGCGTTCAACGTAACGGCGGAATATGTCAATCAGCCGACTGATTTCGCATCATTTGGCCACATGGTGATCAACACTCCGAATCGTCCGGAAATCAAGTATCGCCCGTACAACGCTTCTGTGTGGTACGAAGGCGGACGATCGGGTGATCCGCTGTATTGCGGGACATTTGGGGACAAGCTGCGGTTCACGCCCATCCCGTCTTCCACGGTTTCGACGACCTTCCAATACTACACGAAGGTGCCGCATCTGGAATCCGGCGTTGTCGACACCAACTGGCTTCTGACGCTGGCGCCGCAAGTGTACCTGTACGCCATCCTCGCGGAGTGGGCGGGGTTCGCCGGATCGGACGAGAACGACGCTCAAGAGACGAAGTGGATTTCTAAGCGGGACAAGGCGATCGGGAAGCTGATCCAGCACGGCCGATCCATGGAATTCGGCGAGGGTGCGCTGGAAATGGTGGTCCTCGGCTCTGGCCGGAACGACATCGACACGCGCGGATAATGGCTAAGGCTCCCTTCCGCAGTATTCGTCTTGCTCCCGACGAGCCTCTTTCGTGGCTCTTGAATCCGGGGGTTCTACGCGATGTCGTCAATCTTGTTCCGACGGTCAACAAGACGTATAAAACCTGTTTCTCGGATCTGATCAATCCCAATGACCCGGCCGGGTGGGTAAGCCAAATCGCTCTAGCATCATTGGGCGTTCCGGTGTACGGGGAAGTAATTCCTCGAATCGGGAACAATTCCCCACGGTGTCTGGTCGGCACCAAGGCCAAGAAGATCGCCGAAATCGCTTCAGGCACCGGATGGTTCGATGTATCTCCGGCGGCCTTTACTGCCGGTGGCGACGGTGGGTACGATTATTCGTTCGACTCATGGGGAGACAACGTCTACTTCGTGAGTGCCACAGGACACCCGGGCACGAATGGTTCGGTTCCGTACGTATCAAGTGCTGGTGGGGCTTTTGCGGCCCTTGGCGGTTCGCCGCCCAAAGCTGCCATTCTCGTCGTCCAACAGAATTTTGTCGTCCTCTTCGACACGAACACTTACGGGCCGGACTCGTGGGTCTGTTCGCCTTTCGGCGCCCCGTCGTCTTCGTGGGCACAAAACTTTGCGACGCAAGCTAATTACGGGTATATCCGGGCCACGGTAGGGCCGATCACGGCTGCCATCAAATTCGGCGGCCAGATCATCGTTTTCAAAGAAAACTCGATGTATCGGATGACCTATGTGGGCGGGGATGCCACTTGGGCGACGTCCCTTATCTCGGACCAAGTAGGTTGCCCGTCCCGCCACGGCGTGGTGAATGTGGATGGGGTGCTGTACTTCGTATCGCAGAATGGCTTCTACCGGTTCGACGGATCTTACCCGGTGGCGATTTCTCCGCAGGTGCGGACCTTCTATCAGGCGCACCTTCAGAATTACGCGGTCCAGTCAGCCAACTGCCAAGCATTCGCGGATCGGAAAGAAGGTCTGATTCACTGGATGATTCCGTACGGGCAGGATAAGGACGTCGACGTTGTCTTCTCCTACCAGACGGGAACCGGAGAAT
Source organism: Verrucomicrobiota bacterium (assembly GCA_019136135.1). Lineage (GTDB taxonomy): Bacteria > Verrucomicrobiota > Lentisphaeria > Oligosphaerales > Oligosphaeraceae > UBA1407. Next base: position 23,519 of record JAGVUR010000200.1, read on the forward strand.
GGGGAAAGCTCCTCCACCCGTGGCCGGAAGCCTATGATCGCAGCCCGGCGTCGATCAATAATGCCGGAATCCTCTGTTGGCTCGGGAATCCTTCCAATGGCTACGAGAGGCTGTTCGGAGACAACTCGATTTCGATGGTGTCCATCGGAACGTATGCTGGAAACTTCTCGCTGAAGAAGCATATTTACGGGAAGCCGTCTTACTGGTCCTCCGGGGTATCATCTATCATCCCATTCCAGTGCCAGAATTATACAAATGTGTGGACGGGGGACATTGGGGATCAGGAGAATCATTCGAGAATCTACCGGGTTCGCCCGGAAATTGTGAAAGTCGACTACGGCGATGGCGATTTCGCGAATTATTTCTCGTCGTTCAATGCAAGCTTGGGCATCAAACACAGTATCGCGGACAGGTACAATAAGACTGGTCTGAAGATCACCCTTCAGCCATCCAATACTGCCAACGAATTCACGCTCAAGATCAAAAAACCTCGCGGTAATTTTGAGGGCGCCGATAATTTGGTGGTAACCGCCAATTCTGGGTTCCGATTCTTCTATCATGTTCTGGCGGGAGTGGCCGGTCCGTGGACGATGCAACTCGGCCTCCGTGTGGTGTTTACGGATGCGTCTGTGTTCGATGCCACCACGACGGTAACTGATACCAGCCCCCCATTCGGAGCATTCGGTCCCCATACCATGGTCCAAGGGTTTGCTAGCCTTGCCTCCCAAGCGGGGAAGACTATCGCGAATCTGGAATCGATTTCGATTCTGGTGAAGAATTATACCGGGCCATACACGGAAATCTGGCTCCGACGCATCCATCTGGAAAATACACCGAACGTTCCGACGTGGCATTACTACAATTACGGCCATCCTGCGTTTTTGGGCATCACCCGGGTCAATCAGGCCAAATTCTTCTATGAAGTGGTCCATGGGGACGGAGTGCCTTACGGCTTTGATACGGAAGAAAAAGTTTTCAACGACAGCACAGACAATACGGCTTCTCCGATAGCCGTCGCTGGCCTTCGTATGTTCGGTGGGTACGAAATCGGTGGCCTGTCCGGATTCGGTGGTCCCGGCGGAACGAGCCGCAACTAAAATGCCATGGCAGAATCCGCCGGCTATGATCCGAATCTACCGATTCCCGATCCGGAAATCGAAAACAGTCTGCTGTCGGACGACGAGCAGGCGACCCAGTACATCGGGCAGCTTCGGGAACGAATCAACGCGATCTTCACTTCGTTCCACCTGAGGATAAAGGCGCTCGAGGACGACGTGGCCGCCATTCGACCGATTTACAAGACCGACTCTCTGCCGAACGCGGTAACGACGCTGTTCACGGTTCCCGCGACCATGGATGGCCGGAGGGCGATCTTCGAAATCACGTCGATCATTCTAACGAATAGGACGGCCGCCTCACATACTTACACGATTCACATCGTAGCGAATGGTGGCGCCGCCGGGCCTACCAATCTGCAATACAACGCTGTTCCCATCGCTGCGGGTGCTACCCACGTTATCGGGGCCGAGGGTGACGCTCCGATTTCCATGGAATCGGGCGACTTCTTGGCCGCTTTCGCCGACGCGGCTGCTAGCGTTAATATTGCGGTGTACGGCCGTATCCGGTTGCCCCTATAATGGCCCAAGCTATTTTTCCGCCTTCGGGCGGTTTCCGCATCAAGTATACCCGGTATACGACGGCGGGAGCGTTCACCCACACCTTCGATCCGAATTGTGTGTTTTATGATCGAATAATTCGCGGCGGGGGCGGTTCCGGATCTTGTAGTTCAAACGGCGGGGGCGGTGGCGGTGGAGCGTCTGCTCGGATCGTTCATAAGAATCTAAAACCGTTGGGGGCTACGGAAGCAGGAACGATCGGCGCCGGAGGCGTTGCTGTTAGCATTTCTGGTACCGGTAACGTTGCCGGGAACAATGGCGGCAACACCACGGTAGGCATTGGTGTGAATCTGGCCACTTCTCAAGGTGGTCTGGGCGGTGCCAGTACCGCCACCCTTGGGACCGGGCGGGATGGCGGCGCAGGGGGAGCCCAATTGTTTCCTGCTACCGGTTCTGCTGCGAACGGCGGAACCACTAGCGCCGCTCCGGGGTTTTCAATTCCCGGCTATGATTCCCATTCTGACGGGGCTGGAGGCGGGGCTGGTGGCAATGCTTCCGCAGTAGCAGCGATTACCGGCGGTGGTTGTCCCGGATTCATTCGTGCCGCAAGTGCTGTGAACGGCGGCGATGGAGCCGGATCTGATGAAGGCTATGGCGGCCAAGGTGGTGCCACGAATACCAACGGGAATGATGCGACTACTCCGGGAAGCGGGGGCGGCGGCGGCGGGCGGCGCACTTCTGGTACCGTGTTTAGTGGCAAGGGTGCTGACGGCTCCGTGATTTACATCGAGTACTTGTCGGCCTAAACGGTCACCTATCTTGCGCCGATCCGGCGCGGGGCGCTATAATGCGACTAGAGTTTCAGATAGTCCCGCGAGAGGAAGTACGGGCCGACTTCCCGGCCTTCCGCCCGTATCTGGCGGAGATTCGGGAAAAGACCAAAGCTCGTTGGGTCCCGGAGGACATCTTCGGGGAGATTTCCAACAATACTGCTTTCCTATTCCGGATCGTAGAAGAGGAAAGCGGCAAAGAAATCGGCATCACGGTAGCGCGGTTGGACGTGGAACGGCACTCCGGCACGAAGATCATGCTGGCGTACCTCGCGAATGTGGACTTTTGGGACGACTCGGAAGAACCCAATCAATTCGTGCAATTCTACGACGACATTGCCAAGAAAGCCGGGTGCGACGTGATCCAATTCGTATCTCCTCGGGCCGGTTGGGCAAAGAAGAAAACCGGCTGTAAGCTCGTGGCCTGCGTCTTCGAAAGGGAAGTGCCCCGTGGGTAAAGACAGCGGAAATTCCGCCACTCAAATCACCGATATCCCGGAGTGGGCACGTCCGTATTCGCGGGCGCTGCTCGACACCACGGCGCAGCTTGCCAGCACGCCGTACACGTCTTACCCCGGGATGAAGACGGCCCCCCAAAATGCCGCGCAATTGCAGGCACTTGGGATGACCGCCGGAACGGCCCTCTACGGTTCCCCGGACACGAACGCTGCTCGTGGTTCCGTCGTCGGGACGTTGCAGGGCAATTACAGCAATCCGTGGGCGTCGGCGCTGAATCCGTACATGACCTTGGGCAATCCTCAGCTCACGGACATGATCAATCAGTCGAATGACGCCATCAAGAGTCAATACATGAACGCGACGGCGCCGCAGACGGATCAAGCGGCGCAGATGCAGGGCGCGTGGGGCGGCGGCGGATACAACGCTCGAGTCACGGCCAATCAGGAGGCGCTTGCGAAGCAACTGGGGCAGAATACTTCTAACCTTCTGTTCCAAGATTACTCCAATAAATCCAACCTCACGGAGTCCGCACTCCAGAGGGGCTCTGCCGGGTACGAAGCGGAGCGGGCGCGGCAGATGCAGGCCATCCAGTATGGTTTGCAGGGGTCCGGTTTGGACTTCACGGCGGCGCAGAAACTCGGGGCGGCCGGGGATGCGCAAAACACTTACCTGCAGAACCTGATCAACGAAGGCGTTTCCGACTTCCAAGCGCAGCAGCAATACCCGTGGCTGCAACTAGACCGCCTCGGTGCTGGCCTCGGGAAGGCGCTCGGCGGATCTTCGTCGACGACCGTCACCAACAGTCAGGGCGGGCAACCATCGCTGGTCAGCAACGCCCTCGCAGGCGGGCTTGCCGGGTACGGTCTGAACCAAATGGGCGCCATGGGCAGCTATGCCCCATGGCTCGGAGCCGGTATCGGCGCAATCTCTTCCTTCTTCTAAATGTCCTGGAAATCCAAAGATTGGCTTAAAGCAATCGGGATCCTCGGGGCGACGGCTGCGGCTGTCATGTCCGGGGGCGCCGCTGCTCCTGCTCTGGCGGCCGAAACCGCCGGGGGATTGGCGGCGGGGGCCGGGGCTGCTGGCGCGGCCGGAGCGGGCGCCGCTGCTCCTGCTCTGGCGGCCGAAACGGCGGGCGCTCTCGGCGCGGCCACGGCTGCCCCCGGGGCCGCAGGAGCATTCGGGGCAGCTGCGAACGTCGCCCCGTCGACCGCTGGTATCTTGGCGGATCTTGGCGGAATGGGGGGCGCGGCCGGTGCTGCCGCCCCGGGAGCCGCCCAAGGTGCTGCGGCCGCTTCTCCGGGCCTCCTGAACGCTTCCGACCTCGCCTTCACCGGAAGCAAGCTCTATGACCCGGCCGTGGTCGGCCAGACGACTCCCATGAGCTTCCAAGGAATGCCGGGGGCAATGGACATGGTCGGGCAGGCTCCGGGAGTGGTGCCCCAAGGTGCCAAGCCGGGGATGCAAGATATGGTGCGCCTCGCCAACAGCATGCGGGGGCGTCAACAGCAACAGCCGCAAATGATGCGGACGCAGGCGCCGTTCCAACGGCCGCAAGATGAATCGTTCCAAGACCAGTACAAGCAATATATGAAGCTGGTCGACCCGGTGACCTACAAACTCCTCTACGGGAACGCGTAATGGGTACCCTGCTCCAAGACGCACTCGCCCAAGGTTACGATGTCGGCCGCATGGGCGGCGTCCTCGGCCTCATGTCGGGGTCGCGCCAATCCTCGGCCAACAATGCGGGGATGGGGGCGCTGACCAACGATCAGCTTATCCAAGCCTCCCGGCAAGGGGTCCGGACCGCCGACATCGGTACGAATTCCACGTACTGGGACAAGGTCAGGGGGAAGTGGAAGGCCAAGGACGGTTCGGATTACGTCGCCCCGTTCACGCCGTTCAATTACGGTGCGATGTCGGGCGCTCCGAAGGGCGCCGCGAGCCTGCCTCCGCCGGGAACGGGTGGTGTTGGTGGCGGTACTCCTTCCCCGGGAACCACCCAACCCCCGCCGGGCGGAGTCGGCCCCGGGGGAGGTACCGGTGGTGGAACAACGTTGCCTCCCCCTCCTCCGGGAGCAGGCCCCGGTAGCGGCGGAACGGGCGCGCCCCCGATTGGCGGAGGCGGGGCCGTTCCCACTGGTCCGTACAATTTCCCGTACACGGGCGGTACGACGTTGCCCGGTTACGCTATGAATCCGCTGCAGATGGTGGGGATGGGCCAAACTGGATACGTTCCCGGATTCGCTGGCAACCTCCCTCTGAATTGGTATGCCGGTTGGCCGGGGCTCAATGCTCCACAGGGTGCCGCGACCAATGGGAGCAGCGGAATTGATACGGCAAAGTTGTACGCGGGCGCCGATCCGACGGTTTCTGCCATGCGGACGAAGATGGGGGACGAAGCCGGAATGGGCGACCCGAACGAGAATTCCGGCGCCCCCGGGAACCCGGTCAACGTGAAGACGCCGGATGATGACACTTCTCCGTTCCAATGGTCGGTGTGGCAGCCGGGCGCTTACAATCTCCCGACCTATTCACAGGCGTATGGCGGCTACCCGTCTCCTTATGCTGGATTGGGACACCAGATGTCGGCAGCGATGATGGGGTTCCCGACCCTTGCCTCGCCGTCGTGGTTCAACATGGGCAGTTTCGGCAACAAGGGCCAACAACTGTTCGGCGGTAGCTACTCCCCCAACCAGTATTTCGGGTCTAACGGGGCGCAGGCGTGAATCTAACTGACACTCCTGATGATGAACTGGTCCGCCAGATGTTGGGCGGGCCGAACGAAGACGATCGCAAGTACGCCCGAGGAATGGGCGCGCTGGCGGCTGCTCTCAGCCTTGCCGGTCGCCCGTCCAGCGATATCGGTCCTTCGCTCGCTTATGGCCTGAACGCCTACAGCGGCCAGCTTGCCTCGACCGCCAGCCAGCGGAAGACTGATCTCCAAAATGCTCTGGCAGCGAAGAAGCTGATCAAAGACGAGTTGCGTACCAAGGATTACGGTCAGTACTTCAAGGACGACGGGATCGACACTTTGGGGCTGGCTCGCCAAGCGGCCATGAACGGGGATACGCAAACCCTCGTGCAGGCGATGTCGCTCCACGCCAATATCGACAAGAACAAGAAGAAGACGCCGACGTTCATCCCGAAGGGTGCGCAATATACGTGGGACCCGGAAAAGGGCACGGCTGTACCGATCGAAGGCATCGTCCCCGGCGGTGATGAAGAGAAGCCCACGAACAACGAGCGCCAGATCAAGGAACTGATGGCGCAGGGGTACTCCCGCTATGTGGCGGAAGGCGTCGTGTACGGCACCGTCAAGACGCACACGGACGACTCCGGCCAAGTACACTTCTATGATACCCGAGGAATTCTCGGAGGCGCTGGCCCGGGTGGCCCGGCGACCGTCCCGCCTTCTGGCCCGGCTACTACTATAGCTACCCCCGGAACTCCGAGCGCGCCCGTGGGGCCGTCGTCCGGTCCGGCGGGTATCCCCGGGGCCGGCGTACCCCCGGTCGGACCCGCCGTCGCGCCGCAGGTCAGCAGGTTCAAGCCCCGGCCTGCGCCGCCGGGTACTCTCTTCACCATCCCGAGCGGCCGTCAGAGTCAGGCGCTGGACAAGGCTGTTACCGATTTCAGCGCGGCCTACGAGAAGACGAATTACCCGCGAATCTCGCAGATCTTCTCGGAGTTGGATCGGGAGTTGGCCCCTTACGGCGTCAAGTATGATCCGAATGCCAACGATGGCGAAGGTGCCTACGTCCGTAATCCGAAGGCCAAGAAGGGCGATATCCCGGGCATGGGTGCGACCTCCGGATTCCCGTCCATCTTCTTGTCGGAGGCCGGTCGGAAGATCGCGTCTCCGATCCAAGAGCTGATCAATCAGAAATTGTACGACCTGTCCGGCAAAGCGGTGACCGCGAACGAAATGGAGCGGCAGATGAAAGCTCTTCTCGTTACGCCGGGGGTGCACGACGAAGATGTCCTTCGCGGTATCGGCCGTCTGCGGCGCCTCTATGAAGGCACAGCGGATCGCATGCGCAAGGGCATTAATCCGGAAATTCTGGAAGAATACCTGAAACGGCAGAACTTCCAATGAAACAATACGAGGGCCTTTTCAATCAGCTGGAAGAGCAATACGGCATCCCGGCCGGGGTCCTCTACGGCCTTGCAATGGTCGAGTCCTCCGGAAACCCTCTCGCTGTGAGCAAGGTGAAGGGGTCGACGGCCAAGGGCATGTTCCAGATCAACGATCCTACGGCCAAGCAATGGAAGGTCGATCCGTTCAACGTCGAACAGTCCGCCAGGGGCACCGCTCGGCAACTGAAACAAGCCTACGACACCTTCGGCGATTGGGACAAGGCTGTTCTCGCTCACCAGATGGGCATCCAAGGTGTGAAGAACGGCAAGGTCGACGACGCCTATCTCGACCGGGTGTCCAATTTTGCCGCTACGCCGTTCGGCAACCGTACGCAAAATGGTGGCGAGGCTAAACCTCCGGTCAAGGGCCAGATCACGAACCTGAAGAACGTTCAGGAAGAGGAAGTCGATCCGACTGAGGGCATGTCGCCGTACGAGAAATTCTTCTCTGGCGTCGTCGCGGGCATGGAGTCCACCGTCCAAGGGGTGAAGCAAACCGGCTTGGCGGGTGCGGACAACGCCATGGAATTGCTCCAGCAGGTTTTCCCGGACGCCGAGTGGGTCAAAAATGCCGGGGACTGGGCGAAGAAAAAGCGAGAGACGACGCAGGCCGACATCGACGAAAATGCTCGCCTGAACCGGAGCCTCCGGAATACCGGATGGGGCACCGCCGGGGACCTGACCGGTCAAATTGCCCTCACTGCACCGCTTCCGATGGGCGGCCTCGCCACGGCGGCTAAAGGGACGGTCGCTCTGGCCAAGGGCGCTGGCATGGGGCTGATCAACGCGGCCACGGGTGCGCGTGAAAGCGATACCGATCCTCTGTCGTTCGCTGGCCAAAATGTCGCGGGGGGCGCTACCGGGAATCTCGGACTGTACCAACTCGGCAAATTGTACAACGCGGTGGCCGGGAAATTCCGGAAGTACACCACGGATACCGGCCGTCAGGACCCGGTGAAGCTTTACCAGTCCGCGAAAGACAAAGATATCCCGGTGAGCATCGGGGATATCGACCCGACCTCCTTGTGGCACCGGTGGGAAAATTTCTCGGCCAACATTCCGCTGTCCGGCCGCCGGGCGCAGCTTGGCAAACAGGCGGAAGCGGTCGCCGGAGCGGTTCGTGAATTCGACGAAAACGCCCGCCCCCTCGGAATGGTTTCCGGCAAATCCGGGTTCGACGATCCGGGTCAGATGATTTTCGACGCGATCCGCAAGGAATATAAGGACCGCAAGAGTCACGCCGAAACGTTGTACGATATCGTCAACGATGCGGCGAAAGAAAAAGGCGTCCAAGTCGTTCAGCCCGGCCAGACCATCAAAGCCATCCAAGGCATCGAGGACCGGTTCGGCAACATGCTGTCGTCGTTCGGGGATAACAAGCTCAACCAATCGATCGAGGGCATCAAGGCGTTTACGAGCCAGAAGAATCTGGAGAAGTACGGTCCTCCCACGTTCAACGACATGCGGATGCTCCGCACGCTGGTCGGGGAAAAGATTCGAGAAATGGAGAATAGGGTCAAGGCCGGTGCGGCGGGCGACTCGCAATTCGGAGCGTTGAAGGGTCTTTACAAGGCCATCGAAGGCGACATCAGTCATTGGGCGACCGAGGCGACCCAAAATGAAGAGGTTTTTCAAAAATTCATCGCCGCCTCCGACTATTACAAGAACAAGATCGATCCATACAAACGCACACCGATGCTCAATGAAATCCGGCTACTGCCGGAAGGCGCGGTTTACGACTACGACAAGATTCTTTCTGCCGTGGCGGGAAAGGATCGGCCGAATCGGGCGGAGCTTATCCTTGGCCAAGCGGCACCGGAGGGGCAGGAAGCTGCGGTTCATCACCTGATCCGGAAAGCCACGGAAGCGGGGCTGGACCCGAATATGACCGGCGGCATGTCCCCGGCGGCCTTCTTGCGCACCTTGGACCTCGGCCGTACCCGTGATGTCGTCTTCAACAAGACCATGGATGATGTCACGGACATGGAAAACGTCCTGCGGGCGACCAAGCGCGCGTCGGAATATACCCGGGACCCGCCGACCGGCGCCCGGATCACCCCCGCTTATGTCCTCGGCGCCATGACCGGCGTTCCGATGATCGGAGCATTGGTCGGGAGCGGGGGTGGTGCTGCCGCCGGGGCAGGATTGATGGCGGGGGCCATCGGCGCCTCCCGAGTTGCCAATAAATATACGATGTCGGATTTCGCCAAGCGCATGCATCTGGCGGACCCCCGGAAGCTTCCGTTCGACAAGATGTCATACCTTCAGCAGACCGGCTCCCGGTCCCTTCCGTATCTTCTCTCAGACTTGATGGCTGATGAATAATGGACAATGCCGAGCTGGTGAAATGGTTGCGGGAAGAAATGCGCCAGCAAACCGAAGACTTTCGGGAGGATCTGGCTTCGCAGACGCTCCACTTCGATAAGCAACTGGCCGACCTCAAAGAAAATGACATCAAACCGTTGAAAGAGAAGGTGGACCCGATGTACAAGTACTTCATCACGGCGTCCACCAACATGACGGCCATCAAGTGGATTGCGGGTGCCGTCGGCAGCATCGGCGGCCTTGCCGCCGCTTGGCACTTCATAAAAGAATTCATCAATAAATGATCCCGACCATCGCCCGCGTCCTTGAAGTCAAGGACAATGTCAACGTCCTTGCCTTTTATGAAGTCATCGCGGAAGGCGAATCGAATCACAGTGACGATGCTCACTTCCTGATTAACGGTGGCGGTCGCTTCACGGATCTGAGTAAACATCCTTTCGAGGGCCTCTCGACCCGGGCTGGCGGAAAAGCGGCCGGTAAACCGCAATTCATTCCATCAACGTGGGCAGAAGTCTCCAGGCAACTTGGCCTGACCGATTTCGGCCGCCAGAGCCAATATTACGGCTTCATCGGCCGGGTGATCTACCGGGACGCTCTCGATGATGTTCTGTCCGGGAACCTCGATAGCGCGATATCCAAATGTCGCCTCGAATGGACCAGTCTTCCGGGAGCTTCCGAAAATAAACGTTACACCCTCGCAGGTGCGCGTGCTGTCTTCCAACATTACGGCGGCATTTTGGGGGCGGTGCGACCGGTAACCGACGAACAGGCGCCCGCGCCCATCGAAGACCTATCAACGCCCTACGAATCCACACAGGAGACAAAGCCAATGGCGCCCGTGATCATGGCCATTCTTTCAGGACTGGCCTCTTCCCTTCCCGCGCTCGCCAAGATCTTCAACGATGGTGGTGCCAAGGGGCAGAAAGTGGAAGCTCTTGCCCCGATGCTGTCGGACGCCATCGTGAAGGTCACGGACGCCGTGAACCTGCAGGAGGCGGCCGAGAAGGTGCAGAAGGACCCGGCGGTCGCGGCGGCCGCAAACAAGGCAGTCGAACAGGTGGTCTACGCCCTGTCGGAAGTGGGCGGAGGAGTCGAAGGCGCCCGGGCGTACTCGCTCGCCATTGCAAAGGAAAACATTCCCCTGTTGCGGATGCCGACCTTCGTGATTTCCCTGCTCCTCCTTGCACCGGTCGCCTTCATGGTCGGCATGGTCCTCGGCGGAAAGGGATTCGCGACGCTGCTGCTGGTCCTCTTCGACAAGACGGACCCGGCGGTGCTGAACATGGTGTCCGCGTCCTTCAGCTACTCCCCGGACATGCAGAACGTCGTGATCACGAATCTCGTGGGGGTGATCATGATTGTTGCAGGCTTCTGGCTTGGCTTGAGCTATGCCCGGCAGAAGAATACCTCCCCCGATTCCAACTAAGGAGTACAGCGTGAAACAGCCCGAAGCTTTCCGAGACGGTCAACTCGGCGACGTGATCAAGCCGTATCTGGCGGAAGACGGCAAGTCCTTCGCCAAGGACTTCTACATGGTCAACCGGCTGGCGGCCTTGGCCGGGGCCAGCGTCGACGACTACAACAAGATGAACATCATGCTCGGGGTCGGAGGCTTCTTCGGACAGCCCCTCGACGGCCGCAAGCCCGCGCACATGTTCGTGGTCGGCCCGGACGACCCCAACAAGCTGCCCAACGAAGTGATGACCTCCCCGGGCACCCCGGTGGAAATGGGCGGACCGGGATGGGAGCCGCGCGGCGCGTATTACCGGTATGACCCGGATTACGACTCGGGCACGAATTTCATGTCGTGGGTCCTCGCGGGCGCCCCGAAGGACAACTACCTTGGCTCGTGGGCCAACGGTGGCCTGCCCCTCGGTTACGTTCAGGAGACGTGGAAGCTAACGGGCCGGAATCTGAACCAGCCGGGCTGGCCCGGTTACCACAGTCAAGGTCGCCCGGGCGGTCGCCGCTAAAAGCGGACCAGGTAGTCCAGTACCGAGGGAAGATCGACGCTGCACTTCGACGCAATGTCGAGGTAGTCGCGGTAGTACCAACGGTCTTCCTTCCTCTTCTCTTTCTCCCGCCGTACGTACTCCCAGTCCGGGAACGCGATCAGGACATGGAACGTCTGCATGTCGACGATCTGCGTCTTCTCTTTGACCCGGTAAAGCAGCCAGTAGCGTGCCCCAGAATGTCGTATCCGCTTCTGGCCCCAAGCTATTTGTCCCGGGCGTAGTTGCGTCGGCATCCTGGCATTTGGGCTGACCGGATCGTAGACATGTTTTAGCTCAATCCACCCGTCCTTGGCGTTGACCGAGTAAGATATGTCGAACACCCCCTGCGTCCACTTATCCTCGTGATTCGTGACCGCCCCACGAAGGGACAGCCACGACATCACTTGGCGTCGGAGTTGTGCTTCCCCGTCACTTGCTTTTGGCATCGCTTTCGGTCCGGGCTTTAGAGAGGAGGATAAGGGCGTTGGCGGCAATCGCCTGCAAGTGATCGGTGCCACGAAGATCCTTGCCTCTAACCACTTCCGCCATCATTTCGATGTAGTGGCGGCCGATCGCTTTGATGAATTCATTAGTGCCGAGAGTTTCCCAGTTGCGGAACCCTCTTGTCTCCGCCCCTGCCTCCATGAACCGGGCAAGGTCTTCAATGGCGTCCCACGGGATATGGGCAGGATCGTATTTCGTCCCATCACTCATACCGGCTCCTTGAACACTTCTTCATGCAACATATCGAAAATTTCCGACACCAACTGGCCCGATTCTGTTTTGACACTTATTCTCGCCTTCAATTCCTCCCTTTGCTCGTGTAAAGATTTCTTGAGACCATCCAGAACCCGATCTTTGTGGGGAGAATTGACGCCATACTTTTCACAGAACCGGATAGCATCAACGATATCAGCGATTTTTATCGACGTCTCGATTATGCTGAACAGCCCGCCACCGATTTTTCTAGCAATGATCGTCGCATATTGAGTGTAGAACAAATCCTTGACAAGCAATTCATCCCTGATGAATCGTTTCCTCGCGGCCGACGGGACATCGCCTATGAACACTTCTTGCGCATCATGTGTCATGGCCAGTTTCATCGTGGCGTAACTGGTATAAATTCTATTGCCTCCGCTGATCCCGGGAATCGCCGCCATGATCTTTTCCACTATGGCCGATGCGATGAACGTCACAGCCGCCGCGTGTTCAAGCAAAGTCTGTTCTCGGGTCATGGCGACGATATGCCATCGTTTGACCCGTTCCTGCGCGAGATAACTTCCTAGGGAGGACGGCGTTGTGATCATTCGTCCCCCACGTGTTTCATAATCCCGGTACGTTCGTTGATCTGCCACTCCCGGTTCATGTTGACCACCATCTTCCGGTGGACTTCCTTCAGGAGGTCAATGTTGTTCCTCATGCAGAGGTCCGCCAGCAGGATGAACACGTCCGCTGCCTCTTGCCCATTTGGGCTACCGACGAATTCCCCGAATTCTTCGAACATCTTGAGCATGATCGAACCGTCGGTCCGGGTCGGAAAAACGCGATCGGCCCATTGATTGATGTAGCCGAACACTTCATAGAAATCGGTTTGCTTAATCAAGGGTGAACTCCTTGTTCGCGACCGGGTGGACATTTCTAAAGGCGGGGCCGTCACCGGTCCAGCAAACCTTCAACCCGAGATTCTCCATCCGCTTGACCCAATACATGACCACGTTATTGTTGGGGATCGACTGCAGATAGTTGGTGAAGTTGAGGAACACCGCGTCCGGGTTCATGTGCATCTTGGCCTCGGCCACCTGAATGTCCGAGAACGTGAACACCCTTCGTGGAAGTTTGGTAACAGTCGTCAATTCGACCGGGACCTGCAGCTCTTCCCATGACAGCTCGAATTGATCCGGGTAGGACGGTCCGGAAGTGCCGATCTGCTCCCCCGCCCCGTTGTATCGGTTGGCGACACGGATCGGGAACGTACGCATGGTACCAACCACCTTCGGGCGGCACAAGCCGTAGGGGATTCCGCAATCAGCCATCACTTGGTACGGGGTGGTATCCCGGGAAGTAACATACGGGTACATACCGTGGTTGATCGACAGCGAGTACCCTTGCGCCCCCTCGATAGCGATGACCCGGGCTTCCGTCATCCGGTTGCGATAGTCATTGGCGCTAATGGTGAACGGCCGCAGGTCTTCGTCGTCCTGCGCAAGCGTCCGGCCACGCCGCATCTTGGCGATCAGCGCCTCGGCGTTGCCCTTCATGGTCGACCCGATCCGAACCAGCCCAGCTTCCTCTTTCCGGTGTTCGTCGGTCACGACGGCCGCTCGCTCATGGATGAAAAATTTTTTTGCCGACAGATTGCGAATCGCCATTTCGGCGAAGAACGCATCCTTGTCGATGGCGGCACCGGGGCCGATCATCACGGAAGCGCTCCTCTCCGCCCCGATAGGAATCATCGTCGCAATCGTCTTCTTCCCGTATTGGTCGATGTAGGTGTGCCCGGCATTTGGTCCCCACGCGGCCACTGAAATGTCAGGCCGATATTGCTCCGCAAGGAACCCGGCAATCAGCCCCTTGCCGGTGCTGCCGAATTGCAGGTCCACGATCATGTACGCTTTCGTCATTTTGACGCCTCCCACCAGTTGTCAGCCACAGTTACCGTTGTCCGGATCGGGATACGACATTTGATCCGGCACCGCTCGCCGTCGAATGTTTCGAGGATTTCTTTGATTCTCCCCGTGACCTTGGGATCATCGTACAGAGAAAAGTCTGTTTCATCATGGACAGACAGGAGAAGAGACGTATCCGTCCCATCAAATTCTCTGTCCAATTCGATCATCTTCTCCTTCATGCAATCAGCCGAGGTCCCTTGGAAAACAAGTCCCGCAGCCTTATGCGTAGCCTTGCCGCCCGGAAAGCGTATGTGTCGCCCAAGCGCTGTCTTGACGTACCCACGACTTGAGGCGATCGCATCCGCATTCTCGAGCATTTCTCGTACCCCCGGGACCCGGGCGTGGTATTGCTTGAACAGAGCCTCTGCCTCGTCTCCCGGGACCAGATACTTTTTGCCGTGATAACCTTCCTTCTCCTCGTAGGGCAGACCCATTTCTTGAGCCATCCGACCCTTACCCATCCCGAAGACGAGGCCAAGGTTGATCTGTTTAGCGTTACCCTTGATCCCTTCCTTGGCCGAACGGGGCAAACCCGTAAGGTCCGCCACAGCCTGATGGAAGTCTGTATCCGGATTCTCCTGATACATCTTGAAGAGCGTTGGATTGTTGGTGTAGTGAGCGAACCACCGGAATTCGAATTGGTCCCAATCCGCAGACGCCCATTTTTGACCGTCATACGGTATGAAAAGAGCGCGGGCAATGGCCGCCAGTCTTGCATTCCGCTTGGGGATCTGCTGAAGCGCCGGATCATTGACGGATAGGCGCCCGGTTCCAGTACCAGCTTCATTATCCCCCTTGGTCTGGTTATAGTTGCAATGAACCACGCCGTCGATGTGCCAACCCAGGACGTGCTTACGGACGAACGTATCCCGGATCTTCAATAGCTGGCGTAGCTCCAGGATATCGGCCGGCAGATCACCGGGTATCCGACGCAGGGCGTCCCGGTCGAGGGACGGGGCACCGCCTTCGGTCTGGGCTATATATATAGCTCGGCCCGGAACCTCTACAGCCCACCGACCGTCCTCCTGCTTTTTCGGATCGAACGCTCGGCGCATCTGCGGGGCGCTATTGATATTAAAGTCGAACCCCGCCGCCTTATTGACCTTCCTCTGGAGCTGGTCGATCTGCCGGGTAAGCTCCTTGTCGGCCTTGTGCGCGGCATCTAGGTCCACCTGCACGCCGCGTTCCTCCATCCGAATCAAGACGGGCATCAGGCGCCGTTCCAGATCCCACACCTGCGCCAGATTCTGCTTCTCGATTTCCTCGGTATTCCGGTGGTAGAGAAGCTCCGCTAGCTCGGTGTCAATGTTCGCGTACTCGGCCACCACTTCCGCTGGCATCCGGTGTAGCTCGGCCATCGCTTTCCGCGCGGACAGATTCTTTTTCAACTCTAGAAGCTCCTTGATGCGCGGCACGATGTCCTGCTTCCGACGCCCCAAGTGACGGCTACACAGGCCGTCGAGGTCGAATGACAGCTCGTGTTCATCGATCAACGCCGCTTGCACCATCGTGCACTCTAAAATGCCGTCGGGCAGGACTATGCCTTCTTCCCGGAGAAAGTGTACGTCGAATTTCAGGTTGTGGTTGATGACCTTGCGGGCGCGCGGCAGCTCGGCCTTCAGCCACTTGATGACATTGGGGGTCCTACGGGTATCCCAATAGCGCGAAGTACCGCCCACCCGAACAGAAACGCCGAACACTTGGTCTTGGACCCACCGGAGGCCGGTAGTCTCGCAATCGATAAACGTATCGCGGTCGATCAGGCTCGGGAAATCCATGGTCAAACCTCGTAGGACTTAACGCCGTCCACGATTGACAACTGCTTACGGCTACGCGTAACCCCGACATAGTACAATCGGTGTTCTGCGTCTGGATTGTGCTCGTAAGCATCAAGCACACGCTGGCTGGCACTAGTATAAATAGTGACATTATCAGCCTCTTTGCCCTTCGCTCCGTGAATCGTCGAGAAGACCACCGGGGGCTTGTCATCGCTCACCCGAGTATGCGCAAAGTACTCGAGAGCCTTGGTCGGCATCGGGATGCTCACCGCCCACCCCCGTTTCTTCAGAGCGGCGAAGTTGCGCTCCATCAGGAGCCGCTTGCCCTTATCGTCGAGCGCCGTCATCATTTTGTCTAGCTCGGCCTTGCTGATATCCTTCTCCTCGACGAACAGCTTGTTCCAGATTCCCATGGCGACGCCGAACGGCCGTTGTCGGAGTCCTCGGGCGCCGTCCATCCGGTAGTTTACTCCCTGCTGGATGGCTGCCTGCTCCATTTCGAACATCTTGAACTTATCCCGGCACAGGACGTATTCGCCTTCTCGGAAAGCGAGGTCCCAAATGCCGCCTCCGCGCTGGACCTTCCCCGCCTCCGGGGTCGGCCGGTACTCTTTAGGCACTCGCTTGGAAACTCGCTTGATCACGGAATCAGCCAGCTTGAATTGGGCCTTTGGGACCCGGTGCGATTGCGACAGGACATTTCGGGTCGCGTTGAAGCGGTCGTCGAATGATGCCATGCCGTGGGGATCGGCACCAGACCATTCGAAGATCGCCTGATCATCGTCACCGGCGATGATGATTTTAGTAAGCTGCGGGGACATCTTGTCGATAAACTTCCATTGGACGGGAGACAGGTCTTGCGCCTCGTCCACGATCAATGTGTCAAACCACAGGTGCCAATTCGTCTTCATGGCGCGTTCGATCATGTCCGAGAAATCGACAAGCCCGTACGCCTCTTTCCACGAAATGTAGGACGCCGAGAACGCCTTGAAACGTTCGTAGGTGCCGGGACGGCCGAATCGATCATAGACTTCATCGACGCGGCGGAGTTGCGCGCGAGCCAGATGAATGCAGGCGAGATATGCATCACCTTCGCCATCCTCTGCCTCGGTTCCACAAGGGATGCCCATGTACTCACCGAAAGTTTGCAGTTTACCGGTGGACACCACAGCTGCCCTTGAAATGTTAGCGAGACGGTAGGCCAGAGAATGAAGGGTCCGACCAGCTTTATTGTTTCCGATCCGATTACTACATTCATCGGCCGCCGCCTTGGTGTAGGATACGAAACAGACCTTATGTTGGGCCTCCAGAAGGGACCGAGACACCCTCACGAGTGTCTCGGTCTTTCCGGTACCCGGCGGCCCGTAGAAGCTGACCGCTTCCATCTTTTAGTACTCGGCGTCCGCCTCGCCTTCGCCCGCGTCGGTATCGGGTTCGTCGGCCGCTCGCAGCTTCAGGCCGGACTTGACCTTCTGGTACAGGTCGGCCGCCGCCATGTAGAGGGGCTTGCTCGGGTACCCCACCGGCATGACGTTGAAGTTGAAGAACTTGCCGAAGTCGTTCTCTTCACGGGTGCCGTACAGCTTGTACACCCGGCTGAAGCGATCGCCGCCCGACATTTGGATCAGGGAATTCCACTTCCGGGAGACCTTGTACTTGGTCTTCGGCATGGACACCACGATCTGTTCCGTCAGGCCCGATTCCTGATCGACCAGCAGGCAGAAATGCATCGGCGTTTCGATGATTTCGTGCTTGTCCGCGCCGACTTCCTCGAGCTTGGCCTCGGCCGCTTCCATCGACGGGAACGAACCCTTGAACTGGTTCGTCTTGCCGGTGGCCTCGCCCTTCTTACGCTTCACCCACACGTTGTATTCCTTGCGGAACACGACGGGAACGACGTACGCCTGCTCGCCGTACAGCTTCCGCGTGACGGAGTTGTACAGGTCGCCGGCCTTACAGCCTTCGATGTAGGCGTCCTCGCTTTCGTCCAGACAGGGCGAGAGCGCCTGCACCACTTCCAGCCGGGGGACGATGATGTCGGAAAGTCCGATCCCTTCGTTGCCCCGGGACTTGCTGTCGTCGATGTAGTCCGGTTTGTCGTCAATGATCTGCGACTGTTGGACCGCCGGGACGTTCTTTGCTGCCGCTGCCGTGGTTTTGGTGGCCTTAGCCATCATCTTTCTCCGTCAAGTACGTGGTTACTTCTGGTCGTACAGGTCCCGGAGGAACCAATACGTCTTGCTAAGCTCGCTGACCAATTCCGGCCGTTTGGCCATCACCGCGCGAACTTCCTCGATACACGCCCCGGCTTCTGCGGCCGGATGCGTGTACACTTCGGCACTCCGAGGGATGCCCAAGTCCTCGGAGAATTTCTCCTCCGGGACCGGGCGCTTCCCTTCCAGCACGAACGGCCTTTCGCTGTTCGCCCCTTCGCCCATCGGCGAATCGGGCGGCGTCGGATCGGTTTTCGTATCTTCTTCCGGTACCATCAGGTCCTCACTTGGTGATTACTGCCTGTTGGAACGCATACACCC
>JAGVUR010000060.1 GCA_019136135.1 Verrucomicrobiota bacterium
TTTCGCATCTGACTAACGTTTTCGCATCTGACTAACGTTTTCGCATCTGACTAACGTTTTCGCATCTGACTAACGTTTTCGCATCTGACTAACGTTTTCGCATCTGACTAACGTATGACTTCTCCTATTTTTTTTGGGAGGCGGGACCTTTCTGCTAAGGGCCCGCCTCCTATTCAATTTTTTAGGCCGCGACTATGTAGGTCATGGGCTTGCACATGTCTAGGTCCATTAACCTATTGGCTATCCTCTCCAATTCCCGATCTCGATATATCAGGCCGGAATCGATCAGGGCTTGAAAAGCTCTGATAATTAGTTGATAATCGACAACAGGTACAGGCATTAGATTATTCATTGATCTTGCCTCCTAACCCAGTGATTGAACACCCGACAAACCCGTCGGGCGCCGCTACTGCCTTGAGGTCCTCGATGTAGGCATGGAGACTTTCAAACATGGGAGATGTATTCATCTCCCTGTCTGTGAGGTCTGTTTCTAACAACAGACCAGCCGCTAAACCCAGCATGGGGTCGATTGCGGGATACACCGCAATCGGTCTCAAATGCTGGTGTTTGGGGTATCTAGCAATCTTTTCTTGCAATACCTGAAAATCTGGTATCGCCCCCATAAGATCACCTAATTCTAAATACGACTCTTCTGTTTTCATGTTGCCTCCTTTATTTATGTTATATTATAGTATATATCATATTTACAGTTTGTCAAGAGGCTAAAGCATTTGTTTACGTTTTTTTTAAATATATTTTATCCTGCCTTGGGACTCATATCATATTAATATTATTGATAATATGTTAAAAAGCTCGACTTTTGTGCGTATATAGGGGGGGGAAATTATTTTTCCCCTAAAAAAAACATAGTAACACTGAAAAATACATAGGGCTTTGACGATGCACCGATGATCCCGAAGCCCCGATCGTCCCACTAAGGGGAATAACGGACAAAATCAGACCATCGCCTAAAAGCTGTAGTTTAGCTTTTAAGCAGGTTTGGCAATGCTATGTATTGTACTTAGATTAAATTTTATCCTGGTTAGCAATCGTTATTCAGGCCGGGATGAGGTCTATAAATGGACGAGAAAATTTCGGAAACACCGTTAAGTAATGTTAGCAATGCTATTCAGGGCCCCCGCGAATCCAAGCGCGGGCCCAAAAACATTTCATTAGAAAAAATCATAGCATTGCGTAAAAGAGGTATGTCAACCTACGAAATTGCTAAATTACTAGGATGTACTCATTCTAACGTGGTACAAAGATTGGCCAAAGTTGATTTGGAAGGTCTTGAATTGTATCGTGATAACAAGGATGTAGTGTTAGAGCATAAACAGCGGGAATTATTAAATAATTTGACTCCTGATAAAATCAAAACAATGCAAGGAAAGGATATCATTATAAGTGCTGGGATATTAGAAGATAAAATTCGCAACATCAGAGGTGAATCAACGAGTATCGTGGAGGTTCGATCAATCACCGCTACGCTTAACGAAGTCACGGACCGGATGCGAAAAGCCGGCCTACTTCACGTGCAAGATGCTGATACATAGCAAGTAAGTATATCATATCATAGTATCATAACAATGCTGATAATCGATAAGGTATATTCGTGTAAGTGCTTGATATCATTAGATACATAAGTTTACATAATATCTATTATCTGAACTTGGAGGCGTACCCAGGGGGGTAGACAGGGTCGGGGGGTTAATTTTATTCCTCTCCATCTTGGCGAAATTATAAAAGGGGTTTACATGCGGAAGAACAGATATCGTGATGTTAACGAGGCGTTGGAAATCTTGAGAAGGAACAATATCGCCGCCGAGGACAAGAAGATATATCTTAGGCCAAACATTGGAATCATGCTGTGGGGGGCCGTCGATTATCTGGTGGCCAACGGTTGGGAGACGATGGTGAAGTGACGATGAGTAATCTCTATTGCCCTGCACAGAAGTCCCATTCCCGCGAGTTCGTTGATCGTTATTCCGAGATAGTGTGGCACGACTATAGGTACGTCTGTGATTGTTGCGGATGGATAGCGGAGTCCTTCATAGAGCGTTGCCCGTGGTGCAAAAACGAAGTGAGGAGACATGAGCGAGGGACTTCCCGAGGTGTTTCAGTCTGACAAGTCCATGTTTGGGCTTTTTGTTGCCGAATTTAAAAGGTGGGTTGAATATTGGGGCTTGAAGGATTGGGAGCTTTTCTTCGAGCATAAGCCCCTGGATGAGTGCCGGGCGGAAGTGCTGATGGGGTACGCGGGGCGGGTTGCCACGGTATCGTTCGCCCTGTATTGGGGGTATGAGCCGTCGGAGGAAGAAGTGTGCCGGGTGGCGTTTCACGAGGCGAGGGAGCTTTTCTACGGAATGCTGACGTGCCTTGCGAAGGAACGGTTTACAACGCCTCCGCAGATCGAGGAGGAAACCCATGCATGTATCCGCCGGGACGAGAATACGATCTTTAGGGAGTATTGGATGAGAAGGGAAAAGGGGAAGAAGAAACCCAAGGCTAAAGCGAAGCCCGTTGCGCCAAAGAAGGCCGGAAAGAAAAAGTGTAAATGATGGAAGGTCTCGAAAGGGAATATGCACAAGTCGCTGTGGCCACACGGGACTTTTATGCTGAAAACCCCATCTATGCGTTCCGTGAGTCTTCGGAGAACGAGAAGATTCTGGAAACGGCGGTTGAGACGAGGATATTCACGCCTCCCAATCCCAAGCAGAAACAGTTGCTGGATGGCTGGCTCGACAACAATAAGAAGGTGTTCACGTTCACTGGCGGGAACCGCATGGGGAAGACGACGATTCTCACCATCATCGGGATATGCGTCCTTGCCGGGCAGTGGCTTTGGGACGGAACGAAAATAAGTTTCATCCACAAGAAGCCCCGCAAGGTGCGGTTGGTGGGGCAGGGATGGGAGTCACACATCAAGGCGGTCGTAATCCCGGCGTTAAAGAGGTGGTGGCCCAAGAATCGTCCCCTGAAAACGAGCAAGAACAATCAGGGGGTGGAGTCCGTCTGGATTGACGTGCTGACCGGAAGCACTATCGAGATTATGTCCAATTCGCAGGAATCTGACATGTTCGAGGGTTGGGACGGCGATCTCGTGCTGTATGACGAGCCGCCGAGACGTGACATCCGTGTTGCCTGCGCCAGAGGATTGATCGACCGGGAGGGCCGCGAACTTTTCGGTGCTACCCTGATAAAGGAGGCGTGGATACACAGGGAGGTTATCAAAGCTCGTGACGAGAACGGGAAGCCCGACATGTCCGTTTGCAACGTCACGGGGGAGATATACGACAACCTCGGATACGGACTCACGCAGGCCGGAATCGACCAGTTCGCCAAGACGCTAAAGCCCGAGGAACGCTTGGCGCGCCTCCATGGGAAGCCGAGCTACATGTCAACCCTTGTGTTCCCGAGGTTCGACAGGGAGAAGCATGTCAAGGAGCCTTTCAAGATACCCCTTGACTGGATTGTTGACATCAGCATCGACTTTCATCCGTCGAAACCGTGGGCCGTGGTGTTCATGGCGACAGCCAGAAACAACTTCAAATACGTTATCAATGAGATACATTCCCATGGCAACCCGAAGTTCATTGCCGAGGAGATTGTGCGGTACGTGCAGGAGAAAAAGTTACGCGTGGGGATTGTCCAAATTGACCCGTTGGCCAAAGGGGATAGGAATAACGACAACACCGTTTACGAGATTGTCGCCGAAGTGTTGGGTTCTCATGGCCTTACGCTTGATGTTGCAAGTAAGGACAAGGACAACGGTATCGCTCTTGTTAACAATCTTCTGTGGACAGAGAACGAAATGCCGGGGTTGTACTTTTGCGAGAATTGCGTCCAGACGATTCGACAGACAGAAGACCTTATGTATGACCCTGATTCGCTTAGGCCGACGGCTGTTAAGGTTGATGACGATTTTACCGAGTGTCTTTACAGACTTGCCCTCATCGATACGCAATGGTATCCGCCAGTTGCATACGATGCTTCGGCGCAACCAAACGTAATGCTATAGGGGGAAATGTGGGAGACGATATCAAGAAGTGGACGGATGACGAGATTGTTGGTCTGCTTCATGGAGATATGGAGAAGGCGAAGAGCATCCAGGGCGAGTTGGCCACGCAGAGAGAGGAATATTACAAACTTTTCCGCATGGCACCATATGGCAATGAGCGGGAGGGGTTCGCACAAACCGTTGCCCCTACTGTTTTTTGCAATCACAAATGGTCGATGGCGAACCTGATGGAGATTTTCAACGAGGAATTCTTCCTCCTGAAAGGGGAGGATGAAGAGCGGGCGGCAAAATTCCAGAGATTGATCTATACGCAGATGTTCAATCAGCAGGATGGGTTTGCGAAGTTTTACGATTTCCTCTTCAATGCCAATCTATATCACTATTCCGTTTTCAAGGTGTACTACAAGGAAGAATTCGATCTGGAAAACGAGAAATTCGAGCGTCTTGCCGTTGAGGAACTTGCCCGCCTAGCACAAGATGAGAATGTCACGGTCACGAAATACGATGAAGTTGAGCTTGAGGATGGGGGATTTGAGTATCAAAATGTGAAAATCGTCCGCAAAGTGATGAATTTCGCAGGGCCGCATTTCGAGGTCGTCCCGAATTGGGAATTTTACTATTCTCCTGATTGCAAAATCAATGATTGGGGGGGAATCGAGGGACGTTTGGTGTGTCATGTCGTTCGTAGGACCCTCAACGATGTGCGGAAAAGGGAAAAGGCGGGGATTTACAGGCCGGGAACGTTCGAGAAGGTCAGGGACTTGCTCGACACCGTCTCGCCTGACTCGCCGGACAAAACCGAAATCCTTTTTAACGCCGACAGTATAAGCGAAACAGACACGAAAGAGCCGTCGAACCTCGAAGATAATATCCTTGGCAGGCAGGTGGAGATAAAGGAGTGCTATTTCAACCTCGACATAGACGGCGACGGGTTGCAAGAGCCTGTAATCATTGACGTGGTGAACGATCAGGTGGTATGCCGGATTGTGGAAAACCCGTATAAGAGGCCGTGCTTCCGCATTGGGAGGATATCCCCAGAACCGCACAAAGTGACGGGCATCGCAAACCCCGCAATCCTCGACAACGACCAGAAGATTGCGACGAACCTCCTCCGGCTGATACAGGATTCCGCCGCGTTCGATTGCTACAAGAACCCTGTCACGTCAGACCACAACATGTTTGTCATGTTGCAGTCACGCAAACCATACGCGGCGATCAAGGGCGACCCTAGCAAGTTGGGTGAGGTGAAAACATCGCCCCCGTCACAGTTCGTGCTGAAAGCCTATGAGCTGATAAAGAGCGAGAACGAGGAAAAGACCGGAATCACCCGCTACAATCAGGGCATGGATGCGAGGTCCTTGAACAAGACCGCGACCGGGATTGACGCAATCATGTCCGCATCAGCAAAACCGATGCGCCTTGTCGCCCGGCTTTTGGGTAACGGGGCGATAAAGGGGCTTATCCGCGACTTCATCTTCATTAACCAGAAATGGCCCCCGCACAACACAATGCGGCTTCTCGGAACCAAGATAACGGTGAATCCGGAAGACTTGGATGGCCAGCACGAGATTGAGATAGACATCGGTGTGTCCATTGCCGAAAAGAACGCGATGGCAAACCAGCTAGACCTCTTTATACAGTTCGCAACACAGGCCGGGATACGGATGGGGATAATGAGCCCTGCACACGTCCAGAGAGCGCAACGCAAGAAGTACAAACTCCTCGGTATCAAGATCGACGAAATGATGTTCTCGGAAGATGAAATGCGGGAAAATGCGGAAATGGCGAAGCGCGCGCCGAAGGAACCGACCGACCTCCGCCAGTATGTACAGCTTGACAAGCTGTTCCCGTACCTAACCCCAATGGAGCAGGCGCAAATTCTCCAGCATTTCGAGATTCAACCAGACCCGAGAC
Organism: Verrucomicrobiota bacterium; assembly: GCA_019136135.1. Classification (GTDB taxonomy): domain Bacteria; phylum Verrucomicrobiota; class Lentisphaeria; order Oligosphaerales; family Oligosphaeraceae; genus UBA1407. The sequence continues at coordinate 5,933 of JAGVUR010000060.1, forward strand.
GCGGAAACATGCCGGCAGAGGCGATGAGTGGAGAAAGACCGGCGGACGCGGTGAAGCTCATGCAGGGGCTTGCCTCCGCCAGACAGCCACAGCCGCCCGTGTCCGTCTCCCCGGCGCAATCCCCGATGTTCGGACAGATGGGACGGCCAATGATAGGAGGGATACGCAGATGACGAATGACGAGTTACAACAACTCGTGGAAATCGGCAGGCAGGCGGAACAGTTCCTTGAATATCTCAAGGAAAACCCGTATTTCAGGCAACTTCTCGAACGGATAAAGATGGAACTGATGCAACAGATGTACGGCCTCACCACGAACGACAAGGATATATTCGTCATCTTGAAGGCGCAGATGGAAATCATTCCCGAAATATTGGATGCCGTGTCCGGTGACATCCTCATGGCGCAGGATGCATTGAAAAAGCTGGAGGGCGAGGAAGAAAAGAGTCCCATCCTATGATAGAGATTGCGGGAACCCCCATCCAACGGGATTTTAGGGATAAAGAGCGGCGGCTGCAAAGAATCATAGCGAGCCACGAAAACTCTCTGGTGCAAAAGGATAGACAGATTCTGGAACTCAAGGAAAAAACGGAATTGCTCGAAAAGCGCGTCAAGGAACTTATGGTTATCCTGCGGGCCGCACGCAAGAAAACACGTTCCAGGAAGATTTGGAAATCCAAGGAAGCAAAGGAGATATGATGTTAACACACAGAGACCACTGCGGCCTATGCCACAGCAAGGACATTGTGCGTATCTTGGACTTGGGGAGCATGCCCCCATCGAATGCTTTTTTGACCAAGGCCGATCTTGGCAAACCGGAGCCGGTGTATCCGTTGGAAGTCATGTTCTGTAGGGACTGCACGGCGGTACAACTTGGCGCGGTGCTTGACCCAAGGGACATTTTCACCGATTATCGGTATTTCACGTCCGCCTCCGGCCCACTGGTTCAGCATTTTCATCGGATGGCCGAGAGCTTGGCGCAACGTTTCATCGAGTCGTCGAACGATTTGGTGGTGGAGATCGGCGGGAATGACGGGTCGTTGCTGGAGGCGTTTCCGAAGGGCCAGAGGGTTTTAAACATCGACCCATCGGTAAACGCCGTCAAGATGTCGCTGGCCAAGGGCATCCCGACACATAAGGGATTCTTCGATTCCCACATTGCAAGAATCCTCGCAAGCAAAAGCGCGAAACTCGTTATCGCCAATAATGTCATGGCGCACATTCCCGACATCAGGGATGCCGTCTTGGGTGTCGAGACAATGCTGGCCCCTGACGGTGTGTTTGTTTTCGAGGTACACAGTTTTGCCAACCTGTTTTCACAGAGCGGATGGGACCAGATTTACCATGAGCATGTTTACTATCATACGTTGAAGGCACTTAAACGACTACTTGAGGAATTCGGTCTGGAAGTGTTCGACCTTGAGACATATCCGATACACGGGGAGGTAATGCGGGTGTATGCGGCCCGACCGGGCGTTTATCCAGTCACGGATGGCCCCTCCCGGCAACTCCGGATGGAAATGTCATGGTATCTGCATCGGGAGGACACGTACCGTGATTTCGCGGGGCGCGTCGAGGATACCAAGAAGCAACTTGTCCATTTCAGTGACGAGGCCAAGCGGTGCGGGGCCAGCGTTGTCGGGTATGGCGCCCCGGCGAAGGGCAACACGCTCTTGAACTACACTGGAATCCACCTTGATTATATCGTGGACACGACGCCCGAAAAGCAGGGGTGTTTCACCCCCGGCAGTCATATCGAAATCTTCCCGCCAGAGAAGCTACTTACGGATACACCCGACCATCTGATGATTCTGGCATGGAACTACGCCGGGGAAATCAAGGAGAAGGAGCGGGTGTTACACGACCGCATCGGGAGTTTCGTCGTTCCCATGCCGACCCTGTGGTACTTATGATATCCCGTAAATGCTATATACACCCGTCATGCGATGTGCGCGGCGTACCGCGTTTGGAGATCGAGGATGGGGTTGTTATCCAACAAGATTGCTGGATTGACATCGCCTATGACAATCCCCACCACGGGCCGATGATCTTCATAGGCGAAGGAACGAACATAGGCAGGAGAACCACCATATCGGCGGCCAACATCATTGCGATTGGCAAGCACGTCCTCATCGGGATAAACGTGTACATAACGGATACGGGCCACGAATACCACAACCCCGACATCCCCATCATGTATCAGGGTATTACCGACACAGATGTAACGGTGCAAATCGGGGACGATTCGTGGATTGGCGCAAACGCCGTTATCTTGGGGGCATCAATCGGGAAGCATTGCGTTGTCGGTGCAAATACGGTGCTAGTCAAGACCATCATTCCCGATTATTCAGTAGTAGTCGGCAATCCGGCAAGAATCATTAAAACAATCCAGCACTAAACATTCTCCACAATCCAATTTAATAGGGGTGAAGCATGAAAACGAGCATTATCATTGTATGCTTCGATCAACTGGAGTTTACACAGCAATGCATCGAGAGCGTACAGGCGTTTACGCCGGAAGAACACGAGGTGATCTTTGTCGACAACGGCAGTACGGATGGAACCCATGAGTGGATTCTGGAACAACTCCAGAAAAATCCGAATTACACGGGCATCCGCAACGAGCGCAACATGGGCTTCCCCATTGCGTGCAATCAGGGTATCAGGGCCGCCACGGGTGACTACATCGTGTTGCTGAACAACGATGCGGTTGTTAGCAAGGAGTGGTTGAGGGGACTCATCGATTGCGCCGAATCCTCTCCCGATATCGGCATCGTGGGGCCAAGATCGAATTTCGTTTCAGGGCCGCAACTCGTTACAGACGTTTCCGAAGGGTATGATACGTTGTTTAAGTATCAACTGTTTGCCGAGAATTTCCGTAAATCGTTTCGGGGTGCATATTATCCATACTGGCGCATCGTACTTTTTTGCGCCCTCATTAAACGAAATGTAATCAATGAGATAGGCGTGCTTGACGAATTGTTTAGTCCCGGCAGTTTTGAAGATGATGATTTTTGCCTCCGTGCGTGTCTTGCCGGATTTCGCAATGTGATCTGCTCCGATGTCTTTGTCCATCATCACGGCTCCCAATCGATGCGCGGCATTAATTACAAGGAGCTTCTAGAGACAAATCAACGGAAGTTCGATGCGAAGTGGGCGGGGCTAGCGGACAGATCGATCTCCGCATGTATGATTGTCAGGAATGAGGCACAGTATATCAAACAGTGTCTTGATAGCATAAGCCCACAGGTCGACGAGGTTGTTGTCGTGGATACGGGGTCAACCGACGGTACGGTTGATATAGCGCGGCAATATGGGAACGTGAAGATTTATCATCTTGACTGGCCCGACGATTTCTCGGTCGCCCGAAACTTCGCAAATTCCAAGGCAACGAAGGCGTGGATTCTAAGCATCGATGCGGATGAAATACTGACCGGTCTCGACACGATCAAGGAAAATTTGAGACCGTTTTACTGCTATCGCATATGCACCAGGAATTACACGAAGAATTGTTTCTTTGCGAACCTCACATACAACAGGGGCGAATACGAGCAGGAGCAGGGATATGCATGGTTCCCCTCTACGAAGATCAGACTCTTTCCCAACGATAAGCGTGTAGTGTGGGAATTTCCCGTTCACGAGGTCGTTGAAAACTCTGTGTATCGCCTCGGCATGGGAATCATAGAAACCGAGAATGTCATTGTTCATCATTATGGCCGCCTTGAGGAAACATACGAAAGGGAACACGACGAGAAGTATTATGAATTGCTCAAAAAGCAGTGGAAGACCTGTAATGCCGATCTTCGCTCCCTCGAACAGCTTGCGATACAGGCGCAATCGATGAAGAAGTACGACGAGGCGAAGGGGTTTTGGTTTGAAGTGCTTAAATTGGAGCCGTCAAGCCAGTTAGCACCCCTCAATCTTTGTCATTGTTGGGCGGAGCAGGGGGATTGGAAAGAGGCGTTGAAGTGGGCCACAAAATCATTCGTTTTGTCTCCCGACTCCATGGATTCGGCGCAGAATCTGGCATTGTGCGAGTTTTACGCCGGGGATGTCGCGGTGGCCGAAAAGCTGTGTCTGGATATTCTCAAGAAAAACCACCTGAACGTGGTTGCCAACGGACTCCTTGACACAATCAGGAACAACAATAGTGCATCCTCCATTGCGGGGACACCTTAATCAATAGAGCAACCTTGGAGGGACTCATGGAATTCACAACCAAAGAGACAGAGATAGAACTTCCACGGTCAGATGACCCAATGGAAGGGGATTTGGACAACATCGCCGATGGCATCATGGGTTTGCTTGAAGACGACGACCCCAATTCTTCTGGAAAGGTAGACCCTAAACCGGAAGAACCACGGGAGGCCGAAAAAGCCAAAGGGCCAGACACGAAAGAACCCGCCGAGGTCGAGGACGATGCCCAAATCTATACGATCAAGTGGCAGGGAAAGGAAGTCGAGGTTAGCGGAAAAGACCTGATGGAATTAGCGCAGAAGGGCTTTGACTACACCCAAAAGACACAGCAACTCGCAACCGAACGGGACGAGATTGCTCCGTACATGGGACTCGTCAACCGCATCAGGACAGACCCTACACTTGCACAGCATATTGCAACATACCTCACGGGCAACGTATCCGAACCGAAGGGAAAAGAGGAGCCGTCTGATGACCCCGTTGCGCAGTTGAAGAGCGAGATAAGGGCTGAAATCATGGGGGAGCTTAGGAAAGAGCTAAGCGCGAATGTCACCCCCATTGCACGCGCACAAGTTCTCGACCGCGTCAGGATGCAGGTACAGGCAGACCCTGATTACAACGAAATTCAGCAACAGATTTTTGATATGGTGTCAAGCCAGCCCCCAGCATTACAGAAGACGTTGTTCATGCAACTCGATCAAGACCCCGAAGCCTATTTACAGACATTCGCACACTTTAAAAAACTCAAGGCGGAAAGTCCCCCGAAGGAACAGCCACCCAAACCGAAGGCGGTGAAGAGGGAAACCAGGGCGCCGATACTCGAAACGGGGGGGCCAGCCCCATCCGAGCTTGACAACAAGGCGCGGGCGGAAAAATTGTCAAAAATGAAGGCAAAAGCATTGCGTTCCGGAGACAATTTGGCGTTGGCCGATTGGTTGATTGCCTCGGGGTCGATAGACCATCTTGTATAGGAGAAAATATTATGGCTGGAACAACATCAACATATAACCCTGCCGGTATAACCACGGCATTAAGGGAAGAGCTTTCGGATGTCATTACGAACATCTCACCAACCGACACGGTCTTTATGTCCAACATCGGCAAGATCAGTGTCAAGTCGAAACATCCCGAGTGGCTTACGGATTCGCTGGCCGCCGCCGCGAACTGCGCCGTGACAGAAGGCAATGACGCGGTTCTCTCCGATGGCCACAAACAGCCGAGGGTTGGGAACTATACCCAGATCGCCGCGAAGTGGTTTGCCGTTTCCGATACATTGGAGGCAGTGGACAAGGCTGGCCGCAAGAGCGAGATCGCGTATCAGACCTCTCTATTCCTCAAGGAGTTGGCGAGGGACATGGAGTATGGGTTGATTAACAACAAGACCTCTACCAGTGTCGACCCGCGTCAGGCGAAGGGTCTCGCCGGATGGATTACAACGAACGGAGCCACGTATACTACTGGAACCGCCTCAACAACGCTGACGGAAAAACTTTTTAACGATCAGTTACAGGCGTGTTGGGTTGAGGGCGGCAATCCTGGAATGGTTCTCGCGGGCGCAATCCAGAAAAGGAGAATTTCGGCATTCAACGGAAACAGCAAGATCACGACCAATATGGACGCGGAAAACAAGAAGATCATCCTCTCCGTCGATTTTTACGAGTCGGATTTCGGGGTTGTGAAGGTCTACGCAAGCCGCTTCATAGGACAGGACGACAGCGCGGATTACGAGTCCGTCTACATTTTGGACAAGGAGAAATTCCAGCTTGGAGTCTTGCAGGGGCTTAAAACGGAAAAGCTCGCCAAAACAGGCTTGTCACAGAAAATCCAGATGAGTACCGAATACACGCTTATTTCCAGACAGGAGAAGGCATCGGCGCGCATCAAAAACTGCCACAAGTCACTGTAACAAATGAGGGGGGGGCAATCCCCCCCCTTTTTCTCTACCACGGGGGAAAATATGATTTTAGACAACAGGGGCGTTGAAGTCCTCAACGACAACGAATGTATTGTCAAGGGTGAGATTGTCCAGAACAACATTCCCATCCTGGAACAAAACTATGTAGAGAAGATGAATTCCAACAACGGGTTTACCGAGCAGAGAATGTTCCGCAAGATTGCCAGCGTTCCGGTTGTGGCACAACTACAGGCGACGGAAGATGGGTATGATTTGGACGACCCGAAAGACCTGTACCGGTTCCTAAGAGACAACCCCGAGTACATGACCGTGGAAAGACTTGTCAGCACAAGACAGCATAACATCATCGTGAAATAGAGGGGGAGGGGACATGCAACTTAAACGAGACGTATACGGTAATCCGATTCAGGGTATAGGCGAATTGGGAACAACCCATTCGGTGGCGATTTCGACGGCATCGACGGTCAGCACAACGGCATTCGATGGTGACACGATTCGTATTTGCAGCACAGCAGACTGCTTCTTCACCGTTGGGACGACCCCCCTCACCGCCACCACGAATCATCACTATCTCCCCGCCGGAGTGATCGTGCATGTAAACACGGGTGGGCCGGGAAAGAAGATTGCCACTATCGGTTCAGCCTCGGGGACGCTTTATGTATCCGAGGTAAAATAGATATCGTCCATTTGCGAGGTAAACATGGCAATCATTTCATCCCTTATTCTTGAATTACGCACTGATCTGTCAGACGATGACTCGACGCGGTGGACGGATGCAAAGATTTTAAATCTCTTTAAAAAGGCCATCCGCCGGGCAAACAGGGTTGTGCAACGCAACGGCCTCCAGTTCGCAAAGAAAAAAGTATCAATAAAAACAATCGCAGATCAGGCGTTCGTAGTGCTTTCGACAGTAGCACCCGATTTTGACGTGTGGATTGGCCTGTGGCGTGACGATATCCACCAACAGATAAAATTGCGAACAGAACATGAATGGGAGGAGGAACAATGTGCGTCTGCCCTCGGTTACTGCATGCTCGATTACGCAAACGACAAAATTCTCTTTGACTCCACACCATCAACCGCGCAGGACATCACCCTATGGTATTACCCAAAGATTGACCCGTCCACATATACCGTATCGTCTGCTACCCCTTGGGACGGACGACTTGACGACATAATCATGGAATATGTCGGGCTTCGACTGAAAAATATTGACGAAATGGATATCGGCGTCGACCGCGAATTGCTGATCGACATGGAGAACCAGATTCTTTCGGCGTACCTGCCGAACTCGCCGTATCACGTTCAGGGAGACGGATGGCTGTGAACGAGGAACAGCTTTTCACCGAATGGTTGGAACAAAGCGGTTTCGGTAAATCGCCGGAATCAAAAAAAACAGCCGATGCTGTCGAGCGTGTCGTTAGGGACGTGGGTAAGGCTACGCGTGGCGTAGGTGAGGGGCTTTTGTCCATGGGAACCAGCTTTGGCGGTATGCCTATTGTGGGACTCTCCGGAATGGCGGAGTCTGGATTCGGTATCAATCCGCAACGTGGCGTTGATTGGATGCAAAAGATTTCCCCGCACTTCGCGTACCAGCCACACACGGAAGAGGGACGTATCGCGGCTGAAAAAATGGCCGTGCCGTTTGAAATGCTAGACCGCTTGTTTCAGTGGCCTAGTAATAAGGTTGTGCAGGGGGCGAGGAAGGCGCTTTATAAAAAGGCGGGAGAGGTTTTCCGCGACATAGACAACCACGACAGGTATGAAATTTCAAACGCCAACGACGATAGGGGCGGAAACAGGGCCGTCCCTACACTTAGAGAACTTCAAGAAATGGCGAGCGTTCAGGAGCTTTCGGATGTCATAAACAACTATTTGGAGGCGGTAAGCGCGCAACGGTCTTTGTTGATGGGGCCTGTTTACTGGAAGCTCCTTGGTGATGAGTTACGCTCCCTAGGACGGTTTTGGGGTTCGGATATCCCCGACAGGAACCAACTGCTTGTCCTCAATTCACAGCCTCGCGCTTATTCCACAGGACTTCTTGGGAGACGTAAATGAGAAGGGGGGCCAAACACGCAAGCGTACAGCCGTTGGAGCTTAGACTGACGGGCGGACTTAACTACGGCCCTTCTCCCGCAGATATTGCGGACAATGAGTGTACACGTGCGGACAATATGATATATGACCCCGAAACAGACAAACTCATCACGAGACCGGGGACTAAGTGCCTTTCGTCCGCCGCGATAACCAAAGGGATAAAGATCGGGTACTATTACAAAAATGCAGCTGCTGGGTATCATGTCGCCGCCGGGAACGGGAAGCTATACAAATTCAACGCAGGTACATCGGTATATGACGAGATTGGTGCGCTTAGTGACACGACGACGGTTCCGAGTTTCGTAACGTTCAACGGGAAATTGCTTATTGCCGACGGCGGGAGCGGGATACGAACATGGGACGGCACGACATACACGACTATAGCCACATCGCCCCCCGCGAATGCACTTGGCGTGATAAAGAACAGGGTTGTAGCAAACAGTGTATCCGACCTCGACATGGTGTATCTAAGCGGCCCCGAGAAGGAAAGCGATTGGGATACCGTGGGCGGGAGCGCGGTTGGTATTCGCGCCGGATATGGAGACTTGCTCACAGTCAACGGTTTTGCGGCATTACAGGACGATCTTATCGTCAGCAAATATGCGGCGCACCAAAAGAGTCTCTATCGCCTGAACGTTGCAAGCGGGACAACAACAGATTGGTACTGCATTCCGATATCCGACAAGAACTGTGCGGCCAACAATCGCTCCATGATCTCAATATGGAACGGAATCTATTTTGTGGATATGAACGGTTTCAAGTCGTTGATGGGGACACAGAAATACGGTGATATCCAGATTGACAACATCGGGCGAAAGATCAATCCGTTGTTCGGGGGAAAATCGGTTATCAACGGGATATATTACACGCCCACCTACAATGCGCTGTGGTTTTGCAAAGCCGATAATGTTATCTGCTATACCGAGCGTTTCAACGCCGATTTGGGTGTCGTTGTCCCGGCGTTTACGCGCCTGTATTTCGAGCAGGGCAGGATAACGTCGATTTACGAGGTGGACAATGTCGTGTATCTCACGGGGGATAACGGACACCTTTACTGTCTCGATGATGCCGTGTCGACCGACGAAACCGAGCAGGGGACAAGCGTTAAATATATCTCGCGCATCCGCACCAAGATGTTTGCCTTCCCAACCGATGTCATCCTAAGAAAGCTCCAGTATTACATCAATCCAGTTGCCAGTAATTCGGGAAAAATCTATCTCGCAAAGAACGATTCGGAAAAGACCGCCATTGATACATTCGGCGTGACGGCAGGAAAACAGGAATACGTCTACAATCAGACGGGGTATCTCAACGATGCCACGGGATACATCAGTTCCATGGCCAACGAATCAATCCTGTATATATGCCGGAACAGGGTGCGCGATAATAGGCTGGCGTTTGAATTTGAGTGCAATGATGGTCGTTTCGGCCTCGATTGGATAAAGGCCGAGTTAGCCTTTATCGAGGGTGGTGAGTAAAGATGGGTAGCGAAGCCGATTTCCTGTTATCGCAAGTATATGAGCCTGCTCCGTATGCATCGCCTGACGGCAAGACAATAGGTCTTACGGCCTGGGGGCATCTTGAGCCTATACGGCCTCCATATGTGGGACCCAGTGGCGAAATTATATCGGAAGCTTGGATATACGAACAGGGCTATCCGACCTATGTTGCCCGATACACCGAGGCCGAGGCCAAGGCGTTGTGGCCCCTTGACCCCCCGGCGAAGCCTCCTGGATGGCTTGGGTGGGGTTGTGGCGTTCAGGGTGAATGGGATGCCAGAATGCGGTACAACGATTACATAAATTACGTGAACACGCTCCCCGCTTGGCAACAACGGTTCTACTACAACAACATTGACTGGCGCAAGGCCGGTTCCCAATCCGTTAAATTCTTTCAGAACGCGGACGGAAGCATTGGGGCTTTGTTCGCACAGGCTCCCGGCGATACCGCACAGGACAAACTTGCGTATGTTCAGCACAATCCGGAAACCGATCTTGAGATATGGAGGAACATTGACCCGAACACCGGCAAGGCAACCTACGAATACTACGAGGGGCAGGACACAGGCGGAGGATTCGGGAGCTTCCTTGGGTCTATCGGCGGACTTGTCGGCGGGTTGATCGCGGCCCCCTTTACCGGCGGGATGTCATTGCTCGGTTCGGCGGCACTGATGGGCGGGGCCACGGCTGGCGGAAATCTCTTGGGACAGGCCATCGGTGGTGATGTTAATTGGGGACAGGTCGGCATGGCAGGATTGGGGGGGGCGCTAAGCGGTGCATTGTCCTCCGGCTTTGGCGGAGCCGCTTCTGCCGGGGGCGAGGCATTCAACTATGTCCCGCCGACAGGTATCGAGGCATTCAATTATGTTCCCGGCGGTTTTGACTTCAACCTCTTCGACGAATTCGGCGACCCCTTCAACTATGTTCCTGCTGGTGGATACACAAATGTTCCGATGGGGACATACACCCCCGCTCAATTGGGCAACTACTACAACCTGTATGACGATGCCGGCGAGCCGATGAACTATGTCCCCGGTAGCGAAGGGGGCGGCACAGACTGGTGGTCAACGGTGTCGAAGATTGCAAAGATTGGCAAGGGGTTGATGGGTGGTCAACGGGCATCCGTGTCGCAACCATCACCCGCATCAAGGGGAGGGATTTCGGGCTACCCGATATCTTACAGGAATTATAATGTGAACTCTGATTATTCCGCACCTCAAACAGCGAACATTGCGAAACAGGCGATAGAGAACAGCCTGAAACCCGAGGCCATCAATCCGGCCATGCTCAAATATGGCACGATGAATATCGGCACGATGGACGATACGGACATAAAGTGGGCCGCCGCGCCAGACTTGGCGGCATTTGGCAAATTTTTAACATAGGGATGGGGGGGATAGTAATGACAGGTAATCAGGCAATCGAATTAGGGTTGGATTGGGCAACGCAACGAATACAGTCTCCGGCGAACACCGAGTATCCAAATTATGTGTCATCGGCAAGCATCTCTCCCGCCCAAGCCGATTATGCGGCATATACGCCAGCAACACCAATGTACAACGTCAAAACGCCAGACTACAGATTTACGGGCGATCTTCCAGGGTCGTACCGTGGGCTGATGGGGCAGGACTATGATGCCTTCCAGTCCGCGCTTCAGGCTCCCGGCGATATATCTGCACGGTCAGCATACGACATGGGACGAATTAACCTCAACAACATGTACGGCGGGAACGGCCTCTATGGTTCCTCGATAATGCTTAACCAGCAGAGGGAGGGACTTGATCGGGTATTGCAGGAGACACTTGCAAAGAATGCTTTACAGGCGGCGGCCACCCGTTATGCGACGGAACTTGAAGATTTGAAAGCGATGAACCAGTACAACCTTAGCAGGGGCGCGCTCGATCTTAGCAGGGAACAGGACTATAACAAGTTCGCGCAGAATATGGCCCAACTCAACATGACGCAGGCGGCGAACGAGTGGAATGCGGGGTTTCAGGAATCGCAAAGAAAGACGATCTATGACGTTGCGAAACAGGGGTACGATCTCTCGCAGGCGCAGAGGATGGTCGATTGGCAGAATATGTCGGCGTATGAACAGTACCAGTATGCCCTTGCAAAACAGGCGTTCCAGAATCAAATGCGCGAGGCGGGGATAAACGAGGCGTTGGCTCTTGTCGGTCAGGGTGCCCCACTGTCCAACGCGGCCCTGAACTATGCGGCGCAAATGGCAAACATACAGGCGGAGAATTCCCGATATTCGGATGCAAGTCGCGTTGCCTCCCAAACCGGATGGTTGGGTGCGGCAGGGGACATGCTCGGACTTCTGGGTTCCGGAAATAACCTAAGCACCATTGGCGGATGGATAGGTGACTTTGGCGGCTGGCTCGGCGGACTTTTGGGCTAAGGAGGGAGCATGGGATTTTTGGATAATTACGGTCAGGGCGCGCAGGCGTTTACCCAACGGCTTATCGGCACACGCACGGCTCTTGCCGAGGAAGAACGCCGCAAGCAAGAAGCTGAAATGGTGAACAAGCTTAGACAGATCACCTTGGATAAGGAACTTAGGGATGTTGCTGTCGGTCAGAAACTACGCGACATGCTGATGGGCTTTGGTGGTCTTGATGGGGCGACCGCTCCGCCGACTGCCACGCAAAGTCCGATGGAGAGAACCGACAGTTATTGGCCCACGGGTGCGACAACCGGCATGATGGGTAGTCCGCCAGCCCCCGTTCAGGCCAGTCCAGCACCAACACATGCGTCACCCCTCGACTCGATGTTTGGACGCAAAATGCTTTCCGATGCGCAGATGATGCAGGCGATAGGCTTACTTGCCGAGATATCGCCGGAAAAGGCTCTCACGGCGGTGTTGGCACGCGACAAGGTTGACGATGCCACGCTCTATAGGTGGATTGCCCTACAGCAACAACTGGCATTCAAGTATCACCAAGAGGGCAAAAGGGACGAACGTCTGGACAAATCCAATGCGGTGAAGATCGAGATTCAGGGCATGAAGGACGCACACAGGGGGAGCGGTGCGGGACAACAAGCCCAGAAGGTATACAAAGACCCGATAAGCGGTGATATTTTTGCCATTGATAAAAATGGGCAGGAGGTATGGCGGCGGCCACGTGCTTTTACGCCAAGAGAAGAAGACCCCATAAAAGAACTTATGAAGGAAGCGCTTAAAAAGAAGAAGCCCAAATCTGTCCTCACGGATACGCCTAACGGCCCAAAGACATATCGGTATGACCCAAAGACGGGGACGCTCAAGTGAAAATATTCGTCGAGGATTACGATGTAGAGGTAGAGTTTCCCGACGACACGTCACAGTCCGAGATACAGCGTGTTCTCGCGGACAACTTTCCCGCAAGGCAAGGTGGTTTTGAACGGGTCGCGGAGTCGGTTAAGGGTGTTTTCACGGGAACGGGTTCCATGGATGCGCCGTTTGTAGAGAACCTGGGCCGTGATGTTGCGAAGAATGTCGGTGGCGCAATTAAAACAGTATACGAGAATCAACTAATCGGCATAGTTGGCCGAAAACTGTTTGAAGCGATAAAGGAGAGATATGGCAAGGATGGGGCATCGGCTCCCAAGAAAACTATTCTTGAGAGGGGTAAGGATTTCGCAAAGGAAATGGTTGTTGAGACCGGCAGGATGGCGGGACAGGGCCTCGGGCTGTACAACAAGAGAACGGGGAAATGGATTGGGGATGACCCCGTGCAGAATCCCGAAGAATATTCAAAGGCCACACTTGACGAGCTTCTCCGCAACCTAAGGGAGAACTATTACACCGAACCTATGTCTTCCACGCTCGGGGCAGTGACAGCCGCGAGTCCGTTTTTCGGTATCGGCGGCAAAGCACCAAAAGCAACAAAGAAACCTGGACCGCCACTAAAACCAACAAAGGAACTGCTCGAACAGATCGGAAGCGAATCACAAGAGTCACGCATTATTGAGGCTTATGGCGGTAGTGGTGCGGATATCGTGCCGAAGCCAGAAATGATCGACCTTTCCGTCCCGGCCCCGACGATGCCCCACGATACATCATCGTATCAGCGCGGGTCATTTTCGATAAACCCTACAGTCAATGCTGTGTACGAACAAATGAAAAATACCGGACGAATCACCGAGGCAAAAACCCCATGGGCTGTAAAATATTTTGAGGGTTTTTTCCCCGGCATGACGAAGAGCGTCAAATCGATCTTCGCCTTTCCGAAGACCATCGCCGACAAATCCCCCAAGTTCAACGAGATATATGAGCGGGGGGTGTTTCTATTCAAGGACAGGGATTCGTTCGTTGCAAGTATGCGCGATATACTTGACCCCTATTATACATTGAAAGATCGCACCAAGGTGGATTCGGCCCTTATCAATGCGCGATACATGGGAGAGAAGTTCGAGCCGACGGAGATCAACCTGAAAGCCTTGGGCCTCAACGATGCCGAGGTTACAGCATATCAGGCCGTCCGCAAGGCGATGAACAAGAGCTTACACGAATACAGGATGCAACTACTCGAAGAAGCGCAGATGATACCGGACGTGAACAAGAGGGCGGCATATGTGGCGGCTGTTAACGAACAGACGCGAAAATTGTGGGTTAGCAACTATGTCCCGTTTTCCAGATTCGGCAAGAAATACATGGCGGTGCTAGATGCCAACGACAATCTCGTTTCCTTCCAAATGTTCAAGAACAATAAGGAAATGAAGGCCGCCGCAGTCAAGCTCGGACTCAACAACAATCTCAAGATAAAGACCGGGGATGTTTTGAAAACGAACAGGGCTATGTTCGAGAACATGCCTGTCGAGATATTGTCAATCCTGAAGAATCTCGACGAGGGCGCGGGGGTAGAGCTTTCAAGGATTATGGCAAAATATGTCGGTGGTTTCCCCGATCATCTTCTTCACGCAAAAAAGACCCCTGGATTTGCGACCGATCTTGGGCGGTCATTGGCGGATTATGCGGTGGGCATGGGGAATTATCTGGCCCATCGTGGGGCGAGGACAGACTTCATGAAGATGATGAAAGGCATCGACCCAAAACTTGAAAGTGGTTTGTATGGATACGCATCGAGATATATCAACTACTTACAGACCGTGACTCCGGAAGGTTCGAGTCTGCGAAACTTTCTCTTCCACTATTACCTCGGGGGCAATATAAAATCAGCCATTATAAACCTCACGCAGACGTTAACCACGACATACCCTGCCGCCGCACGATATACGAAGATACCGGAATACTACGTGATGAAGGGAATCAAGGAGGCATTCAATTATCTCCGTTCCGGCGGGAAGATAGCCGACAAGCAACGCGCCGTCGCTATCAAGCTGGCCATGGACAGGGGTATCCTATCTGAACAAATGATGCGGGAAATGTCCGGAAGGGCATACGGCGGGAAGCCGGGGGCGAAAGCCATAGAGAACATTACAGACGTTACATCATACGTTTTTGATCGTGCGGAGAGGGCAAACAGGTACGTGGCGTTTAACATCGGATACGACCTTGCGAAAAAGCAGGGCTATGAATTCTATAAGGCCATAAAATTTGCGGAGGACTTTGTTGACCAGACACAATTCCGTTATGGCAAGACCAATCGTCCAGAGATTGCACGTGGGGTAACTGCCCCGTTATTCACGTTCCGTCTTTTTATGGGCAACTATCTCAAGCTTCTCAAGGATGCGGTGGTGGATAAACAATTCGGACAGGTGGCAAGAATGTTAGGCACGATGGGTGCGCTTGGCGGGGCATACGGTATTCCCGGCGCAAAGGAAATCGATCAGGCGTTGACCATTGCCGGTGTTGACACGAAGTCTGTGGTGCGCAAATACTTCAACAATAGTGATATTGCCGATGTGTTCATGCACGGTCTCCCCGTTCTGTCGGGGGGGAACATATCGGGGGCGATTGGCATAGGTGAACTGCTCCCCGATGTCGAAAGGGGGCCAGCCGTGGCCCTTGCCCGTGGCGTCGGAGGGGTTATGACCGATATTCCGATGCGCGTCAATCGCTTAATTGCAATGATGAAAGACTATGACCATCCTTATCGTGCTGTCGAGGCGATCATGCCGGAAGCTTTGCGAAACGCGATGGTAGCCGGTAGGTGGGTAAAGGAGGGTGCCGTCCGCAGTCCAACCCTTGAGCCTGTCGTTCCGAATATCTCCAAGAGGGACACGATTCTAAAGGGTCTCGGGTTCCAACCGGCAAAAGTAACAGCCGCATACGAGCGGGAAAACTCGGAAACGCTCCTGAAAGAGCATGCCCGTAAGTATAGCAAGGACCTCAACTTTCGTCTGGCGAAGGCATTGTTTGAGGGGGACGACGAAAAGCTGAAAAAACTGCTTGAGGGGGTTATCGAGCATAACGAAAAGAATCCCGTTGAGCGCATGATATCGCCGGACACGGAAGCCATTCAGAAGCACCTGATAGGTATGATTCTTCCGGAGGCTAGGGAGATCAGGGAAATGCCGAAAAAGGCGCGTCCTAAATATTTGGAAATCCAGGAATTGTACGAAGAGGAGGGGGAAGAATAAATGGCATACTCTCGCACACACACAATCGACAGTGGGCCGTCGGGGGATACTGTCAAGGCCGCGATAGCGGTGAAGCTCGACGGTGATCTTACGAATATATTCACATACCTCAACGAACATGATGTTGCAACCACGAATATACACGGTTTGGGGTCTGGCACGGTTTGTGGGACAACGAACGCGCAGACACTTGAAAACAAAACCATTGTCAATCCCGTTATCTCGGGGTCAATATCCAACGCCTCTATTGTAACCCCTACGTTCTCGGGGGCAATAACCTCTGGCAATGCGACGTTTAACGGAGGCACGCTTTCCGGCGTTACCATGACAGGGACGATTACCGCATCGGGGGCGACGCTGTTGACTCCCACATTTTCGGGGGCGATAACGTCAGGCAACGCGACATTCAACGGCGGGACTCTTTCCGGCGTTACGATGACCGGCACTATCACAGGGAGCAACGCGACATTCAACGGCGGGACTCTTTCCGGCGTTACGATGACCGGGACGATTACCGCGAGTGGGGCAACCATCATAGGCCCTACCATAACGGGCGGGACAATCACGCAGTCCACCATTGACGGCATCACGCACAGAGGGTCATCGGCCCCGAGCAATCCCCTTGAAGGGATGCTCTGGCTCGATTCCTCGGGAGGCCCGACAGCGGAGGTCTTGAGGCGGTACACCGTCGCTGCCGGGTGGGTGCCAATAATGACGTTTAACATCACGGCGGGGACCATCACTCAGCTATACGGCATCCTGGACGAGGACGACATGGCCTCGGACAGTGCGTTGCTGCCGCCGAGCCAGCAGAGCGTCAAGGCGTATATTGATGCTAATTCAGACGTGGGTGATATCCGTTTTTCCTTGTCCGCAACGCCACGAGCAACGGAGATAAAACTGGGTGGCGGAATGATTAATAGAGCTGATTATCCGGAGCTGTGGAACTATGCCGTTGATAATGGTTTAACCGTCGCAGAGGCGGATTGGCCAGTATATTCTGGACTATTTTCAACCGGGGATTTATCAACGACATTTAGGCTCCCTGATTTTCGCGGCGTGTTCCCCCGATTTCTGGACGAAGGGCGCGGCTTGGATCCGGGACGTATTCACGGAACGTATGAACATGACGAATTGAAAGAACATTTTCATACCGGAGGTGTTCGTATATCTGCCAATACCGCAAACGGGGCTCAGGGAGCGTATGCTGTTTCCGATCCGAGTTTCGCTACGGGTACTACGGGCGGCGCGGAAACGAGACCTAAAAATATCACGCTGTACGCATTCATCAGATTCGAATAGGAGGAGGGGCGAATGAAAATATACCACTACGATCAATTTACAGGAGAACTGCTCGGACCGGGAAAAGCAGACCCGAACCCCCGGAACCCGGACAAGCCTATTGTTCCGGCTTTCGCCACAGAGCTCGAACCGTTGCCGGAGAAAGATGGCCATAGAATAGTATACAAAGATGGAGTATGGCACTATACGGAGATTCTCAAAGAGCCGGGGCCGGAGCCACCAACAGAAGAAGAACTGGCGGCCCGTACGAAACAGGGCGCAATCAACGCCATCCAATCAATTCTTGATGCCAAGGCCCGCGAACTCGGCTTTGACTCGATCCATACCGCCGCAGCCTGGACGATATCGAAGAACCCTGCACGCAAGGCCAGAGCCGACGCGCTTGTCGCATGGGGCGATAAGGTATGGGATGCTGCCGAGGCTGAATGGGAGAAACAGGCAGAGGGGAAAGGGACGTTTACGACCGTTGATGAATTCCTGGCGGCGGTGCCGAAGTTTCCGGGGGTGGTAGCATGAAACGCCTCCTCCTCCTTTTCCTCCTCCTCTTCCTGCTGCCTCTCTGTGCCAGCGCCGACACCCTCACCCTCGATTGTACCGACGAGCTTTCCCTGTCCACCTTCGTCCAGACCGTCCGCTCCCGCAACATCACCGGCGATACTTTGGTCATTGCCGACAAGGACATTTGCGCCCGGGAGATGATAGCGGTCAAGACGGAAACCGATGCGGAGGGGAATAAAGAATATATTCTGGCACAGGACAGGGTCGCCGCCGGGGTGAAGGCGCAGGCGAGTTTAGACGATATCGATGCCAGGTCTATCCGTTCCATACGCGAGTGGTTAGTGCAACAGCCAACGGCATCCCAAGCGTTGAAGGACTTGGAGACACAGGCGATAGCATTACGCAAGCAGTTGCAGGGGGGTGATGCATGAAGGGCTATTTCATCGTGAAGATGCAGGGCGGCTCTCCCATGCTTGGCGAACTGAAATACAAGGGCTATCTCTTCATCGGCACACAGACCATCAACAAAGTCCAATGGGGAGCATACAAGATATCCGGCACGGCTGAACAGCTTGCGGCAATAGCGGCTAGCCCGAATGTCTTCCAACTTGCACCGTCTAAGGAATCGCTTGCCGAACTGGTGACGAGCAAAGAGTTGACCGATACGAGCGTCTTCCTCTCTGCGAAGTCTGTTCCTATCAAAGTGACGGCAACCAAAGAGGACATGGTGAACGAGGTGTTCAAAGCGTTCCACGAGAAGTTCGATATGGCGGGATGTGATGTGGTGGGTGAAGCGGAAGACGAGGAAGGGTACGTCGCCGTTGAGAAACCTCCTGTCGAGGAAAAGCCTGTCGAGGATGTGAAGAGTGCGGAGGTGAAATAATGGGATTCCAATTTCGCGACGAATTCACCACCACCCGTGCCCCTATTGCCACCGGCTCCGT
This sequence comes from Verrucomicrobiota bacterium, assembly GCA_019136135.1. Taxonomy (GTDB): domain Bacteria; phylum Verrucomicrobiota; class Lentisphaeria; order Oligosphaerales; family Oligosphaeraceae; genus UBA1407. Next base: position 24,913 of record JAGVUR010000060.1, read on the forward strand.
CACACTCGCCAACACCCGTCTGTCCCTTGTTGCCGGTACAGCCTTCGTGGATTTCAGCGAGGCGAATGTCCTGACCGACCATGTGGGGAAGTATCTCCGAGTCACCGATGCGGCAGGGAAAAGTGCGTGGGGGTACATCAAGGCGGCAGGGACGGGGGAGACGCTAGGGGATGAACTTGTTGTAAATGGCGACTTTTCGTCTGCAACGGGATGGATACTCAGCACAGGTGTAACCATAGGGGGCGATATACTCACCGTCGATGGTTCTGGCGCGGCATGGTCAAGGGTGGCAGACAGAATAATGGCAGATTCTACGGGGAAATTGCTGAAAGCATCCATAACCATTCTCTCCAGAACTGCAGGGTCAATAACGATAAGAGCAGGTAGTGTTGATTTTGGAACATTTTCAACGGCGGCAACTCACACGGCATACGGAGTTCCAACAACTAGCTACAGCTATTATATAAAAAACGGTTCGACTGCTTTTGCTGGCACTATTGACGATGCTTCAATGAAGCAAGTCCTCACCCCCTCCAATACCGGTGTCACCATCGTCAGCACTCGCGGCGGGACAACCTATAATTGGGCAAGCATCGAAACAGGGTTCAACTACAACGATGCGGCGGGCTATAGCTGGGCGATCTATGACGATGCTACTCAGGTATTGAACGGGAGTGCCGCAGAACCGGGAGTCGGGACGAGGACTGTCGTCGATACCGAGAATAAGCTGTCGATTGCGAATGGAGCGTTGACGTTCTCAGGGGGGAAGGCGACACCAGAGATAAGCGACCCCTCGGTACGGTTCCCTACTGTAGCAAGAGCGGCAGGGAGAATGCTCATCTCAGATTTCACGGTTGGAACGGTTGGTCTAGCCCAAATTGGCTTTGATGTTAACACGAGTGGCACAGTTAGCAATGGACTTTATATTTTTTCGGGGTCTGTTTTGCAGACAACCGATGCCGCAACAGCTTTAGGGGCATACACGGCAACGTCCAACTATCAGGTAGCTGTTCCTCTCAGGGCAACGGGCAACTTCGTGTTTGTAAAGGGTGGGACGGAATATCCCTCATGGCGACTTTTGTGGATATCGGGAACGGGGAACGACACTCCGCTATATCCTACAATAAATGGGCGTACTGCTGTTTTCACTTCCTCCTTCCTCCGCATCCCTAGCACGTTATGGCTTCCTTCCCCCCTCATCTCAGACGGTTTCAGCGCATGGGGCGTGAGTGACGGCAAGGGGCATCAGGAAGAAACAGGACTTGGTTCCGGCGGGTCAGGGAAAACGTGGTCAGGGACAACGTGGAGCGTATCAGGCGCGAAGGCGATTAACACGCCTGTCGCGGGAACATCCCTTGTCGATGCCAATGCAAGTACGTTTGAGGCGGCAGGGGGGATATATGGGTGGACGAAGTACGGGAACAATACCGTTGAGAATGATTCCAATACGCTCAAGATAACGTATGTGGATAACTCCTTGGGTGCTCTCGAACCATTTACTGATGCAAAAGATTTAACGTCTGATTTGACTGTAGGCACGTGGTATCAAGTATCCTACGATGCAAAAGTAAATGCCGGAAGCAATGTTAGACCCGCAGTGGGCGATGGCGTAGGGGTTACCTATCTTGGCAAGGAAGTCACTTCGACGGACTTCGTGACCAACATAATAACCTTCAGAGGCGCACACGCGACCAATGGCGGTTTGTGGACGGCTAACATGGGTGCAGGCGAAATCATCTGGCTCGACAACTGGACGCTCAAGCCCCTCGTCCTCTCCGAACTCATCTCAACCGTCGAAACCTCGACCCGTGACGTTATCGCTACAGTGGCAATCAGCACGACTCCGGCGGGAACACAGGCAGGATTGGCGGTAGGGATTGATAGTGCGACAGACCCGAAATACGGGATATTCGCCTACCATGACGGCACTAACGCCAAGCTCGACAAGTTGGTGAACGGTGTATGGACGAACGTGATAAGTGCCGACGTAACTTTCTCCGCCAATGCAGAGATACGGGTCATCAGGGACGGGACGAGCTTTAGGTTGTACTACGACAATGTTCAGGTCGGCTCAACGTCAACCGTGGCGGATGTGGGTGATTACACCCTGCATGGACTGTTCAGCACGTATACAACTCCCATGGATAATTTCACGGTATATGCGAGGGGAAGCAACGGGGAATACGACAGCAAACTCAATGCCCTCATGTCCACTAGCACGGGTGGCGGCTTCGGCTTCGGCTTCTGCTTCGGATTCGGATTCTAAAAAGGGGCGCGCGATGGAAATCGGTGCAGGAATAGGAGTAGCAGGACTGGCGGTAAGCGCGGCGGCGGTAGTCATCACCGCGATCAAGGTCAAGGCAACTGACAAACAAGACAGTAACGGCAATACCGGCAAATCATGTCCCCTCCATTCGGGCATCGAGGCGACACTGGCATATCTCAAGAACAGCATGGACACGGTGCAGGAAGATATCAAGGACATCTTGCAAAAATTAGGGGGGTGATCGTGAAGAACCCAATTCTGGAAGCATGGGAGAGGGCCACATACGAGGAGCAGATAGCGTTCCGGAACCTCATGGTTAAGCGGCAGAACGTCTTGCTCTGCAAACAGTTGCGGATAATGGACAAATGTTTGCTCAAGACCGTGGAGGTGAAGGAATGACCCTCAATGATAAACAGCTTGAAACATTGGAAAAGATACGCCGTGCAGCCGAACTGCTTGGCGTTGACCCTGATTGGGCGGCGGCGGTTGCCATGACTGAATCCGCGTTAGGACTTCACCAGCTATCTCGGACCGGGGCAAAGGGCGTGTTTCAGATGACCACCATTGCCATGAAAGACCTTCTGCAGGAGATGCAGAAAGCCGATGACGACATGATAGACATTGCCTGCGGTGTCCTGTTCCTGAGGCTCTTGCTCAAGAGGTGGAAGACGGAAGAGGAAGCAACGGGGCACTTTTGCGACCCGGCGGATAGAGGGTTTTACATCGACAGGATGAAGAAGTTCAGGAAGGAACTGAAGGATATGGGGTGACTGATGGCCTCAGAACATCAGGCAGAGTCCGGCTGCTGAGTCCGGACACAATAAAAACAGGAGGCAACATGAATTGGTTAGCATTAATACCAGTAGTAGCGCAGTTGATTTCTTTCGCGGAGAAGCTTTTCACAGGAAGCGGTAAGGGTGAGCTTAAGAAAAGCGTCGTTCTGGGTGCGGCTGAGGCCGTGGTGTCCGGTATGACGGCGGTATCGACAGGGGGACAGAAAGATACATGGACGGCCATAGCCCCGCAGGTAAGCACGATTATCGATGGCGTGGTGGCCGTGGCGAATGCTACCGGATGGGTTGATATCGCGGATGACAATTTTGACAACATGAAAAACGGGGGGTAGGTCATGCTGAGACCTGACAACAACACGGTTGCCCTGATGTGCATGACCCTGATCGTCTGCCTTGCAATGGCCCTGAAGATCGAAGGGGCGAAAGAGATCACCCTTGCGATAGGCGGGGCGCTCGGCGGATGGATTGCGAAGGAGAGACAGTAACATTACCGATGTTAACGAGCAAAATGAACGATGTCAGTAGGTCTAATGGGCTTACTGGCATTTTTGTATTTCCCAATCCCAATATCCGATAAGGTTGGCTATTTCATCTTCCATCGTCGGCCTCCTTGGTGTCGGGGAGGGGACACCATGCGGGGATAGACATAATGTCCTCGATCGGTAGATATTGCAAGTACGTACACAAATTGTCCCATGATTTATACGGGCACCATTCGCACTTCTCAACCCTGATTATCTTCACGCTTCCTCCTTGAACCATTAAGGATTCCTTAATAGTTGAGCCTTCCGGAAATTCCGGATAGTTGGCAGGGGGCGGAGCCCATCTCCGCATTGCCGAGAGAGGGGGTTTCCCTCCCTCCGCCGTGGAATCGAACCACTTAAGGACATTTAAATGCCCCCCCTGCCGTTTTTATAATCCATGTATGCCTTGATGAACTCGGCGGCCAAGGGAGGGACAATTGCGTTGCCTGCCCCTTTAAGAAGACCCACTCTACCGGGGACAGTTCCGCACAACGGGAATAGCGTTGTCATTCCTCCAGTGATCTTAACAGCGCCTTCCTGTAGTCTTCGTATTGCGCCTTCGTTTTCAGCAATGCCTTCATGCCAATCATCGCCCAAGAAAGCGGATACCCCATCAACCACAGACTGAAAGCCGGATTGAGGCGAAGGGATACGTCTGATTTTTCCATCCCGGCAGGGCCACCAGATTGAGAGGGACCAGTCAACTGCGCTGCCATCTGCGCCGGCATCGTCGCTACATCGCCCTTCTGGTGTCTCTCTTCCCACGATTCCTGATTCTCGTCCGTGGTCTTGTTGGCATGAGGGGTTTTCCAACCGGCTATTACCGCTATCGCCTGTGTCTGTAGATGTGTCGATTTCTCTATCGGCCTTCCCGATGTTCGCGGGGTCGAAAACTCCCCGTCGTGCGCTTTCGGGGTTTGCCAACCCGCCAAATCCACCGCACTCGGCAAGTCGTATCCGTTCTTGCGCCGCATCCGTTCGCGATACGCCCCCTCGTTCGTCCTCGTGCCTTTTTCCCCATCCGTCCTGCGTGTTGTCGGCCACCCACCAAAGTCTTTGCCTGATGTGCGGCGCCCCGATGCCCGCAGCGCACAAATCGGCTCCCCCGACAACATATCCCATCGCTTCCAGGTCAGAACGTACTCCGGAGAGCCATAACCTTCCATCCTTTGACGCAACCTGCTCCCCAAAGACCGTTGCAGGTCTGCACTGGGCGATAAGCCAGCGAAAAGCGGGCCACAGGTGTCGTTCATCTGCGAGTCCTTTCCCTTTCCCGGCGACACTGAATGGCTGGCAAGGGCAGCTTCCCGTCCACACTTCTCTGTCTTCAGGCCACCCAGCCAATCGTAATGCGTAAGGCCAGCCGCCAATGCCGCAGAAAAAGTGACACTGGACATATCCGTCGAGGTCTGAGGGTTTAACTTCAAGGATGCTCCGATCATCTATGTCTCCTTTGGGGATTAACCCGTCTGTGATGAGTTCCTTCAACCATTTGCAGACGAAAGGGTCGTTGTCGTTGTAGTAGTTCATTCCAATCCTCCAATTTGCGGGACCGCAGGCCGCGCCCCTGCGTTGGGGTTCCTTGGTTTCCGGTCCACCCCTTATATTTCTGCAACTCGTGAGGCATCACCCTCTCCCCTTGTGCAACCCTTATCATAACGACTCACCGGTAGTGGTTTTGACATCGGTTTCCGCTTCGGAGCTGTTAAATTCCGAAGGGATAATCGAAAGAAATGGAAGGCCACCAAGCCAGGCGCTTAACTGCTCGTCGTCGCTCATGCCAAGGTCCATTTCCATCAGTTCGTCCGGGCAGAAAGTCGCGGCCACGATAGTGTCTCCATAGAACCTCTGCAATTCGAGCCAAAGCAGTTTTCCGGGGATTCCCCATAGTCCTACTACGCGATAGTGGTACCCATTAAACGCCAATACGGTTGGATATTCGTCTCCATCTGGAACAATTTTGATGTGGCCTGTTTCCGGGCAAGACCGGTCATATTTCCATCCATTCATCGCCTTCACAACTTGCGGACAATTACCGGTCATGTGGAACCCACCACAGTAAAAGCAATGAATCTCGTATTTTTGTGTCCCAAGCCAACGTTTTTCTTTCATTCTTTATCCTCCTTGATCCATTCTCCACCTACCAACTCCGGCATCCATCCGTGCTTTTCGGTGTCCGGAAACTGAAACGCTTGAGCATTCTCGGGCAAGATCAGGAATATCGCGTTCTGCAGCGCCTCGATGTGTAGGCCGTGTGTCCAGTTGATGACGGCCCAAAATAAATTACTGAATAGCCAGCAGACGTAACAGGACCGGCGTTTCCGATTACTCAGCATGACGCCCGCGACGGCTAGGGCGAGGAAGATCAGGTGATGGAGGGTCATAGAGGCAGGACTCCCACGTTTAACAGCGGCGCGTCCCCTTCGATCCTCCGCCGTGCCATTTCGATATATTCCCCGTTCAATTCGATGCCGATGTATTGCCGGTTCAGCCGCGAACAGACAAGACCGGTCGTGCCTGCGCCGAAGAAAGGGTCAAGAACGATGCCTCCTTCGGGACATCCGGCAAGGATACAAGGTTCAATCAGATCGGGTGGGAAGGTTGCAAAGTGGGCTTCCTTGAAGGGCTTTGTGGTGATCGTCCAGACGCTTCTTTTATTGCGACCCCCTTTACCATACCCCGTTCTTAATCCCGCACCGAGCAGCGATAAAAACGCTTTTCCGTATCCCTCGTTCCTTTTATCTCTCAATGGTCCGGGATTCGTTTCAAATGGCTCCTTCACCGCCTCGTTGTCATAAAAATACCGTGCGCTCTTAGTCAGCAGGAAAATATACTCATGGCTCTTTGTGCAACGGTCCTTGACGCTTTCGGGCATCGGGTTTGGCTTGTGCCAGATGATGTCTTGCCGCAGATACCAGCCATCAGCTTGTAGGGCGAAGGCTACGCGCCAAGGGATGCCTACGAGGTCTTTGGGTTTGAGGCCGTGATTAAAACGCTGGTTCACGTTATGAAACGAACCAGCGTTTGAAAGTTGTTTTGCACTTGGTCCTCCGCTTCCTTTGGTGTCGCTTGCGTATGAGTCACCAAGATTAAGCAAAAGCGTTCCGTCAGATTTCAGCACCCTTTTTACTTCTCTAAAAACCTCCACCATTTTTGAAGCGTATTCTTCCGGTGTGCGCTCAAGTCCGAGCTGTCCGTCAACCCCGTAGTCCCTCAATCCCCAATACGGCGGACTTGTCACGCAACAGTTCACCGATTCGTCGGGTAAGGTTTTCAACATCGTGAGTGCGTCACCGTGGAGGATCATTTATATTTCCCTTGAAATAAGCCCCCCGGCCCCTCACACTTCGCCGGGTCCTGACAGGTTCTTACCATCTCTCCCCCTTCTTCTCCAGATAACTCTCCATCGCCTTCAGCATCCAATCCTGCATCCTAATCTTTTCCCTGGCTGCATCAATCTTGACCCGCATATGGAGGTCATCGGGGACGCCGGTTATGTTCATGGTTTTAATATCTTCTCCATAATTATTAGTTTATTTACCTTCGTCACTCCGCATACCGACCACCCGGCCTTTTTGAAGCAGTAACCGGGGTTGGTGCTCCTGATTTTGCTCGGGTTGATATAAGTGTAAAATCGTTGGTTGCCCCATCTTTCGTAAGCGAGTTTCTCCGCTTCAAGGATGAGGTAACTGGATAGCAACGGCCCTTCATTCCTGAATACTGAACAGTTAACACCTTCCTGACCGTCACCGCTGATAAACTTTCGCCATACGAAAAGAGCGGATTGGTCGGGAGTCATAAGCACCATCTTTTCGCCGGGGCCGACGAACAACTTCGGTCTGCGTCCGTCCTTGTAAAGGTACCGGGAATAGTGCCTGTCGAATAGTTTACGAGCTGTGCCATTGCCGTCCTTGATTTTAAGCCACACGATGTCGTCAAACACTATTCCCCTTCCTGTATTGATCGGTTACGTCTTCACCCGTCCGTGTATCGAATACTTGGATAATTTCGATCTTGTCGGCAGATGCCTTTCCGTCAGTAGCCCACGGCTCGTTTATCTGAGCATCTTCGGGGATACGGATACGGGCTTCTAGGGGCCTATTACCATAATGGACGGCGCACCATGATCGGGATGCAAAATGAAAACCGGGGTAGGAGCATGTGTCGCGGTCATCTGACGCAAAAACTTCACCTTCCCGTAATGTGTTTAAGCCGACATAGAATTGATACCCGTTATTGTTCAAACCTACGTTAAAGCGTTTCCAATAATAATTCCCCGGCTCAACGCCCATAACTTTGATTTTATATTTTGTGTTTATCAGGTCGGCATCCACACAGATCGGCACCGCGCAGGTTGGCATCGCACAGGTCGGCACCGCGCAGGTCGGCACCGTACAGGTCGGCATCGCGCAGGTTGGCACCGTACAGGTCGGCATCGCGCAGGTTGGCACCGTACAGGTCGGCACCGTACAGGTCGGCATCGCGCAGGTTGGCATCCCGCAGGTTGGCATTCCGCAGGTTGGCATTCCGCAGGTCGGCACCGTACAGGTCGGCACCGCGCAGGTTGGCTCGTTTGGCTTCTACCGCCTTCACAAATGAATCGGCCTCGATCTCGAACATCACTGAATCGTTAAATCTGTTGCGGATAGTAAATTTCATTTCCCCTCCAATCCTCTCGCCCATTGCAGTGCAGGGTGAATGATTTTGCCGGTGCCGTCATAAAAATATTCGCACCGCCTACAGGGATGCTTTGGCAACCTGTGCATTCCCGCCCTCCACCAAGCCTCGCTCGCGCAACATTCTCGCAACTTTCGTCCGTGAGACGATAAGCGTTATCAATTTTTTCTCCCGCTCCGGCGTGGATTCATCAATGAGGTCGATGGGCTTCCTGCCTTTCATCCGCACCATCAAATCGTGTACCTCCGCCCTGGTTTTCTCGCCATGCGGCAACTCACGATTCTCTGCGGCAGCCCAGACTGCATATTCCAAAAGATCATCCGGAGATTGCTCGATGAGGCTTAACACGAGATTCATCGCATGCTTCAACTCCTGATGCGTGAGTTCCCCGGCGCAATCTAATGCCAGAAGCACCGCCTCGCTTGCCTCCGGAGCAAGCATGTCGACGATAATTGTCGGCACTAACGATTTTACCAACTTCTCGTCAACACTCTTTTCTAATACATCACCCTTAAAGGACAGTCCCATTATGCTACCTCCGTATTTTCCGTGATTGCGGACGGGGTAGAATTGATAACATCCTTTTTGCGTAATATTTCGGTAATGCGCGCCCTCATTGCAATTATGTAGATCAGTTTCTTTTCCCTTTCCGTCATGTCGGCACTATAGAAATCATTCGCGTTCTTCCCATCTATCAAATCCAGAAGCCGTTTCACGTCGTCGTAGTCTGTCTTTGGATACGTGACCCCGTTTTCGTCCGCCAAGAAGCTACCCACCTTAATGGTCTCTTGGAGTATCCCTTTCGGACAGATGGAAATTACGGCGTATACAATCCCCAGTGTTTCCAAAAGCTCGTCAAGTGTACTGTTCTCCGTCCTCCTAAGGATGCCCAATGATGCCGCCGTTGGGTCTGGCTGGAGCATTTCGATCACCAGCCTGCCGACGCCTTCCTTCATAATCCCGATTTTTGTGAAACCCTCATCATTCATTTCTTCCTCCTCCCTTTGTTTGTCTGTAATCCCTTTTCCATGTTTTCGCCCATCGTCTTTCCAACCTTCACTAATTTCCCCAGCTTTTCACATGCCGCACGCATGTCCTCCGACATCACGCCTATTGTCTCCGCGAGTTCCTCCATTGCGTCAAAAACCGTGCAGATATATCGATACTCGTCGTTGTCAACCACGTACCGTTCCATTCATCACCGTCCTGTGGGGGCATATGTCCCGCGCCACGCAATACCGCTCACACCGCGCATATTCACCTTTGCGCTCCTGAATGTAATGGTGTTCGTTGAGGATGCCTTTTTCGTCCGCCCAATTAAATGCCTCGTCATATGACGGGAGAACCCGCAGTGCCGTCTTTCTGCCCTTTTTCATAACGGCAAACTGCGGTGGCCTCTCCCATCTTTCCTCTGGTGTGCATGGTTCCTGCGCGTTGTACCGTCGTATCCATTCAGATATGATGGGTTCGATTTCCACGCGAGGCATTTCCCGTATCGCGTATGGACACGCCGGATAGCCGCCTCCGCCTAGCGACTTACCCTCGCTCCAATCACGTGCAATAGCATGGATTTCCATGCGCGAGACCGGATAACCATGCGCCTCCCAGAGTTTCCGGTAAATGTTCAGTTGATCTCTCCATTCCGTTTTGACACCCTTATCTAGGATTAGAGAGTAAACGCCTGTGGTTTTGTAGTCGATGATAACCCCGTCATCGTAGAGGTCTGTTACCCCAACGATCTGATACCCCTCATATTCAATCGTCAGTTTCTTCTCCGCAATTGCGTCCGCCGGGGCGTTCTTTCGCATGAAATCATGGAAGCCCACCCCGAACACCCTCCACACCATGTTTGCTACATCATCTTTGAGTTCAGCCCAACGTGTGTCGCGTATCACACGAACATATGGTGGAGCCGTAATATCTGTCGCGGAAAAACGGTTCGGCGTGGGCGGATATGGTTCACCGCACGCGTTAATATATGCCTGTGGCAATTTTTGTGTGTTTGTGTATATCATTTAGTCCTCCGGCTCGAATTCATTCTTTATGTAGGGCGAACCACTTTTCTTTTTCGTCAGTTTCAGATGGTCAACAATGATGTTCGTGTAGTTCTTCCCTTCGCGCTCGCTGTATGTTATGCGACCCTTGAGCGACACAGCGTCCCCCTTGTCACCGTACATTGCGAGTTCGGTGGCTTGTGTCCCGAACACACTACATTTGTGCCATTCGGTTCGTTGTTTGTCTCCATATCCGGACGATGTCGCAAGGCTGAAACTCGTGACGATCACCCCGCCCCTTAATTCCTTGCCTTCCGGTTTTGCACCGAGATGTCCCGAGAGCAACACTATGTTTGTGTCATAGGTTGCGCGTTTGGTGTCTGCGCTAGGCATTGTTCGCCTCCTTGTATTCGAGGTATTTGTTGTAGCAAACACCCACGTTCTTATCCGTCCTTATTTTATCCGGCGCGGAGAAAACACCGCCCGTCATCTCATGGAATTTCAACATCGCGTCGGAGCCGTACCGCTTAATAAACCAATCCGTCATTTCTTTTCTTTTCTGCTCCGTTGTCAGATTCCTTTCTGCATCAAGCCGTCTCGCTTCCTCGGTATAATCCTGCAACGTTTCCCTGGCGGTAACGCCGTTACTCGCAACGAGCGCCAACCCTTTTTCGCTGCTGTCTGGGTCGGAGCCATCGTCCAACAAGAGAAGTCCTTGTAACGCGTATTTACGAGCATACGACGAGGATGCCCCGAACGATTGCGCAATATCCATTCCCTTCCTGTGGATATCAATGCCAGCAGACGCGCCGACCTTGATGTTCCCGCCGTCCACCATATCGATAAATGTAGCCTCCGCGTCGCAACAAAGAACGTCACCGAATGTCCTGATTGTATCGTTGAGAATGATGACGGCCCCAACCTCGGACAGGATGGGCTTCACCGCTTCAACGATATCTTCGCACGACCGATAATGGAAGCCCCCGAACTTGTTAAACTGCCCCTTGGGAGCCTTGATCTTTTGTTGCACCGTTTGCAATTTTTCCAGCACGCTCATCTCTCCTCCTGTTTTGCACGCTTCCGCTCCTTGTATGCGCGGAGACAGATTTTTGCTTTCTCCTTACGGACGATCTCACTACATGTCGGGCAACGTCTGGCCCACACGCCGTAAATTGTGAATTCCTCGCCGCACCGTTCGCAGATGCCAGTTTTTATGCTATGTCTGACGTAATGTTTGGGTCTTTTCGAGATTTTCTCGGGCTTCTCGGTCAGGATGGGCGCAGACAACACCCGCTCCCTTAACCGTTTTATGTAACAATCTTCTTCAATTCCAAAGACGTTGAGATAGTGGTCAAGCCCCCCGCCGGGCGAAAAGAATTCGATAGAGGATTTGTATTCGTCCTCCGTGAAACTATTGTGTCCGGCCCTGTATCCCTCGATGTCGATCAGGCATTGGTTGATGACCCCAAGCAACAATGTCCAGCCGGGGTTGTTCGTTGCTTCTACAAACTGTTGACTATTCTGTAACATTGTCATTAACCCTCTTTACGAAATGTATACCATAAAATCAAAAAAAATGCCAACATCATTTCATTTTTCTTTTTTTTCTATTCATCGCGCATCGCTTCTTCAAGTGTGTGTATAATGGCCAACAGATGTAATTCGTACCCATGTCGCACATTGTCGGTCATTTCCGTGAACCCCGCGAAACTGTGGAACATCGCATACAGCATGTCCATATTATATTCAGTTATCCACGCGTTGTCAAGAGGGGGATGAAAAAAAAAACAAAAAAATGCGAAAATTGTTAATCAAGGTCTTTACAACTTTACAAAATGTAAGTATAATATAGTGTGCAGGGGATTCCTGCCGGGAGGGGAAATGAAAGACAAGACAACGATCAGGGGCATATTCATGTGTTCCAACTGTGAAACCAAGGAGGCCAATATCCTTGTAGTGTCTGGCAGTGATCTTCTTCGAGCGCTCTGTCCGTGGTGCTTCGCCTCGATATGGAACAACGAGGTAAGGGCGGAACTCGAAGAGGCAATAAACAGTGATGTGAACAAAGCGAGGTACAACTAATGCTCCAGCACGCACTTAGATACCGCGATATGGGCCTAAGCGTTATCCCTGTCAGATCGAATTCCAAGATACCCGCAACGAAATGGCTTGAGTACCAGTCTAGGCTTCCATCCGTCGACGAGATCAACCAGTGGTGGGGTAGAGAGGATTACAATATCGGCATTGTCACGGGGGCAGTCAGTGGGATTATGGTGATCGATTGTGATTCCCCGTCCGCAATCACGGCATTTCTGGAATTGTATAAGGGGGACGCACCACGGGTGCGGACACCCCGAGGCATGCATTTCTTCTTCAAGTACGAGGAAGGGATGCAGAATTCGGTAAGGGTAGCGGGGTACGACTTGGATATCAGGGCAGACGGAGGATACGTCGTTGCTCCGCCAAGCATTATTAATAATAGACTTTATGAATTTATAAAACCTATAGAGTCCATATCTATAATACCTAATATAGATTCTAATATAATTAATGCATTATCTATAAATAATGCATTAATTACAAATAATAATATTAATAATAATATATATAACGTGCGCGCGCACGAAGCAAATATCGTGCCATTCAATAAAAACAATCACAATCAGTCACATGAGTCACAAACGGTCACAGATTATTTCATAAAAGGCCGCCGGGATGAAGACATTTTTCATGCGGCAAATTGCCTCGTAAAAGGTGGGGCAAAAGTCGATTTTATCAGGCAAGCACTTAAAATGCTTGCCTTTTCTTGCAATCCTCCATTCCCCGAAAACGAGATCGAAGCGAAAGTATCGAGCGCAATCGAGCGGGGTAAGAGAAAAGATCGGAACATAATGGCTGAAATTAAGGAATGGCTTGAGTCACAAACAGGACACTTCCGAGTCACAGACTATCACAACGAGTCACATTTGGTCACAAAACAGGAAAAGCACGCCGCAAACGTCGCTTTTACCCGTCTATGTGAACAGGGAATACTCGAACGGCACGGCGACAGGAGCGGAACATACCGCAAAGTCGAGAATGACGTCGAGGTCATCGACTGGAAGAATGCGGTCACCGAAGAATATCCGATCAAGTTTCCGCTGAACGTCCACCACCTCGTCAAACTCTATCCCGGCAACATTGCTATCCTGGCGGGCGCGACGAACACGGGCAAGACAACCTTCATGCTCGAACTTGTCCGTCTCAACCAGTTCACCCATAACGTCCTCTACATGAACTCCGAGATGGGCGCCTCAGAACTAAAATTGCGGCTCGAGATGTTCAAGGACGTATGCCCTTTGGAAAAATGGAAGTTCAAGGCAATCGAGCGTTCCGACAAGTTCGCCGACGCCATCGACCCCGACGGCCTGAACGTCATTGACTTCATGGAAATTTACGATGAATTTTGGAAACTTGGCGGCTGGATTAGGGACGTGCATAAAAAATTGAATAAAGGCGTCGCCATCATTGCCATTCAGAAACAGTCAAGCACGAAGAAAGACCAGAAGGACTTCGGCAGGGGCGGAGAGATGACCCTTGAGAAGCCGCGCCTTTACATGGCAATGGACCGGGGGCGGTTGAAGATAGTCAAGGCAAAGATATGGAGGCGGCATGACAGGAACCCTAACGGCCTGTCACGGTCATTTAAGATAGTATCGGGTTGGAAATTCCTCCCCAACGACGAATGGAGGGACGAGAAGGAAGGGCAGTATCCGACCTCGGGAGCAGGATACGAGGTGTCGGAATGAAAAAGCAACCAAACACACCACGTTCCAGGGTAAAGAACGCATTGCGACAGGTCTGGCTCCGTAGCCGGGAACGGGCCGAGGCACTAAAAAGGGACGGATATACATGTCAAAAATGTGGAAAAAAACAGTCAAGAAAAAAAGGGAACGAAGTATACGTGGAGGTACACCATATGCTTAGCGTCAATTGGGATTACATAATGGATGCGGTTTACGACAATCTTTTAATCAATTCCGAGCATCTTGTTACATTATGCCAGGAATGTCACAAGAGGGAGGATGAATAATGCATTGGTATGTAGGCACGCTCTTAGGTTCCATCGCTCTCGTGGCCCTCAACACGGCGCAACGCCTGTATGGGCCGAGGGAATGGACATCATATCTGTTTGTAATTCCCTTGTTGCTTGTCTGTAATCAAGGCTTTTGGTGGGGGTTTCATCATGCTCCGAATTTTATTCAGGTATGGTTTCTCGGCACAGGCACAGTGGCAACCTTGGGGTGGCTGTCACACGTCTTTATTCTGCACGAACCCGTCAACGAATATCACATTGCCGGATTCGTAATGATATTCGTGGGTTCAATTCTATTAGCATTAGGAGGTAAATGATGGAGTTGCTACAGGAGTTACGGGACTGGTTCAAGTCGGTTGAAACAAACACAGCCGGAGGGTTGCGGATGTTCACGGAGGCTGACGACGGAGCAGACAAGCCCGAGAAAAAAGAAATGTATGATTCTGTTAACAATCCGAAACACTATATGGGGATGGGCCTAGAGTGTATCGATGCAATCAGGGCCGCCCTCACAGCAGAGGAATTCCGTGGTTACTGTAAGGGGGCGGCATTGAAATACATCTGGCGCGAGGGGAAGAAGAACGAGAACGGCGACGAGGACATTGAGAAGGCGATAGCATATCTAACGTTTTTATTCCGAGGTTGACATGAAACGCATATTGGTTTGCAGTGATACCCATTGTGGGGCCGCGACAGGGCTTACGCCTCCAGCTTGGCAAACAACGGAATTGCAGGCAACCTTGTGGAGCATCTTTCGCGGATGGATTGTCGAATATGCACCGTACAACAGCCTCATCCTGAACGGCGACCTGATTGACGGAACGGATGCTAGGGGCGGAGGTACAGAGCAGATCACAACGGACAGACTAAAACAGTGCGAGATTGCGTCTGAAATTATCCAAGGCATTGAGTGTAACGATATACACATCGTGGCTGGAACGCCGTATCACGTAGGTAATAGTGAGGATTTTGAGCGGGTTATCGCTGGCAACGTCGGGGCGAAGTTTCACGATAGGGGCTTTTTCCGTGTCAACGGTGTCGAAATAAATTGCAAGCACTATATTTCTGAGTCTGCATTGCCACACACACGACTTACGCCGCTTGCGAGAGAAATCCTCCAGAACCGGCAATGGTTTCTTGAGGGGACTGAACCCTTGGCGAATGTAATTGTACGGTCACACGTTCACCATTATGAACAGATCGACCATGATGGATGCCTAGGTTTTATCACGCCGGGACTTCAAAGCCTCGGCTCAAAATATGGTGCGAGAATATGCAGTGGGGTAATTCACTTCGGGTTCCTAATATTAAATATATCAGACAAGGGGGATGTGACATGGGTAGCTCCGAGAGCGGTGGGGACAACACAAAGGGTGGAGTCATTAGTTTTGTAGCCGTTACAGACACAGGGGATATACGGTGTCCGCGATGTGATTCCCGCGAAATCTACAGCAAGGGCGTAGAATGGGGGTGCAGATCGTGCGGAAGACGATGGAGCAAGCGACTCGCCCGGTTTTGCCCGGTATGCGGTCAGGCAATAAGATATGGGTGGGGGGGGCTGAAATGAAAACGGTAGGAAAGTTTCCTTGTAATGGATGCTATAACGCAACAAAGTGTGTATATCTAAAGACATATGCAGAACACGCCAAATTCTGTCCGCCGCTCGAAACGGTTGTCGGGGGAGAGAAACCGAGAAGGGAACCGTTCGCATCTGATATTAATCACGACGAGGCGCGGGATTACAGGACGGAGATCGTGGAATTATCCGAGGCGACGAGAAAAGATCATACCAGAAAACATGACCAAATAATGGCCATGCCCGACAATACCGATGACGAGATAATACGTAAAAGTATAGCGTGCATGTTATTCTTTGCAATGTCGAAGGTAAAGATCATGCACGCTCTACAAATTTCAAAGTCAACGTTCTACAGGATTTTGGGACGATAGGCTATTTCTCGAAATATACTATTATTGTTTATTTTCCGCATCTGATTCCCCCGCCTTTCTTCTTGCCACCTTTTCGAGCCATCGATCAAACAGCCTTTTCACGTCCTTGTCTATGTCCCCATCGTAATAATATTTACCATTGGTGGGGACGTATCGCACCCTACGGCGAAAATCCCTGAAAAGTTTATCCTCTGTAACGCTTACACCCAAGCCATTTACCATCGTTATCCTTTGCAATCATCTTGCCGGTATAGTTGCAGAATTCCCTAAGCGTGGTCAACGGAAGTCCATCCGCCGGGGCAACAACGCCCGATGATTCATGGGGGGAATTTCCGGCGCTATAGATTTCATCGCCGTTGATATCAAAGATTCGATATCCCCACTCATTATAATATCCATGATATTCTTTCATAGCACGCCCCTAGTTTTCGACCAGCACAAAACCCTCGTAATGATGTACGTTTTCATTATTTTTCTTCCTCTCGTGCGTTTGCCCATTCCGTGATCTCATCAATATGCCTCTCCGCCACCTCAAACCCATCATGTCCAAAAAACCTCACGTAATCGTAACTCCGAACCTTCCTGAACGTGGAAAATTTGCCGTAATGCCGGCTTGCGTAAGCCCGGCAAGTCTTTTTCTCTCCATAGTCTAATCCCATTTCATTTCCCCTTTTCTAAAATTGCATTGAACTCGTCTTTGTATGCCCTAACCACATCAGTGCTTACTGTCCCGTAGTAGTCACGCAATGCCCGATAATCTCCCGGCGGAATTTCATCGTCCGGCCCAAGCGGTCTCCAATTTTGTCTCTCGCGGGGCGTTGAAAGAATTTCTTCCGCGAAGACCTTGCCTAAAATTTTAGCGAATTTCACGATATCCCCCTCACTTATTTTAACACCCGCTTACAATCTTTACATACTCTATCAATATACATATACTTCGCGTAGCAATCAAATACAACAAATCTGATAACTGTGTATTTACACCCACACTTGAGGCGGGTTGACACCCGTTCCAGGTCAACCGCGCCCCCGAATATCCAGCGTAAAATTTTGTTTTTCCATGCTCCGAAACCGTTCATTTTTACCCCGCCGGAATTCTGAATGGTGTGAACACAGCTTCATATTCGCAATTCGTGAGTTTTATAAAGCTCCTCGATGTACAAGCTACCGTAAAACCGACCGGGGTAGATATCGCATCTCCCGCGACAGACAATGCGTCCTTGAGAAAATCCGGGTTGATCGAGAGGTCTTCCGGTAGTGCTAGGATGATTTCCTTTAGTATGTGCGGCAGGTTGCCCCCATCGCAAATCTGTTTTTCCCCCTCCTCTGAAAAAAGCCCGTCAATGTCAGGGAAAATAGAATCGGTATCGTCCGGTTCTACGACGATCAAATTTTTCGTGGCGGTGATAACCCGATATAGCCCCGCCGGAAGCACATCGGTCTGATATTTATGCGCTCTGTATCCATCCGTCGCCGCAACGAACGACCCCGAACTATACAGCATCCTCAAAACCTCACTTCTCCCCTTATCCATGCTTCTGGCAAGAAGCACCCATTTTATGCCGTTAAAACAAAAATTTGTTTTGTCTATTACCATGATATTCTCCTCTCTTTACATTCTTATGAGATATTCCACATCGCCAAAATCCACCGATGTGTAATCCATTTCAATGTTTCTTGCCGTGGTTTCCCAATCAATCTCAATGTACCAAGGAATATTGGCGGGCAGGTCTCCGATGTCTCTTAAGAGTTCTTCAACGTATGCAATCCAATAGCTTCGCCTTATCAATAGCCCCCCATATTCCCAATCCCCAACTCCCTCACATTGACTTGCGAGCTTTTTCAGTTCTACTAACTCACTTAACTCATCATTGTCAATGTCGTCAATCGCCGCCCAGTCCTCATCATCAATCAGCGTTATGATTTCGTCTTCGGTGTTTCGCTCTAGTTCGGTAATTCGTTCGATGATGTCGCGGCTGTCGATTACATCAATATCGTTGGTTATCGCGCTTGACATATATCCTCCTCGGGGAGAGGATTTTTTCTCTCCCCTTTTGTTTTTTTTTCGCATCTGACTAACGTTTTCGCATCTGACTAACGTTTTCGCATCTGACTAACGTTTTCGCATCTGACTAACGTTTTCGCATCTGACTAACGTTTTCGCATCTGACTAACG
>JAGVUR010000102.1 GCA_019136135.1 Verrucomicrobiota bacterium
TCCGAGAGTTTGAGTTCGCCGTCGCCGAGGCTGGCAATCTTGGTGAAACCGTTTTGTGGCTTGTATCCGACCTTGTACTGCATTTTAGTCTCCTTTAGTTATATTTAGGCAATCTGTCCTTATGTGCTTCGAGCATTTCATCGACCATCCTGATGATATCATCGGGGGACAGTTCTGCCGATGCGTGCGGATCCAGCAGGGCTGCCTGGTAGATTTTATCCTTTGAGCGTTCCGCCATCGCTTCGATGGTGAGCAACTGCGTGTTGATGTTGGTTAGGTTGAGCGCCGCGCATTGCGTTGGGAGCCTGCCGAAGTAAGTTCCCTGGACGCCGTTGTTGTCAACCAGGCATGGGACTTCGACGACCGCCTCCCGTGGCAGGTTGTCGATCAATCCGTTGTTGAGCACGTTTCCTGCGATTTTGAATGGCGTGCCCGTGACGATCGACTCCATGATGCCGCATCCGAATTCATTGGATTTGTTGTGCGTCAGGACTGGGTTTTCGCAGATTTCCTTGTACTGCCTGTTCCAGTTTGCGACGATTGAGCGGCATCTGTTTGGCGACGCATCAAGGGGGATGTTGTATTCCTCGATAAGTTCCGGGTAGTTTCTCTTGATCCAGTACGGCATGTATTCGGCGCTATGTTCCGAGGATTCGGTGATGTAGTACCCGAACATCCGCATGATTTCGAGTCGTACCATGTTGGCGGATTTTTCCTTTTTGGGCGCTTTTCTCCATTGGTCAAGCTTCTCGAATGCGATTTGCTTGATTTGCGGGTAGATGTCCTTTCCTTCGTAGAGGAGTTGGAGCAGCCAAGCCTGGTGGTTGATGCCGCCAATCCTTGCGTTGAACTTCTTGATGTCGTAGTCCTTTGCGATGCCCAGGGTATTGAGCAGGCTGGGGACGCAGGCCTGTACGGAATGGCATAGCCCGACTGTTTTGATCGGGGTATGCCTGAGCAGGAGACCGGTCAACGCGCACATCGGGTTGGTGTAGTTTAGGAACCAGGCGTTGGGGCAGACATCCGCCATGTCTTCGGCAAAATGGAGCATGTGCTCGCCGGAACCCAGTGCCCTGAAGAGTCCGCCAATGCCTATGGTATCCGCGATGGTTTGCCTGAGTCCGTACTTGGTTGGAATGGCAAAGTCAATCGCTTCGGAGATCGTGAAGTCCCAAACGCGGATCGCGTTGACGGCGAAATCCGCGCCTTGGAGAGCCTCTCGGCGGTTTTCGACTCCGCAGTATCCCTTGATGGTCGCCCGATCCTGGTTGATGTTGCGGTTGAGCGTGGTCAGCATCGCCATCGATTCCTTGAGGCGCTGCGGATTGATGTCGTACAATGCGATTTCGGCATCTTGAAGCGCCGGAGTACAGAGGACGTCTCCCAGGATGTTCTTGACGAAGATGGTGCTTCCAGCACCGAAAAAGGCTATTTTAGTCATTTCGTATCCAATGTGTTAGTGGTGTTTGTCTTGGACATCCTCGCGTTCGGCAAAGCTCCTGCTTAGAATTCAATCAGCTCAAGGTTGGTGAGCCGTGCGAATTCCTTCAGTTGTTTTTTGACGTCACCGTAGCAAACGACGTAGTGGTGCTCGAATCCGTTGTAGACAAGGTCGTCGATCAGCCCCCTGACCGGGCGTTCGAACTTGACCTTGAGCGGGGTGGAGCGGATGCACTGCTCGGTCTCGACGCCTTCAGCGGAGAAAACCATCAGCCTGAGGTTGCCCTCGAGGTTTTCACCGATCCTGCAGACCGTCACGTGGCCGGGCTTGAGCGGGAATTCGACCGCGACTCCCTTCTTTCCGCCACCGTCAATGACGGGGTGCTTCCTGATGCAGGGCTTCGAGCCTGGCTTGCAGAGGCAGGCAGGAGCGGCGCCGCAGTGCCAGAAGATTCCGGTGTCGTCCTTTTCGTCGAAAATGACCAGGTCGGCGAAGAACGTCTTTTCTCCGCTGAAGATTTCGCCGAGTTGCATTGCGACTGCGCCATAGACGTCGCCTTCGCAGGCTGCGGGGCATTCGTGTCCGGTCAGCACGCCGAGGAGATGGCATACTCCGATGCCGTACAGATCTGAGAATTCGGGCCAGCAGCGCACTGCCCATGCGTCGATGCGGTATTTTTTCCTGAGGATGTTGAATGCGGCATAGAGGTTGACTGCGAGTTCGAGTTCCTCGTCAGAGATGTCGCCTTGGGTACACAAGTCAAGGACGGCGGCTTTTGCCTCCGGCTGGTCGGTGCCTTTCAAGGATTTGGCAAGGTCAACCAACTCAAGCATCGTGATGCCCTCGACTTCGACGCCGAACTTTTTCCTGAGCAGCATTTCGTTAAAGGTCGAGGTGAAGAAGCCCGGGACGCGGTTCCCGACTGATCCGACCCTGAATCCGTTGAATTGCTTGATTGCCTCGAAGACCTTGAGTTCGCTCTTCATTTCCTTGATGGCCTGGTCGGGTTCTCCATAGACGAAGGCGTATGGGTGCTTCATTCTCCAAAGATGGTTTGCGGTCATGTTCGAGGCGCAGAATGAGTTTGCCTCAAGCCGGAATGCTGGGGTGCGGAAGGGGGCTTCGGGCGTTGACCAGAGGATGACCGGAACGCCCAGCCTGCGTGCCAGGGACGGGGTTATGGCGCCCAAGGGGAACGCAAGGTGGTGGACGACGAGGACGTCGATGTTTTCCTTGGCGAAGAGTGCGCAGGCTTCGTCGGCATCAGTTTCGGAAACGATCAGCTTTCCTGTTTCGATGACTGTCGCCAATTGTTTCAGTTGCTTGACGGACTCGTTTTTGGTATTTACCTGTTTTTCGTTGAGCCAGCTGCCTTTGACCAGTGGGAGATAACCGAGCTTTAGCATTGTCGTGTCCTTTTTTTGTGGGTTTTGGATTTATGGATTAAGTTCAAGAAATTGATTAAGCGTTTCCATGTCCGGGAGTCCTGTACGGCCGCCCAGCTTTGTGCATTTCAATGCCGCCGTGGCGGAAGCGAACCTCATGGCGTCCTGGTAGGGGAGGTTGAGGACGATCGCCGCGGCGAAAGCGCCGTGGTACGTGTCGCCAGCGCCTGTGGTGTCGACCACATCGACGGTGAAGGAATCCTGGAAGTACTCGTTTGTGCCGTCAAAGCCGAAAGATCCCCTTGCGCCCAGGGTGACTCCCGTAAAGCGCTTCTCGCCCATGGCGAAGAGCTTTTTGGATGCCGCAACGGGATCGTCCGTGCCGCAGAAGTTGCGGGCAAATTTCTCGGAGGCGATGACGATGTCCGCCAATTCCAGCAATTGCTCGATGTTGGGCACGATCGTTCCCGCGTCAATCGAAACAATCACGCCATTGTCCTTGGCGAACTTGGCGGCGGCGATGGCGGCTTCCGTCTGATGACCGTCCAGATGAAGGATTCTGGCGCCCCTAATCTGGTCGTAGTTCAGCTCGGAAGGACTCAAGGGCTTGCATTCGCCGCTGGTCCAGGCAATCGAACGCTTGCCGGATTGCTGCTCGATCCAGCAGTACGCAGTCGGAGATTTGACATTGGGGCGAATGCGGATCGAAGAGGTATCAATCCCAATGGATTTGAAGGACTGGATGATCTGGTTGCCTGGAGAGTCGTCGCCGACAACGCCCGCGAAAGCGCAGGGAATCCCCAGCTTGGCGGCGGCGAAGGTCGCCGTGGCAGAAGGTCCGCCGCCTTGCTCCATACTTTGGATAATCTTGACCTTGTCGTCAATCGGTATGCTGGGAAGGACGCACAAATAATCCCAACCGCAATATCCTAGTCCAACAATCTGTGAATGCATAATGACCAAGCCACCTCACGTCTGAAAATCCATGGAATTGACAAAAAACCGTATCTTATCAATATGCCATTGATTTCTTTAGCCGCAAATCGAAAAAAACATTTTTTTGAAAAATATTTTTCAAAGTGAGAAAATTTTATCAAACTTGCGTGAAAAATGAGAAAATGCTTGTATTTTATGGTATGTGTGTGTCATTGAGAAGAAATTTAATTTAGGTCATTTTAACGTCTCCTAAGGAGTATTCAGTGAAATCAGATCGATTGCAGCGTTTGTCCGAGCATTTGCGTGGGACTCGTTATAGTCGGATGGACGATTTGGCTCGCGAGTTTGGCGTATCGTTGGCCACGATTCACCGCGATGTCCAGGAATTGGTTCGGCGTGGCGTCGTGAAGAAGGTCCATGGCGGCGCGACGAGTTTGTTGCCTGCGATGATCGATGTGACGGGAGGCTTTGGCGGCGGTCATTTTCTTCAGCGCATGGAGATGCAGCGGGAGTCGAAGAGCAGGATTGCCGAGCGTGCCGAAGCTGAGATTGAGAATGGCGACATCGTGTTTGTTGATTCTTCCACCACGGGGATGTTCTTGGCGCGTCGCCTTCAGGAGACCAGGTTTGCGAATTTGAGCGTGATCACGAATTCTGTCTTGGTGAGCCAGGAGTTTCATCGTTTCCCGCCTCATTATGTATTGGTATGCGTTGGCGGGAATTTCAATGTCCACCTGAACTCGTTTTTGGGTCAATTGGCGTTGGACAATCTGAGTCGGTTGCAGGTGACGAAGGCATTCGTGTCCTGCGCGGGCGTAAGCGACGACAGCCTGACCACGTACCATGAGGAGCATGCGGTGTTTTTGAGGGGTGTGCTTGCAATGGCAAGGAAGAAGTACTTGCTTGTCGATCGAAGCAAATTCGGCAAGACGGGGTTGTACGAGATCTGCAGTCTGGCGGAAATTGACCAGGTCATCAGCGAGTGAGGGCGAAAGCGCAGGTTGCTGGATTATTGATTGTGATTAGGGGGGTAGTGGTTGAAAAGCCAATGCTGAGTCAAAACAAATAATCATCGGTTTCGTACTTAAAATACATGTGACATGCCCCTTGAGTACGGCATTGGAGGATGCAGGGACTGGGACCAATGTGACAAATGAGACAAATGAGACCTATGCGACTGGTGTCTGG
This sequence comes from Verrucomicrobiota bacterium, assembly GCA_019136135.1. Lineage (GTDB taxonomy): Bacteria > Verrucomicrobiota > Lentisphaeria > Oligosphaerales > Oligosphaeraceae > UBA1407. The sequence continues at coordinate 4,951 of JAGVUR010000102.1, forward strand.
GACATGGGACGTTTGCGTTGAGTTTTGTGAGTCATGAGTTTCTGGGGTCGGACAGGTCGGACAGGTCGGACAGGTCGGACAGGTCGGACAGGTCGGACAGGTCGGACAGGTCGGACAGGTCGGACGGGGTCGGACGGGGTCGGACGGGGTCGGACGGGGTCGGACGGGGTCGGACGGGGTTGGACGGGGTCGGACGGGGTCGGACGGGGTCGGACGGGGTCGGACGGGGTCGGGACATGGGACTCTGGGACGTTGCCACTGGGGTTTTGTGGACTATGAATTCAATCTCGGTATGCCAGTCTCAGTACGTTGTCCTAAGCTTTGCATGTCGCACCCCTACAAATCAAATATTCGCTCTGCGTTTTCATGTGCGATTTTTTTAAAGACTGCCTTGGATATTTTTCCGGAGTCTCGCAGGTTTTGGAGGAATTCCGCCAGCGGCAGCTTTTGATTGGCGTAGCAAATGTCTGTTCCGAAGCAGAGGCGATCCTGGAATTCATTGAGGAATTTTACGGCGTAGTCCACGTCTCGCGCCAGTGCGTTGTAGCCGCTGCCTGCGGAAAGGTCGCCCCAGAGGTTCTGGTATCGTCGGAATAGTTTCGGTACTGCTCCTTCCTCGGAGATTGGGTAGCTGGGGTAGCCGCCACGGTCTGCGACGGTTTCCAGTTTCCCGATTTCGCTCCAGAAGGCAGGCCCGTGTCCGAAGAGGATTAGCTTCGGGAATGTCCGCAATGTCATCTCCAGCTGTGGCAAGCCAGGATCGTCCACAAGGCCGTAGCGTCGTCCGACATGGACCGTGTCGTCGAAGATGACCGGCATCCCCGCCTTTTCGAATTGCCTGAAGATGTTCCAGACACGCGGGTCGCGAAAATACATGTTGGGCATGAATTCGCCGATTCCCTTGCACCCGCGATTCTTATACCACTCGATCCATACTGTGAAATCCGTGAATTCACTGTTCTCGATGCCACGTGGGTCAATGTTGCAGAAAGGGATGAAGCGGTCCGGATAGCGCCTGCAGGTTTCCAGTATTTCCTCATTGGACTGTGGCAGATAGACCTCAGGTCCGATCAACGGCAGCAGGATGCCCTTGGCGATGCCCAGCTCGTCATAGCGCTTCAGCACCTCCTCCGGCGTGCAAAACTGAGTTCGCCCGTCCTGCGGTGGGCACTCGAACAAGTAGGCATGGGCATGGATGTCGATGAACACAATGGCACTCCTTCTGCAGGTAATATGGAAACCACATCACTGCCAGGTTAAAAAGAACGGCAACTAAGACAACCCATGTCTCGGCATGGCTGGCTTGATTCGGTCGATTTTAATACTTTCACGCAATTCACGACAATTTCAATGCCTCTGTCCCCAAAAAATCGTCGCAGGAAACATGTTCCTAAAAAAGCAGTTGAGACTAGCTTTCGGTTCATCATGCTGGTGAAGTGACGTGCGTCAGTCTCCCGTAGCGCCTTTACAAGGTGCCTACGGCGCACAGGCTTGCATCTTTCTCCTTGCGACAAAAGTCCCGAAATTTCTGCATTGATTGATGGTTCACTCAAGTACGAGCACCCCGGGTGCCCGTACCTAAACCCGTCTTGTTCCGCAGCAGGGCAAATCTGGGCGACCGGCCTGGCTGGGGCTTTGTTATGTTCAGCTGCTTTAGCGGCGACACTGCTTGAGTACGAGCACCCCGGGTGCCCGTACCTAAACCCGTCTTGTTCTGAAGCAGGGCAACTCTGGGCGACCGGCCTGGCTGGGGCTTTGTCATTTTCAGCCGCTTGACTGGCGACACTGCTTGAGTACGAGCACCCCGGGTGCCTGTACCTAAACCCGTCTTGTTTTGAAGCAGGGCAACTCTGGGCGACCGGCCTGGCTGGGGCTTTGTCATGTTCAGCTGCTTTAGCGGCGACACAGCTTGAGTACGAGCACCCCGGGTGCCCGTACCTAAACCCGTCTTGTTCTGAAGCAGGGCAACTCTGGGCGACCGGCCTGGCTGGGGCTTTGTCATGTTTAGCCGCTTGAGCGCCGACACCGCCTGAGTACGAGCACCCCGGGTGCTCGTACTTAAACCCGTCTTGTTTTGAAGCAGGGCAGATTAGTCCGACTTGTCCGACCCGTCCGACTTGTCCGACTTGTCCGACTTGTCCGACTTGTCCGACTTGTCCGACTTGTCCGACTTGTCCGACTTGTCCGACTTGTCCGACTTGTCCGACTTGTCCGACTTGTCCGACTTGTCCGACTTGTCCGACTAAGGATGCTTCATTTTTAGCCGTTTGACCAGCGATGTTTCCCGAGTACGAGCACCCGGGTGCCCGTACTTAAAACGTCACGCTCCAAACCTCCGAAAATCCACTCTGGAGGCGACATGATTTCCTTTACTTCATGGAATCAGGCATTACCTTGTTTTGATTTTGTGAATTGCCTATGATGGTCAATGAAAAGCCAGGAGAAAGCGATTATGAATCGAATGCTAGCCGTATTGAGCTTGGTCGGGATGTCTTGTTTTGGTGGTGAGGTTGTATCTGCGGGACTGGCGCCCGGCGAACCCGAGGTGACGACGTATCGGGTCACGGCGAATGGGAAGCCTGTGGCGATCTATCGTTCAATGGCTGATGACGAGTATCGTCAGGGATACCAGGAGTCGTACTACTATTTTGGTTCCTTTGACTTTTCGGGGGAATGCCGGGTCGAGGTGACCTCATCGGTTTCGTTGAAGAATGTCCAGATTTTACCGGCACGTTTTGGGTTGGTCCCGAAGGTGTCTTCCGATGGCAGCAAGCTTGAGTTTGTGGCGTCGAAGCCATTTAGGATATCGATAGAGCGTACAGGCAAGGAAGAAGCTTTGCTGTTGTTCGGCAATGCCTTGGAGACCGATGCGCCCAAGGCTGGCGATCCCGGTGTCGTTTATTTTGGCCCGGGGCAGCACAAGGCGGGGAAGATCGAACTGACTTCGAACCAGACGTTGTACCTGGCTGCTGGCGCCGTTGTGAACGGGGCGATTGTCGCCAAAGGCGATAACATCACTATTCGTGGGCGTGGCATCCTGGGCGGCGAAGCCTATCCTAGGTTCAAGGGACCGAGTGGCTGGATGCTGGAGCTGAGGGATGGCAAGAACGTGGTGGTCAAGGACATCATCGTGCGAAATCCTTGGTCCTGGATCCTGGTTACCGCAGGATGCGACGGAGTACTCGTCGATGGAGTCAAGATCGCCGGAAGCCGAATGATCAACGACGATGCGATCGATCTGTGCAATACCAAAAACGTCGTCATCAAGAATTGCTTTTTGCGGACTCGCGACGACATCATCGCGATCAAGGGGCTGGGGGCGGGACAAGGCCAGGCCTGCGAAAACATCTTCATCCAGGATTCGGAGTTCTGGACCGACAACGCCAACATCTATCGAATCGGCTTCGAATGCGATGCCAAGGAAATGAAGAACATACGCTCGAAAAATATCGATGTCCTCCATTACAGCCAATACTCCGGGCCGCAGAATTTCTGGTCTCATGCCATATTCTGGCTGCAGCCCAGCGGCGGGATGACCCTTTCGGACACGCATTTCGAGGATTTCCGAATCTATTGCGACGGTCGTGACATGATGCTGCTTTGCGCGAAGATGATGCTGACCAGTTGCCACGGCAAGTCGTACGAGGTCAGCGGACGGGTTCGCAATTGCAGTCTGAAGGACATCGCCGTCATCGGTACCCAGGGAGAGTTCCGTGGTCAGATCCACTTGTCCGGTCGGTCTTCGGAGGAGGATGTCCAGGGGATCAGGCTGGAGAACATCACGTACTTCGGGAAGCGGATCACCCAGGATTCGCCTTGCGTTGAAATACTCAAGTACGTTGAAGGCGTTGAGTTCAAGTAACTCAATCGAGGTCCCCGATATCCAGCTTGCAGACTCTTGTGACCTCTGATTCCGTGGTCAGTTTAAGCTGGACTTTCAGGTCTCCGTCTTCCTTCAGGGATCTCATTCCATGCTTCTTTGCGATATTCGTGATGACCGTTGAGTCCGCGTGCTGGTTGATCGCTTGCCTGAGTTCGTCATTGATCAGCATCAGCTCGAAGATCGCGATACGTCCCTTGTATCCCGAACCCAGGCAGTTTCGGCATCGCCGCTCGCTGTCGTCCTTCATCCGTCCCGTTCCATTGCATTCCTGGCAGATTCTCCTGACCAGCCGCTGCGAAGCGACTCCCAGAAGCGACGATGAGATCAGGAAGCTTTCCACGCCCATCTCGATCAGTCGCGCCACGGCACCTGCCGCGTCGTTTGTATGTAGCGTTGAGAGGACCAAGTGTCCTGTCAATGCGGCATGGATGGCGATTTCGGCGGTTTCCCGGTCGCGGATTTCTCCGACGAGGATCACGTCCGGATCCTGGCGGACGATGGCGCGCAGCCCCGAGGCGAATGTCAGTCCGATCGATGCCTTTACTTGGATTTGCGTCAATCCGTCCAACTGGTATTCCACAGGATCTTCGATGGTGATGATTTTCCTGTAGTCTGCGTTGAGGATGCGCATGATGCAGTAAAGGGTCGTGGTTTTGCCCGAACCGGTCGGACCGACCACGAGGATCATTCCATGCGGCATGTTGAAGAGCGTTTCCAGATCCTTGCGCGTATCTTCGAGCAGTCCTACCTTGTCCAGGTCGAAGACGGCTTGGTCTTTTTGTAGGAGTCGAAGCACGATCGATTCTCCATGC
>JAGVUR010000103.1 GCA_019136135.1 Verrucomicrobiota bacterium
CTTAATCGGATACGCTTAACCGATGCACTTGATCGAGATTAAGGAAGACGCCCGTTCTCATTGAGGCACACGGAAACATCGATTTGCTTCGCCCCCCCCCCGTGAACGGTTACGATTATTCAAGTATTGGCACGGCACATGGCCAGATTCAGCCACAAGCACTCTTTTAGAGTTACGCCCCCACCTCCAACGGGCGTGACATAACAATCACATTGGGGCTGATCCCAACGCAACGCCCCAGAGTCCCAGTCCTATAATACCATGGCCCATGCGTATTTAATTCGCATGGGCCATGGACACTGGGCTACCTAAGCTTTTTAGTGTGCAAGAATCAGGGCAGCAATTTCTTCCTGAGGTTCAATCTCCACTTTGGATCTTTTGGGAAGTCATTGAAATTGCGGACAGGCTTGAAGATCGGATCGTTCCTGTCCACTCCCAGGGTCTGGAGCAATTGATAGTCCTGAAGCGATTCGCTGAACACTTCCCAGCGGATGGAATCCAAAGGCTTCCCGTCCTTGCCCGGATAGACCTGGCTTGTATCGCCATATGCCCAATTGGGCCAGCGCAAGCCGTCTTGTTCCGCGAACACATCGACGAAATTCCTGGTCTGCGACTCGAACCAGTAGTTGAATCCCCAATGCAGGAATCCCTTGAACGGCCAGCGATAGAACAGGATTCCATGCATCCAGATCTTGGGCAATGGCGTATCCATCAGGCGGTTCAGGTAACGTCCTCGGGGACCGCAGCAATAGTAGCACCAGCTCTCAATGCCTTCATTGGCAAAGGAGACCGCCGTCGAAATGCTCGGTATCGGCATATCCGTCAAGGATTCGCGTCCGTACGCGATATCCGTCAATGCATCCATGGTCTTCATCCAAGGCGCGATTTCCTTCAGCATCGCCCTCGCCGCCTTGTAGTTCGCCTTGTGCTCCTCGCCGTGCGGCTCGTCGGAAACATGGAAAAACGAGGTATCCAACGCCTTTTCCTCGATGAGGACTTCCTTCAGTTCCTTGAAGAACTGGGTCAGGAAGACGCGGTATTCGTCTGAGGTGGCGGGGGTTTCAGGCGGGAAAAGCAAGTCTTCCTTTTCCTGGTCGCCAACATAGATCCGAATGGCGTATTTCACGCCCCATTGCGTAAAGGGATGGACCCATTCGAAGTGCGTGATGCCGCAGCGACGAGCCATTTCAAGCCAGCGGCGGACATTCGTCCAGTCAAACTCATATCCTTTTCCCTTGCGCTTGACGCCCAGCAACTGGGTCGGCAGCTTCACACCGTCCAACGGCGGCGTGAATGCAGGCACGTACAAGGTATCCAGGCCATGATCTACATAGTTCTTGACGTACTCCTCGCAAATCGTCCAGAACTCCTCGGAAAATGCCTTCACCTTATAGCGTGCGACCAGGCTGTCCGCATAGAACCAATGGGTAATATTGAAGTTCTTTCGTGGCTTCAGCTTCAAATTGTGTAAGATCGCCTTGAAGGTCAGCTTCACGGGCTTGTCACGTTCAGGAATCACCTTGATCGCAATCGGATAGGTTCCGGCTTTCGCTCCTTTTCCAGCCTTGACGCTCACCCAAAAGCCATGGGTCTCGCCTTGGGGCAGCAAAACCATGTCCTCGTTGAACAGGGGATCGGGCACGTAACCGGGCAGTCCGTCGCCCAAATCCGCCTCTTCCGGCATCCCTTCGGCTCCAGTATTCGCATGACGGACGGGAACGTACCCGATGCGGCGAACCCTAATGTCCCACCCATCAGGTCCCGACGCCTCAACCCGCACCTTCTGGGGACCAAGATCCTGACGAACCAATACCTGGAAACTCATCCGTTCGTTCAAGGCATAATTCAAACTCAAGGTCTTCCTGACTTCGCTGGGACTCTTCGGGAAAAACCGCTTGAACGGATCGGACAACCAACTCGTCAACGCCATTGCCTGCCTCCTGATTACCTGTCTTGATTCTAGTTCATTCGTCGCGCCCTACCATCAGGCGCATCTTCAAAGCTCAACGTGAAACCCCTTCGACTATCAACGATACGCCATCGGGCAATACCGCGACTCGCCCATCCTCTCCAACCAGCGAAAACGCAGTGCGCATCGCCTCCTCCGCAGTCGCGACATGCATCAAGCCCATCGCCTCCAGCATCCCGCCGTCGCACTTCGGACCAACTATGATCACGCGATTCCTCGACAATATCCTCGCCAGGATCTGGGCTTCCCACTGGTCGGCTTCTGTCTCCGCCTGTGGAACCGCTCCCAATTTCGTGTACAATTCCTGATGCGACTTGCATTCGGAAAGCAGCTTGAAGAACGACTCCCCGCCGTGCCCCTGCTCGCATTCCGCAGACATGACAATCACGCCGCCATCCCGCACGCACGCTTCTGCGGCCGTCATTCCCTTCACCGCCTGATAGACATTCTGGTCCAGCGGATATCCGCCGTTGCTGGTAATGACGATATCGCATATCGGCACCTGGATCCGGCACAGCTTTTTAAGGTATTCGCATCCCCGGGCATGGGTCTCGAAGGGCTCGCCGGCAAAGGCGCCCATCACCCGCTTCGAGGAATTGATGACCACATTGATCACAAACGCCAGCTTCGCCGCGCCTGCCGCCCATACCATATCCTTGTGAATCGGATTCCCCTCCAGCACCCCAGTCCTCGAGCTTGGCGAACGAATGAACTCGCCGCAATGATTCGCCAAAACCGTGCGATATCCCGCTATCCCAGGCAAAACGCTCTTTCGACCACCTGAAAACCCCGCGAAAAAGTGAGGTTCGATAAAACCTTCCGCCACCAAGAGATCCGCCTCGACAGCCAATTTGTTGATCCAAAGCTCGCCCCCGGACGGCAATATCCCCAAGTACGCCATGCTACCCTCGTCACGGGCATCGTGAACGACAATCTTCTCGCGGGAAACGATCTCCTCGCCGAACTTCTCGATCAATTCCCCACGAGTCGTCCTGCGATGCATCCCGGTCGCAATCAAGATCGTTATCTCGGCTTCAGGATTCCCGCGCCGAATCTCCTCGAGCATCGCGGGAACAATCTGCTTGCTCGGCACAGGGCGGGTATGGTCGCTGGCGATCAGCACGATTTTGCGCGCCTTCGTCGCCAGTTCGCTCAACCCCACGCCGCCAATCGGGGACGCCAATGCCGAACGGACAACAACCTCCCCATCCCCAGGAACCGCAATCCGGTTGATCGAAGACTCGAAAACACCAACCAAATTCCGCCTGGGAATCGAAAACTCAAGCTCGCCGCGACCATGCAATACCTTTACCATATCCATCTGACTGCCCTCGACATTCATTGATCGCGACTAAACAACTCCTCGCCAATCAGCGCCGTGAAAAACGACCCCGTGAACAAAAGCGGACCGTCATAAGGCAAATCATCACGGCTGGAAATGCTTTCCCGTACCTCGATCACATCCAAGCCCGCAACACGCATCTCCTCCGCCAATGCAGCCAGATCCGACCCCTTCCCGGTATGGGGATTCGTCAATACAAACCTGGCATTCAAGCCGCGCAACGCATCGACGATCCGGTGGGCGTCCTTGCCCTTGACAATCCCAAGCACAACCGTAAACCGAACGCCGGAATACAAAAGGTTCAACGCCTCGACCAGGCGACGCATCGAATCGCCATTGTGCGCCGCATCAAGCACAACCAATGGATCGCCGCATATGCGCTCGCAACGGGCACGCAACTGGGGATACCTGAATGAACCAACGTCCGGAACCAAGCCAAGATGGTTCACAATCGACAAGGACGTGCAGAAATTCTCCCGCAAATATGGAGCTGTGCCATAAGGCAAGTACGGATAGGTCATCTCGGAATTCACCGGCCAAAGCACAGGACAGCCCAGTTCGCGCGCACGGGCCAAGATCACATCCTCGGCTTCGCTGAAACTCTGGCGCGAAACGACTATCGGCACAGACGGCTTCAGGATACCCGCCTTCTCGGACGCAATCAACTCGATCGTATTGCCCAGCAGCGCAACGTGGTCGAAGCTGATCGGTGTAATCGCAGTCATCACAGGAGTCACGTAGTTCGTCGCATCCAACCGACCACCAATACCAGTCTCGAATACGACGTATTCGACGCCCGAATCGGCAAACAAACGCAACCCCAAGACGGTGAACAACTCGAACAGCGACGGCTTCAAGCCTGCAGAATCAACCGCAGCAACAAGCCGACGGCCGCTAGACAGCAACGTCTCGTAGTCAATAAACGCGTTGTCCAACTGAAATCGCTCGCGAACCGTCGCCAAGTGGGGACTTGTAAACAAGCCAACGCGCTTCCCGCAGCTTGACAGCAACGAGGACAGGAAATGGCACGTGGTCCCCTTCCCCTTCGTCCCGGCAACGTGGATGATCTTCAACCCCCGTTCGGGACGACCGGCGACTTCAGCCAAGGGAATCATCCGGTCAAGAGTGTAGTTCGACATGTCGTGCTGCTTTCCCGCATCACGCTCCAAGTCGTAGTACCGCTTGAAGACATCGAAAAACTCCTGTTCCAATGCAGGATTCAAGTCACGCATCGCCGGTACGCTCCAATCACTTCTTCTCTTCCGAGCAGCAGCCCTTGAGCTTCGCCAATTCAGCCTCCAACGAAGCAACCCTGGCTTCCAGGTCCTGGACATGCTTCCAGTAAGGCATCAGCGATTCGCCGCGGGTCTTCAATACCTCTTCGATACGCTCGGTCAACGCATCGCTGGAACGCTTGCCCTCCTCAACCAAAACCTTCAGCAATTGTGCACCCTCGTCCTGGGTAACCTGCTTGTCGCTCACAGCCTTGCTCACAAAATCCTCCGCAGCCTTGACCGACAAACTTGCAGCCCCGACGCCCATCAAAAAAGCCTTCTCAACCAAGCCAAACATGTAATACCTCCTGTTCAATTCCATTAACTCGTTTTCATTGACTTGAAAACACAACAAATCCATTCCTTTATATTAACTTATCTAACCCAAAAGACAAGAATTCCAACTCGCAACAACCACGATTTTATCTGATTTTGCATCCCAAGTTCACAATCTCAACGAATAATTAGTTCCGTTTTGATTTTGCATTGTTTTTGTTTGTAGAAAATCTTCGCAATTCTCGTTCGTGAGCTTATTGTAATGAAATATATTTTACGTAATCACCAAATTATCCATTTCAGGAACCCGCGAATGAAGATTATTTTTGCAGTTGTCTTGGCCTTTCTCGTCTCACCGCTCTGGTCGGCAGACATCATCCGAATTGAAAACCCCAGCGATGGCGCCCCCTTTGACGCGGCACTGGCCCTCGTCGCCGAAAATGACGGTTGCCGGCAGTATTCCGTCAGCTTTCCATCCGCCCTTGTCTCACAGCTTCCTGCGAACAACACCGTCTCGGGCGAACTTTACCTGCCGCTGCAACCCCTCGCGGGAAGGCATCCCGCGCTCCTCGTCTTCCATATCATCGGACCAGGAAACTTCCATCTGGAAAGAATGATCTGCAAAATGGCCGCAACCGAAGGAGCAGTCGCAATGTTCTTCCATCTCCCATACTATGCACGACGAGGCGGAGATCTCGGGGAAATAGCCATCCTTTCGTCGCCAAAGCACTTCTTCGACGGACTTAAGCAAGCACAACTCGATGCAAGACGGGCAAACGACCTGCTCTGCGCACTGCCCGAAGTCGACAAGACCAAGCTCCTAGCAACCGGTGTCTCGCTCGGGGCGATCATGACCGCAAACGCTGTCGGAACCGACCCCAGAATCTCCAAGGCATTGATGGTTCTCGGTGGCGGAAACCTGCCCAAAATCTTCGAGACCAATGTGCGCGAAACACGGGACCTGCTCGCATTCTTTACCTCAAGGACCCCAGAGGAACAAAAGAAACTCTTTGATCAACTCAGGCCTTACGACCCGCTCTCCCACGCCAACGCACTGCAAAAACTCGCCGAAAAAGGCAAGCTCGCGATGATCAATGCCGGAGACGACAACGTGATCCCGCCAGCCTGCTCAACCCAATTGGCCGAAGCATGCAAGTGCCCAATCAAGTGGTACCCAGGAGTCGACCACTACACAATCGTCGCAAAACTTCCAGAAGTCCTGCTTGACATGATGCAATACTTCGCACCGGATTGTCCACCAGAATGGAAGCGACCACCTGAACAACAGGACAAGGTCGCCATCACACAGCGGCTGCTCAGAAAAACCCTCGGTGGAATCGCGCAATTCATGGGCGCGTATCCAATAAAACCGGGAAAGGCAAGCATACTGGAAGCGACCGCATCGCTTGCGTTACAAGATGGAAAGATTCTTGACTTCAACGTCAACTACGTACTCGGAGACAACCGTAAATTCAAACTCGAAGGAAAATTCCCACAAATCGGAAACCTTGGACTTGGATTCGATGGCGCAAGACCATGGATGACAGGAGCAAAAAACACACTCTTCATCGGATCGGAAAACCAAGACCCGACCATGATGTTCTCGCAATTCATCTCGCCGCAACGACTCAATGACTTCAATGTCGTCAGGGGAGCGATTGGAGGAGCTGCCTTCGCACCCGATATCGTCAACAACTACGCCGACGTAACGCTACATACCCCACGCCCAGGTCGCTACGCCCTCACAATCAAGAGCAAGGACAGAAAAGTCCCGGGCGAACTCCTCGTCGAATTCGACAACAAGGAAACGCCAAAGACGATCGCCATCAAGATTCTTGGCCTCTCGGGCACGGTCAACATCTCCAAATGGATCATGAACGTAGATGCGACTGAGCATCAATTCGATCTTCCCAAGGGAAGAACTGAAATCATGGTCAACCAGGAAGACGTGACCCGATCGCTGGCAGCCGCATTGGAATACCTGATTGAAAGGACGGAATAAACTGCCCGCATCAGCGATCGGGATACGGGATTGCCCCGCCTTCCAGCGTTCCTAGGCTCCATTCCACAAACCAAGGCGATTGATTCGTTCCATTGGGACACGCAAGAAAGCTGCGCAAGTTAACGGTATCCAGATGACCGTCAACATGCAGGACGTTCATCAACCCCCGATGACGATTCGCGCCTTCAAGCCCGCTGTCCCAATCAAGGTCAAGTTCCTCCATCAGGTTCTTCCATGTATTCGCCCCGTACGTCACGCACTGGTCGCCGGAATCAAAGACCAGGTATGCTCGGGATGGCGTCGATATGTGATGATGCAATTTTCCACGACTTCCGTTCGTCCCGTCGTAATTCCATCCATAGTTCCCATCGTAAAGATGCAATCCTACGCGTGTCTCAGCAGGAGGACCATCAGGACTGGCGGGACAATCCAGGACACGGACATCGCCATAGTACTCAAGCAAGTACCAAGCCCAATTGACGCCGCCATGTACATAAATATTCGAATGATAGCCCGGCGGAAGCAAATACCGGTTGTCGGTCGAATACATTATAAACGCCGCGCCCAACTGACGCAAATTGCTCCCGCAACCCACCCCATGAGCACGGGATTGGGCCTGGCTCAAGGCCGGCAACAGCATGCTCGTCAATACACTTATAACAGCAATCACAACCAATAACTCAATCAACGTAAATCTTCTCACTGATGCTCACCTCCTGTTTGGATTGTTTAATTCTTGCCAAGCCAACCACTACTTGGTCAACTGACTCGATGGCACCAGTAAAATACCCTCTCTTCAATCATTAACAATCAAAACTGAACCACAATCATCAACAATCATTCACAATCATAAATCCATTGTGATTTCCGATGATTCTCGATGACTACCCAACCTGGCCTGAATGATGAATTATGAATGATAAATGATGAATGACCCCGTCAGACCCCGTCAGACCCCCGTCAGACCCCCGTCAGACACCCGTCAGACCCCGTCAGACACCCGTCAGACCCCGTCAGACCCCCGTCAGACCCCCGTCAGACCCCGTCAGACCCGTCAGACCTGTCCCAGTCCCGGAACCTCAAGGCTCACAAAACCCAGCGTCAAAGTCCCAGTCCCAGTTCAATCTCCCAGTCACATAGGTCCCATTCGTCTCATTTGTCTCATAGGTCCCAGTCCCATTTTTCACACTTTCGTACTCAAATGCCATGTGACATGCCACCCAAGGTGCCCCCCGACCACCCAAGGTACCCCCGACCACCCAAGGTACCCCCGACCACCCAGGGTGCCGTCCGACCTGTCCGACCTGTCCGACCCGTCCGACCCGTCCGACCCGTCCGACCCGTCCGACCCGTCCGACCCGTCCGACCCGTCCGACCCGTCCGACCCGTCCGCCCCGTCCGACCCGTCCGACCCGTCCGACCCGTCCGACCCGTCCGACCCGTCCGCCCCGTCCGACCCGTCCGACCTGTCCGACCCGTCCGACCTGTCCGACCCGCCTGACCAAGGATGCGCCATTTTCAGCCGCTTTAGCGGCGACACCGCCTGAGTACGAGCACCCCGGGTGCCCGTACTCAAACTGTTGCCACTTCATCCGCAAGAATTTTCTGCATTCATAATTCCTAATTCAGCATTAAAAAAAACCGCCTTTGGCGTGAATGATGCCAAAGGCGGTTTTGAGATGATATCTGGCTAGCTTAGCTGCTTCTGCCGCTTACTTGCTTGCCATTTCGATGGCAACGGCGACGGCGACGGTTGCGCCGACCATCGGGTTGTTGCCCATTCCGATCAGCCCCATCATTTCCACGTGGGCGGGAACCGAGCTGGAGCCTGCGAACTGAGCGTCGGAGTGCATGCGTCCCATGGTATCGGTCATGCCGTAGCTGGCGGGGCCGGCAGCCATGTTGTCAGGATGCAGGGTACGTCCGGTACCGCCGCCTGATGCGACTGAGAAGTACTTCTTGCCGCGCTCCACGCATTCCTTCTTGTAGGTACCCGCAGTCGGGTGCTGGAAGCGGGTCGGGTTGGTCGAGTTACCGGTGATCGACACATCGACGCCTTCTTGCCACATAATGGCGACGCCTTCGCGGACATCGTCGGCACCATAGCAACGGACTTCAGCCTTGGGACCCTTGCTGAATGGGACTTCGCGGACGACTTCCAGCTTGCCGGTGAAATAATCGAACTTCGTCTGGACGTAGGTGAATCCATTGATTCTGCTGATGATGTAAGCGGCGTCCTTGCCCAAGCCGTTCAGGATGACCCTAAGGGGTTCCTTGCGGACTTTGTTGGCGCTTTTTGCGATACCGATTGCGCCTTCGGCAGCTGCGAAGGATTCGTGTCCTGCCAGGAAGCAGAAGCACTTGGTTTCGTTGCGCAGGAGCATGGCGGCCAGGTTGCCGTGTCCGAGTCCGACCTTGCGGTCGTCAGCAACGGAACCCGGGATGCAGAAGCTCTGGAGGCCTTCGCCGATTGCCTCGGCGGCATCAGCGGCTTTCGTGCAGCCTTTCTTGATGGCGATTGCGGCGCCAACCGTATATGCCCAGCAGGCATTTTCGAATGCAATCGGCTGGATTTCCTTGACCAGCTTGTGCGCGTCAACGCCCTTTTCCTTGCAAATTGCCTCGGCCTCTTCCAAAGAGGCGATTCCGTACTTGTTCAATGCCGCTTCGATCTGCTTGATGCGGCGTGCGTAAGATTCAAAGAGAGCCATAGTCTTTTACCTCGCTTGTTGAATTATTCGTGCCGCGGATCGATCACCTTTGCCGCATCGCTGAAACGACCGTAGGTTCCGGTCGAAGACTTCAATGCTTCGTTGGCGTCCATACCCTTCTTGATCTTGCTCATCATCACGCCCAAATTCACGAATTCGTAGCCGATGATTTCGCCTTCGGCGTCCAGTGCAATCCTGTTCACGTAGCCTTCAGCCATTTCCAGGTAGCGGGCACCCTTTTGTTTCGTGCCGTACATCGTGCCGACCTGTGAGCGGAGTCCCTTGCCCAAGTCTTCGAGGCCAGCGCCAATCGGCAAGCCGTTCTCGGAGAAAGCGCTCTGCGAGCGACCGTAAACGATTTGCAGGAACAGTTCGCGCATCGCCGTATTGATGGCGTCGCAGACCAAGTCTGTGTTCATGGCTTCGAGGATCGTCTTGCCGGGAAGGATTTCCGACGCCATGGCGGCGGAGTGTGTCATTCCAGAGCAGCCGAGCGTCTCGACCAGGGCTTCCTCGATGATTCCGCCCTTGACATTAAGCGTCAGCTTGCAGCAACCCTGCTGGGGTGCGCACCAGCCGACACCGTGCGTCAGGCCCGAGATATCCTTAATTTCTTTCACTTGGGTCCATTGACCTTCCTGCGGAATCGGTGCGGGGCCGTGGTTGCAGCCCTTCTTCACGCAGCACATCTGATCTACTTCGTGTGTGTTCATCGCTTCCCTTTTTGTATTCTTCTGATCTTCATGATTTGCCGCAGCGTTCCTCAGCAAACGGCACGATTGAAAGCTAATTAATGTATCATAACTACACGAAATTTCAATTGAATCAACAAAGCACAAAAAATCCGCTTCCCCGTGCCATTCAGGTTTCTGGAAAGCGGATTGGCGATCAAAACCCAGTTACTGGAGTTCAAGGGTTCCGAAGCATTCGGGCAAGTGGTAGTTCAGCGCGGTCAGAGGCTTCCAGGTCAGCCAATGCGGATGGCTGCATTCGTCCGCGCACTTGAAGAAGTTGCCCTTCCAGGTCACGCCGTCAAGGCTGGGAATCATGCCGCAATACGGTTCCAGCGCTTCCATCGGCACCTGGAATTGCGCATACCATGTCAAGGGTTCCGCAATCTCGGGATACACACGAGGCTGCAACGACGTCTTGACCTTCACCAGCGCACCATGGGCAGCACTCATTTTCGTATAGTCCTCGAAACCATCTTCGGTCCGGCGATGGTCGCGGATGTATGTCATCAAATATGCGGCACTGGCGCTAATCTCCAAATTGAAATACCCTTTTCCAACCGAGGGCTTGAAGAAAAATTCCACGCATGAATCCAGGCATACAGGAGCTTGGAACCCCTCTTGCACTGCAATCACGTACTTGTCTTCCACTCGGAACATCCCGTACAAGTTGCGAGCGTCGTGCAACACCTTTGCCTTCACCACGGGACGATGCCCCTGGCTTTCCTCGCGATACTCGTTCAATTCAACAATGTCGGCCTTGCTCCAAACATCGCCATCCCAAGACAAGTCAAACTTGGGAACCACATTCGTACGCTTAATCACATAACTCATTGTACACTCCCTTCGATTGGATAGTTCACTTCGTCCGAATCAAACAACGCCCTTCGATGTCGATCACCACCGCGATCAAGCTTTGCGTCCCGCAATCCAAGCCAAGATATTTCGCCGACATTTCAGTATCTCTACACTTGCAATTTTCGCCCACGCATTTCGGGCCATTGCGCTGCTCCGAAGAAGCAGAAGTTTTTCCTGGCTCCGATTACCAAGCTCCCATCCTGGTTCCATTGGCAATCCCAAATGACCCGGAACGGACCTTCAAGTCCCAACAGATCCAACTTGAAGGAGTTGTCCCCGGTCGCCCTGACCTCCCCGGCGCTTGTTTCGCCATCCAAGGCATCCCAATTCCTGGCGTTCACCACAAAGTCGTCCTTCCCGAAACGCAATTCCGTCATGCAGCCGTCCTCGCGTTCCAAACGCAAGCCCACGCCATTTGGCAATTCGGAAAATTCAACAAAGGCGATCTGCCTATCATTCGGTTCCATCGCATATCTGCCGGCATACCCCGA
Source organism: Verrucomicrobiota bacterium (assembly GCA_019136135.1). GTDB lineage: Bacteria > Verrucomicrobiota > Lentisphaeria > Oligosphaerales > Oligosphaeraceae > UBA1407. The sequence goes on from JAGVUR010000103.1 coordinate 11,655, forward strand.
ACTCAAGGCAACACCCGGTGTCTTGGAACGACGAACAACCAGATTCCGGGAAAAACTCACCAGAGAATCATAAGCGCCAGCATTGGCTTCCAATGCCTCGTTCTCAATGGAAGGCAGCAGTTCCTCCCACAAAATGTTCAGGATCCGCTGCATGTCACCAACCGAACTGGTTATGACAACAACCATATCCTGCTTCGGCATCACGATGCAGTATTGACCATAGGCTCCATCTCCACGATATACGCCTTCGGGCCTGCAACGCCAGAACTGGAAGCCGTAGCCTGCCGCCCAATCCAAAACGCGACCGGCGCTGTTGTCGACCTGCTTCGCTGTCGCCATCTCGATCCAGCTTTCGGGAAGCAGTCGCTTCGTGTCCCAAACTCCCTTCCGCAAATACAACTCCCCAAATTTTGCAATGTCTTCGGAACGCAATTGGAGTCCCCACCCGCCAGTTTCAATTCCCAACGGACAGCACTCCCACTGCGGACGCTGAATCCCCAACGGCTCGAACAACCGCGGCATCAGGTAGTCAACCAAACCACAACCGCTTACCCGGCATACCAACGCGGACAAGACGTATGTCGCCAGACTGTTGTATACAAATGTGCTGCCCGGCTCATGCACCAATTCCTCGCCGAAGAATCCACGCACCCAATTTTTCACCCCCTTGGACATCACGGCGCCAATCGGACATTCCGCATGGCCACTCGTCATCGTCAACAAGTGACGAACGGTCATCGAACGCATCCGTTCAGTCGCATCATCCAAGCAACAATCGGGGAAATAGGACAGGACTGTCCGGTCAATGTCAATCAAGCCTTCCTGAACGGCAAAACCAACGGCGGAAGACGTGAAGCTCTTGCTCAAGGAAAACATTTTGTGCGTATCGTTACCGCAAAACGGACGCCAAAAGCTCTCGTGAATCAACTTCCCGTGGCGAACAACCAGAAAACTATGCACCTGCTCGCCGCCTTCCAAAGCGTCAAATCGGGACAGGCAACTAAGCAACCCCGAACTGCGGACACCCTCCAACTCCGGGACGCTACGCTCAAAACGACTAAGCATCAAACCTCTCCTGAAAGCAAGTTGACATAACTAATGAAAAGGCACAAAAAACAAACCCAGCTCAAGAGTTGGACTTGTCTTTTGTGCCTTGGCTTTCTATTGGATACTATTGTTCGAAAGCGGCGTCAAAGGCGATGTCACTCGCGGGGAAGTCAATCTTCCGCACAAACTCGCAGGCATCCTTCGCACCGTATTCGCGGTTCATTCCACTGTCTTCCCATTCGACGGACAGCGGCCCTTGGTAACCGCAACGGTTCAACTCGCGCATGATTTCTTCGAAATCAACGCCGCCATGACCCGGGCTTCGGAAATCCCAACCGCGATTCGGCTGGCCAAAATTCAAATGGCTTGACAAAATTCCGCTCTTCCCATCCAAGGTCACCTTTGCGTCCTTGATGTGGACATGGTAAATCCTGTCAGGGAACTCGCGGATGAACTGGGCGGGATCAACACCCTGCCAAAGCAAATGGCTTGGATCGTAATTGAAGCCGAATGTAGGACGGTAGTCAACCGCTTCCAAAGCACGCTTCGCCGTGTAAAGGTCAAACGCAATCTCAGTCGGATGGACTTCCAAGGCAAACTTGATGCCGTACTTGTCAAACTCATCCAAAATCGGATTCCACAGCTTGGCGAACCTGGCGAAGCCATCGGCAATCATCTGGTCGGATACTGGGGGGAAGCTGTAGAGCATGTGCCAAATCGGCGACCCCGTGAAACCGTTCACAACCGAAATGCCCAAGTTCTTCGCGGCACGGGCGGCGGCCTTCATCGACGAAATCGCCCATTCGCGCTTCTTTTCAGCATTGCCGTTGCAGCTCTTGGGAAGCATGCCGAAATTGTCGGAACGGCAATCGTCGTTGGGATCGCAGACCAATTGTCCGGCCAAGTGATTGCTGATGGCCCAGCATTTCAAGCCGCTCTTCGATAAAATCGCCAACTGAGCCTTGCAATACGCGGGATCCCCAGCGGCCTTGAATACGTCCATGTGGTCGCCCCAGCAGGCCAATTCCAAACCATCATAACCAAAAGAGGCAATTTTCGGAGCCAACTCCGCCAACGGCAAATCTGCCCATTGACCAGTGAATATCGTGACTGGATGCGACATTTTCTTCTCCTTTCTGATACTTTGCTGATTCCTAATTCTTCACGACAGCCCATCCGGCAATTGACGCCGAAACAGGCTCCTTGACAACTAAATCTAACGCTTGTACGCATGCCCGATCGACATGCTTTGGGGCTGACCGAAGATCAGCGAAGGTTCCTTCAGCATCTCGCCCAAGCCATTGACAACCGCATGCAAGGGCGAAGTCGCCACCAAGGTCATCAACCCCGTCTGTTCCTGGATCCTCTTGTCCAAGCCAGGCAACAACGAACCGCCTCCGGAAAGACGAATTCCATTCTCGATCAAGTCGCCGGCCAGCTCGGCCTTGCACTTGTCAAGCGTACGGCGAACAGCGCCGATGATCTGCTCGACAGGACGGTCCAATGCCGTGCGTATCTCGTCCGCGGTAATCGTCATCGTACGGGGCAAGCTATTGCCCAACTGACCGACCTCACGACCGCGAACCTCCATCTCCTGACGCAGATTCGCCACGGGATATGCGCTCCCAATCGTCTTCTTGATGTTTTCGCTGGTCCGCTCGCCGATGTAGAGCCCGTGATGGTTCATCATGTGGTCCTTGATCGCCTCGTCCATCATGTCGCCACCGTACTTGACGCTCTCGGCTTCTACAATGTGGGCAAGGGAAATAATCGCGACTTCGGACGTGCCGCCACCGATGTCAACAATCATGTTGCCGGTAGGCTCTTCAACAGGCAACTCTACTCCGATCGCACTCGCCAAGGGTTCCTCGACAAGGCGCACCTCACGGACACCGGCCTTCTTGGCACTGTCCTGGACAGCACGGGTCTCAACCTCGTTGATCCCGTACGGAACCGCAATCAACACGCGGGGCTGCATCAGCTTGTAGCGGGCGCGGCTCTTGTTGATGAAATACCGCAACATCTCGTCCGCGACCTCGGCATTGGCAATCACGCCATCCTTCATAGGACGAACAGTCAGGATATTACCTGGATTTCGACCCAGCATTTCCTTGGCGCGGGTTCCAACCGCGATCACTTTCCCTGTATCTCGGTTCAATGCGACAACACTAGGCTCCTCGAGAACAATCCCACGGCCCGCCACATATACCAACGTGTTCATCGTGCCAAGATCGATCCCAATGTCATCCGAAAAGAAATTCGAAACCTTTTTCAGAAACATACGCCCTCGCTTCTATCCCAATCGCCGCGCCTAGATTTCTGCGCCCATCGTGCGGTTCGCCAAGTAAAATTCCCGTATTGCGTTCCAACCGTCCTCGGCCGTCTCGCAGTACGTGAGCAAATCCAAATCCTCGGGTGATATCATCCCCTGCTCGACAAACATGTTCCAATTGATCAGCTTATCCCAAAACTCCCTGCCATACATCAAGACCGGCATCCTAGCTATCTTCTTCGTCTGGATCAAGGTCAATGCCTCGAACAACTCGTCCATCGTGCCAAAACCGCCGGGGAAACACGCCAAGACCTTGGCACGCTTCAGAAAATGCATTTTGCGGATGCTGAAATAGTGAAGCAAAAAGTTCAGGTCAGGAGTAATGTACTCGTTGGGATGCTGCTCGAAGGGCAACGTGATGTTTAAAGCAGCAGATACGCCGCCCTCATCGAACGCGCCGCGATTGCCGGCCTCCATGATCCCGCCGCCGCCACCGGTCAAAACAACAAACTGACGACTCGGCTCCAATTTCCGAATCTGGCACTCGTGGGTGATCAACGCAGCAAAATCACGGGCAACCTGGTAATAATGACTCGCCTGAACCAAGCGCTCGCAATGAGCTACCTGGGCACGCAACTTTGCATCGCCTGGAGATGCCGACAACTTCGCGCAAGCCTCGGCTAGACGCTGCTCGGCAACGTCAGGCGGCAAGGTGCGTGCACTGCCGAATATAACAATCGTCGACTCGATCTGATTCGCCTGAAAAACCAACTCGGGCTTCAAAAACTCCAATTCCAATCGAATTCCGCGGCAGGCGTCCGAGCGCAAAAACACCAAATCCTCGTAGGCGCGAACGCCATTCGTCACTTTATATCCTTTTCCTTCAGAAATCTCATCTGGCATCTGGCAGTTTTCCTCGCTCGGTTGCTTGACAGTTTCAGTTCACACTTGTCGCCAATTGGCATCAGCCCATGGATTCCCTTAGTGCATGGGACCTGGATTCATCATTTCCGGTCCGCCCGGTCCGCCCGGTCCGCCTTCTCCTGGCTGTGCGTTCATCTTTTCCTCCTCGATGATCGCGTTCTGGCGTTCCAGGTACTCCTGGTACTTGGAGCGCGGCATCCAGCCGTACAGATCGTTGGCTTCGCCGGATTCCATCAGCTTCTTGAACTGGTTGCGCTTCACGTTGATGTAGTTCTTGCGCTGGTAGATATCCTTGGAAATCTCATCGGTAAACTCAGCCTTCCTCTCGGCATAGAGCTTGTCATAAAGGTTCTTTACGAATGAAGACCTGGAAATCCAATGGTCTGGATTGGGACTGGTAAAGCGTTGGTTGTACCTGGTCCTAAACGTCCTCGCGGTCATGTCCAGCAAATCCGGGTTGGGGATGTAGCCGCCCTTGCGGAAAAGTTCCGGAACGCGATGCTCCCGCTCGTCCATCATATAGGTCTCGATGAGAGTATCATACCTCCGGTTCTCGCTGGCGACATACTCCTTGACCATCTTCTCGTGGTAAACCGGATACAAGTGAGCCAATGTCTCCTCATCTAAGTCGCGGATGTTGATCGTACGACGGGGAAACACCTCGACGCGCTCGGCGGAAACACGAGACAGCTTGCCGACGACAAGCGTGTCAGTCCCGCGACCGCCTCGAATGACGAAACTCACGTCGTCGTTACGCTGCCACATCTTGTACTTTTCCCGCGCCGCCTTTTCGAAGCCTTCGCGCTTGGAGGCAGGGAACTTTACCTTGACTTCTTCCTTGAGCATCGCAATCAACTCCTCGTTGATCTCCTGCAACGTCTGCTTGGGTTCGGGCTCCGGATACTGCCACTGGGGGCTCAAGGGAAAATTCCTCGCCAATTCAGTGACCACGCGCTCGCGGGTCACCTCTTTCGCCAGGCGCTCATTAACCATCTTCGCAATATCAGCCTCGATCTTGCGACGCTCTTCACGCCAATCAACCTCCGCCTCCTCATCGTCATCGTCAGCATCTTGCGCTAAACTCCAAGTTGGAACGCAGACAATGAATGAGAAAAGAATAAGATACCATAGAAGAAGACGGCCACGACATTTAACAAGCTTCATCGGTAACTCCAAAAATTTGATGATTTCTACCTATCTATTGCTAAAATTTAGATTGCCGAAAAAACAAGACAACAGGGCAATTTAGCACATTCGCAACTAATTTCCAATTACATATATGCTATCTTTCAGGTTTTTTCTTATTCGCCACGAATTCGTTCCAAAAAACTACGATCCATTGTATGCTTACCAGACAGGGGGAAATCGTGGATCCGCGAAAGGCGACGCCAACGATTACCGTCAAGGGCAAATCCATTGGATTCATACAATTCGACAAGAATTTCTTCTTCCAGTTCCTCTTCCAAGCCACGTTTCTTCTCCAGGCAAGCCGCCTCATAGCGGTCGCTGATCGCCTCCCAGTTCACGGAAACAAAATATGCCTTCGAGCGCTCGTTGGGATCCTTCGGGACATAGCCGTCCGCGAGCAACGACGTCTTCAGCTTCACGGGAAACTCGCGATCGTAAACATCCTTCCTGTTCATCGCAAATACCTCGCGCTGAACCCTCAGGTAGTTCCGCTTCCGCGTCTCGCATTCCGCCTCCGAAAAACGTGCCAACGTGTCAGGATCGATGTCCTTCGTCGAAAGCTGCCCGTAATTTCCAATGCGGATCGCGTCGGGAGTCACGCGCTGGACCGCCCCCTTGTAAATACGATGCGGGGGACGAATCGACCGAATCTCAACCTGGTCGCCAACCTTTATCGGACGGAACTTCTCGTCCGCCTCGGAAATCAAATCCAGCAGCTTGCTGTCAGGATAAGTCTCGCGAGCGCGGGATTTCGCATACTCGTCGCTGCGGTGAACATGCTCGTCAAACGAATAGCACGGAGGAACAACAGGCCATGAAATCCCCAGGCCGGACGCGACGGCGCGCAAGTCCAAAGCGCGGGAAACACCCTCCGCAACACGCAAGTCAGCCAATTCCTCGATCTCGTCGGCAGTCATCCGACTCCCGGATGACTGTCCGACAACAACAAGACCAACCAATAATAAACACCCAATTAGACGAATGTTCTTTTTCATCGTCACCTCGCTTGCCCCGCTCTCATCCCGCTGAGCATCAACCATCGGAAAAGTTGTCAAAATACCCCTGCACCAAGACAACCGGCGTACCCTTGTCGCCGGAACCGCTGGTCAAATCGCATAAGCTACCAAGCAAATCCGTCAACTGACGAGGAGTCGTGCCAAGAGATTCCTCCTTGCCGACCAAATCCGACGTCTTCGTGCGAATCCGTTCCAAAATCGACGCCTCCACAGAGGCGTTGTCACTGTCAACCTTCTGTGCCTCGTCAGCAAGATACTTCAACTTCAATTCGTTCGGAGTCCCATGCAAACCTTTAGTAAAGGCAGGAGACACGACGGGATCGGCCAATTCCCAGATCTTGCCGACGGGGTCCTTGAACGCGCCGTCGCCGTAAACCATCACCTCGATGGTCTTCCCCGTCTTCGCCTTAAGACGCGTCTGGATGTCCTCGACCAAAGGCTGGCAATCACGCGGGAACAACTTGACTTTCACGTCATCCGACTTGTTGGATCCCAGCAAGCCGTAACGGACATTGAACCCGGCGCCCGGCTCAATCGGGCTGGTGCAAATGTCATCCAAGCCATACACGACCTCGGCGCCGGCCGCCAACAACAACCGCTTGCTGCGGTGACGGCTGTGAATGTCACACGTCAAGATCTTCTTCGTGAAGGGAAGCAGTGCGCGGACATCATTGCCGAAGTGGACCACGACCTTGTCCGGACCAATCAGTTTCTTGTACAGGTCGACATAGTCGATTCCCGTGAACGGGTGGAGGACTTTTTCGCCAAAGAGGTCGCGGTATTGTTTTTCGGACAGCACGTCCGAGTGCGGGTTCACGCCGCTTGCCTCCATGGCGTCCTCGTCCATCAGGCGGTTCCCCACCTCGTCGGAAGGATAGCTCAACAACATATGGATACGATCCAAGCCGGCGGCAATCCCCCGCAGCAAGACCGCAAAGCGATTCCGGCTCAAAATCGGGAACGCGATCCCGACCTCGCCGGAACCGAACTTGCCCCGAACATCCTTCGCGATCTGGTCCACGGTCACGTAGTTGCCCTGGACCTTCGCCACAACAGATTCCGTGATGGCTACAACGTCCCGGTCGCGAAGCGAATACCCTTCGCTCTTGCTTGACGCCAGCAAAGCGTCAACGACCAGCGTCGCCAAATCATCGCCTGGTCGGAAAATCGGACAACGTATACCACGGACTACAGTGCCAACTGTGCGCATCAACATAGCTCCTTCATACTCAACTATCAGCTTTTTCCTATGCTTGAAACATCAGGGAAAGCAATTCCCCATAGATGTTTAATCCATTATGTTAATCTACAGTCAAACAACCAATTTCACAACTAATCACAATCAAAAAATCACCTGCTTGCATGACAAAGACATAAATCATCCCGAGAACACTTCGCAAAAGTTGAAATCCATGGACGAACCGATTATAGTAAATAGCCAATTTTTCCGTACGAATAGCGGATGTTAACAGGCATTGATCATCGACAAGGAGTAACCATGGCTTTTTACTACGATGAACCGTCCCATACCTTCAGCGAATACCTGCTGATTCCAGGCTACACGGGACCAGACTGCATCCCCGCAAACGTGTCCCTCAAAACACCAATCGTGAAATTCAAGCGTGGCGAGCAACCGTCCCTTTCGATGAACATCCCGCTGGTCTCCGCCATCATGCAGGCCGTCTCGGGCGACCGCATGGCAGTCGCGCTGGCCAGGGAGGGCGGCATCACGTTCATCTATGGCAACCAAAGCATCGAAAGCGAAGCTGCAATGGTCCGCGCCGTCAAGGACTACAAGGCTGGATTCGTGACCTCGGACGCCAACGTCACACCTGAAAATACCCTGGAAGACATCCTCGACCTCAAGGAAAAGTACAAGCACTCGACTGTCGGCGTTACTGACGACGGAACCCCACACGGACAACTCCTTGGAATGGTTACAAGCAGAGACTACAGCCTCGAGAGAATTCCGGTCAAGGCAAAGGTCGCCTCCTTCATGACGCCGATCGAAAAGCTGGTCACCGCAACCGAGGGAATCACTCTCCAGGAAGCTTACGACCTGATCTGGGAACACAAGCTCAATACCCTCCCGGTCATCACAAAGGACGGCCGATTCGTCGCATTCGTCTTCAGAAAGGACTACGACCAGCACAAGGAAAACCCACTCGAACTCCTGGACTCCCAGCATAGGTTCATCGTTGGCGCCGGAGTCAACACAAGAGACTACGAAGAACGCATCCCCGCACTTGTCGATGCCGAGGCCGACATCCTCTGCATCGACTCCTCGGAAGGATTCACGGTATGGCAAAAGAGAACGATTGAATTCGTAAGGAACAAATACGGCGACACGGTCAAGATCGGAGCCGGCAATGTGGTTGACAAGGATGGGTTCAGGTTCCTCGCAGAAGCCGGAGCCGACTTTGTCAAGGTCGGAATCGGCGGCGGCTCCATCTGCATCACCCGTGAAACAAAGGGCATCGGACGCGGACAAGCCACAGCAGTGATCGAGGTCGCAAAGGCCAGGGACGAGTATTTCCAGGAAACCGGAGTCTATGTGCCAATCTGCTCCGACGGCGGCATCGTGCACGATTACCACATTACCCTCGCGCTTGCAATGGGCGCTGACTTCTGCATGCTTGGGCGCTATTTCGCCAGATTCGACGAATCGCCAAGCGAAATCGTCCAGATCAATGGAAACTTCATGAAGGAGTACTGGGGCGAAGGCAGCGCACGCGCACAAAACGTCGCCCGCTATGGACATGGGCAATCAAGCAAGGATACCCTTTCATTCGTCGAAGGCGTCGACAGCTACGTCCCCTACGCCGGTCCACTCCACAAAACACTGGAAGTCACCCTGGCGAAAATCCGCCATACCTTCTGCAACTGTGGCGTTTTGAGCATCCCAGAACTTCAGGAAAAGGCAAAGTTGACCCTGGTTTCCAGCGTCACCCTGGTCGAAGGCGGAGCCCACGACGTCCTGGTCAAGGACACCTACAACCACCCGAAGGGAATGTAATCCCAGCCTCGTTTCTCCCGCATTGACACCCCTTCCCGGTCCTTCCGGAAAGGGGTTTTTTATTTGGGCTGTCCGACTTGCCCGACCCGTCCGACCGGCCTGGCTGGGGCTTTGTCATGTTTAGCCGCTTTCGCGGCGACATCCCTTGAGTACAACCACCCCGGGTGCCCGTACTCAAACTGCCATCATTGCACTTATCAAAATTTTCTAGGTTTCCGATATTGCAATCTCCTCGTCCCCCAAATATCGCCATGAAGATCATCGTTGTCATGGAGGAAAGTGCTTCTTTGTAGGTTTTATATGGGGCGGGAAAACTCCGCGTCAAAAATCTTCTTCCCCATTTACACTGCTTGAGTTTTCTTGAGATTGGCTTATGTTTATTAGGATAACTGTGTTTCGTCTTTCAAGCTAGGAATCTGAGCATGAAAACCATCCTCTTCATTATATCTGTTGCCGTTGCCTTTAATGCCTTTGCGCAAACCGCACAACTGCGGAAACTCAGGCATGAGACTTTTGAACTCAAGGCCTGGCCCGAAAAAAGCGATTCGCCGCGAAAACTCATCCTCGGCACCCCAACGGGCGACAATGCGACCATTACGCTCGAAAACAACACGGTCACAACGCTAATCCACGATGCCACCACAGGCATCGACCAAACGATCAAAAGCGAATTCGACCCGGCACATGCCCCAATCATCATCAGAAGGCATGGACAATGGCTGGAACTCCTCTCCAACAAAAAAACAATCGCCACAACCCTTTCCTACGTCAACCTCAAAGGCGATGCGACCTGCAACGAGATTGACGGGAAGCCAGCTTTCGCCAACACCGAATACCAAAGACTGGAACCATTCGTCTTCGGTGACGACTTCATGCGTACCGAGGAAGAGGCCAAGCAGTGGGGCGTCTGGCAACCGATTTCCGGAAACTGGAAAATCCATTCCGTAATGGAACGAATCCATGCCAATCCGGCAGCCAACATCCGGGAAGGATATATTCCGGTTCCAGACAGAAGCCCAAACCCATTCTGCCTTTCGGGCAACGCGCCGGAAGGCGAAGCGCTGATCGTCACGGGATACCCATTCTGGACAAACTACGAAGCGTCGATAACCATGAAGCCATTTATCGGATCGACGGCGGCGCTCGTCTTCGCTTTCAGAGACAAGGACAACTTCTCCAGGATCCAGTGGACGCTCGATTCGTTCTCGATCAACCCAACGCAAATAGCGCTAATCCACAGGGTTGACGGCAAAGACCTCCCGCCACAGGAAACCAGGGAAATCCCAGCAAGAGCCGAAACATGGTACAAGCTGGCAGTCAAGCTACAACCCATGTACCTCCAAGTCATCGTCGATGGCACGCCGTTGCTCACTACGGCGCATTCCCTCCCCGGAGGCAAGGTCGGGCTGATGGCAAAAGGAATCAGCGATACCTTCTTCGACGACCTGGAAGTCAACACCATCCAGGAAACACCCCTGCTCGACAGCATCCTCGCTGACGCAATCCAACAGGATCCGAATGCAGACAACGCATGGAAGGCAACCGACAGCAAACTCGCCGCAACCCCGCAAAAGAATGCAACGGCGACACTCAAGCTCGGGCGAGATTCCTGGAAGCCTCAGCGAATCGCCGTCTCAATCCCATTCAAGAAAGCACAAGGTCAACAAGGTATCGCCTTCGGCAAAGACTTGGCTTGGCGAGCAATCTGGCAAGATCAAACCATCAAGCTCATCCATCAAGACAAGACAATCCAGCAAATCTCATGCCCAGGAAACCCAAAGCAACCGCTCGAGTTCGCGCTCGACAACACGGAACCGGGAATCGTTACAGTCTGGACAAATGGAAACCTCGCAATTAGAAACCCAATCGAAAAAGAACACCAAGCCGGAACCCTCGCACTGATCGCACAAGATAAAAACGCAGAATTCCAAAACATCGTCCTTTTCCAAAAGCTCAACCGAGACTGGGAACTCCCAGTTGATATCTCAAGATTCGCAAACGATCCATATATGCAAGGATGGGCTTCGACACGTTATGCGTGGATCAAATTGGGAGACAAGACAAACAACGACTTCCCGCAAAAACGACTCTTCAACGGGGACATCTACGGTGCGTTCTCCCTCGACTTCCCGCTGCAAAACAACCTCAATATCCTCTTCGGACACGATGAGCCAACAAGCGAAAACGCATATTGCCTAAAGTCTTCCGTCAATCCTGAAACACTGGACGGAACCGTCGAACTCCTTAAACAAGGAATATCAATCGCAAAAGCAACATTCAAGGCAAAGCAAAAGACAGTCATTCAAGGTGTCCAAATCATCGACGAGAAAATCGGGGCGCGCCCAAGAACGCCAGACACCAATACATACGGAAAACTGGCGCTTCGACGTGACGGATTCGTTATCTGGGCAATGCTCGACGAACAACCCCTCTTCAATATCCAAGACCTCCAACCACTGATGGGACGGGCGCTGATCGCTGAAATCCCGGAACAAATGGATCTCATCCACTTGGAAATCAAACGCGAAAAATCCAGGGACTACCTCTTCGAGAAAGCGGAAGCGGACTGGTTCCAGGTCGGACGATGGGAAGTGACCAATCGATTTGCCTGCGACCCCAGGTGGTCGCATCTCAACGGGGAATCCATGGGCGTCGCCGCCCTCTGGAGCAAATTCGTCTTGGAAGGCGACTACACGATCGAATGTTTCGCCGGAATGAGAATGCGCCAAGGCGAACTCCTGGAAGGCGCCAGGCTCTCATACCCAAGGGTCGGTGACATCAATGTGGCACTGGACGCCGACGGGTACGAACTCTTCTCAGGATACAACCTGATCCTGGTCGCATGGGACCAGGAATGGTCTGAAAAATGGACGCAATTCTGGAGAAAGGGAAAAGTCGTCAATCAAACTGACGTCGAACTGATACCAAGGGGGCGCTACCGCGCACCAGACTCAAGAGCAATCGAAGTCGACTACGATCCCGGCGGAAGACCCGTGCACGGAGCATGGTACGCGCTCAAAATCAGAAAAAGCGGAGATCGTTTTGATGTCTGGTTCGACAATGTCCACATCCTGGATTTCGTCGAAAAGGATCCGTTCAAGGCAGGACAAAGGCTTGCGCTCTGGACACAGCATAATTCGATCGTCCTGGCGCGAATGAAGGTCAACTACACCCAGCTGACCCCAAAATTCTTCGAGCCAAGAGGTGCGACAACGAAAGTTCCGCATCCAAAGCCTGAACTGGAACAACACGGGGTCTCTGTCATCTCCTCGCCAAAAATCAATACGATCCCAATCCCATGGAATGAAGACCAAAGCGCTGAAATCTTCCTCGATGACGACAAGCCGAGAAAAGACTCCGGGCAAACCTGGAACTGCGTCAACGCAAACTCGGGAGGAGATGCAGGTGTCGCCATTGACATCCAACCCTGTGACATCCATAGGATCGACAAGCTTGAATTCGACTTCAAGCCGGACAACAATGCCAAGGTCAACCTATACCTTACTTTCGCTGAAGACCCAATAACGCGATACTTCATTAACCTGACAGGACCGGACTACGACGCGCCAAACATCGTCAAGCTTGATGCCAAGCTCAACATCAGGCCAAACACCTGGAACCGCATCGAACTCGACCCGAAGCAAATCATGCTCAATAGCGTCCCCTGGAACAAAAACAAAATCCTGTCTTCCATGATGATAGGAATGCTGCACGAAGGATACCAAAACGCAGGACTCGGCGCAAACCCCAAAAACGCCTCGTACAAACTCGCCAACATTAACATCAAGGCGAACTACCCCAATACATTCACGTTCAGGTGGAACACACCAAAAGATGGAAAGGTCCCACAATACTCCTATTGGTTTGACGACAACCCAAAACACGACACGCCTCCCGAAAAACAAACCGAAGGCACCACGGAAACGACGACAACCAAGCAAACAGGAAAATACTTCCACCTGATGGCGAAAACCGAGGGAGACAAATGGGAACACGCTCTCTCCTTCCAGGTCCCCGAACCAACCCCGGTACAGCAACTCCAAATGACTATCCTCGACCCTAAACCGGCCGAAACTTGGGGCGGCAACCCAATCGTACTCAAATTTGACCAAAAAACCAACGTCATCCCGATCCTCGATACCGTCGAATTCAAGATCGGAGACCAGTCGATAACCGCAAATCCACTCAATTCAACCTTCAATCCGGAAAACAGAACCCTCACAATCCTTCCTAAATTCAATGAAGTAAAACCAGACACCCCGCTCAAGGCATCGATCCAATTCACCGATTCCAGAGGAAACAAGATCGTCAAGGATTGGACCCTGACCTTCAACCCAAAACTTGACAAAACCCCGCCTGACGCACCAATCATCAAGGAATTCCATTCAGTCCTCGCGGGAAAAGCGTATCCGTGGAACAACGAAGTCGGACCAAGCACATCAAGAAGCAAGGTCAACATCGACATCACCCCCAGGACAAATGTCCTGCCCATGGCAACAGTTACCAATACAATCTGTGGAACAGACGGAGGAATCAATCTAAAACTCCCGGGATTCTCAGCCTCAAAGCACCCGTTCCTCGCCTTCGACTACAACATCCCAAACCCTGAAACATATGTTGACCTGATGATCAGCTCATCGCAAAGAAGAGCATACATGGGCATCACGGACAAGGAACAACGGGACAGATTCATCTACCTGGGCGACATCCCGGACATCGTCCCGGACGGCACATGGCGAACAGCACTCGTCGACTTCAGGCCACATATCAATGAAATGGCCGAGGACTTCCCCAGGCAGGCCTGGAACATCACCGGAATCGAAATCGGCAACTGGAACTACTCCGGATCACAACCCGGAAGCCAATTCAAGGTATCCAATGTCAAAATCGCAAATATCGCTACAACGCTCAATGCGCCTCTGAACATAGCCTGGACTACGGTCGATCCCGCAGGAACCGATGCGTTCAGCTTCGTATGCGACAACAATCCCGATACGATCCCCGATGAAACGCCAAACTCAGATAGCCCAAAAGCAACGCTCGAAAACCTCCCGCAAGGACTCAACTACTTCCATGTCAGGGCCAGGGACAAAAATGGAAACTGGGGACCGACTGCACATGCGATGATCTGCATCGACAACTCGATCCCCAAAATCCTCATAACCTACCCGGAAAACAATGCCAAGGACGCACCGAGAGAAATCAAGGTCACCTTCAACGAAGATTCGGGATTCATGGATTTCACCGGAACCATGCTCACAGTCAACGACAAGTCGAGAACGCTCAACAAGTCAAACACGACTTACGATCCGAAAACCAAAACCCTGACCTGGAGTCTTGTCTCCGATTCAAACCTCACTGGAGGCGTACTCAAGGATGGAATGGCATTCAACGCTAGAATCAGCGGAATCAAAAATGCCGCCGGACAAGAGGCGAAACCGATCGATTGGTCGTGGACACTCGATTACTCCAAGGACAAAACCCCGCCAAGACAGCCTTATCTTGGCGAAATCGATTACGCCTCCTTCAGACACGTCCAGCACTACTCAAACCCAGAAGCCAGATATTGGTTCAATAGGTTTTACACAGAAACAGCAATCGTCATGGACGAACAATCAAAGTCCAGCTGCCTTGAACTCAAACGGGACGATGACGACAAAAAACGATACTTCACATATCTGACAACAAACGTCTTCGATCCAAATCAATACCCATACATCAGATTCAAATACAAGATCAGCCCGGGAACAAAAGCAAACTTCTATCTCTACATTAATAAGGAATGGGGAGCTGTCGTCCTGACTGGAGACAAAACATCACACCAAGTCCTCCAGACGATCGAAGAGGCCAAGGACGACAATACTTGGAGAACAGCTTTCCTCGATGTCAAGCAACTCGTAGCCAAAGTCGCGCCAGATGCGCCAAATACAAAGGTCAGCTACACCGGCGTAGGTGAACTCGGCGCAATGTCGCCCGCAGGATCAATACGAATCGACGACTACGCACTCGTACCAGTCCTGCCACCAATCCAACTCCTCTACCTCTCTTCAACAGACGAATCCGGCATCTCTGCGTTCAATGTCAAACTAGACCAAAACGACACGCTGGACAATCTGAAGCCGCTTCCGGAAAATTTCTTCAGGCAGAGATTTGCCTTCAAGGCATTGGATAAGCCTGGGCTTTGGTTCTTTGCCGCCCAGGCGATTGATGGACCTGGTCACCTCTCCGAAGCGGTCGCATTCCCATTCTATTGCGACCAACCAGCCCTCTCCGATGGACAGCCCGACGGGTTGGAACTGGCTCCCAACGCCGCCCCCTGGAAACATACACCGGAAAACCTCAAGCAAAAACGAACTCTCTGCGTCTCAAGAGTCGTAAAAACAGACGGGGACAACACCCTCCTCTCATTCCAGTTCCTAGGCTACAGAACACCAAATACAATCATCTATAGACCATGCGGAGATCAACACCCCCCAGATGAAATCACAACCGATATCCTCGTAACGGCAGATGAAGACTGGACAATCAAATACGTCACGCTCGACGCAACGAACAAAACGATCGCACAATCAAAGCCACAGAAAATCAAGGCAGACGGGAAATGGATCCGCAAACTCAAATTCACGCTGGAAAACAACCCAAATCAACCAAAGACCCCAGTGGATTCTTTCGGATTCATACTCAATCCGCCCGATAGATCCAAGGCACACGTCATCATCGACAACATCAGGTAACTCGCCGCGCTCGTCTTTGCTATGTCATCGCAGGCGCCAGCAAATCCCATAAAAGCTTGACCAGCAGCAGGAACAAGACGACAAACAGCATCTTGCGAACCCAGCTGGAGCCGAACTTCAGGCAAAATGTCGCGCCAAGATAGCCGCCAATCATCGTCGCGACGGCGGCCGGCAACGCAATGTCATAGCGCACTGACCTATTGAAGATAAACACAGCCAACGAAGCCACGTTCGCACCCCAATTCAACACCTTGGCATTTGCGGACGCCGTCACCAAATCATACTTCATCCAAGCGACCATGGCGACAATCAGGAACGTACCCGAACCAGGTCCGACCAACCCGTCGTACAACCCGATTCCCAAGCCAAGGCACGCAGGTGGAAGCCACAACCCTACCCCTTTGCGCTCCTCGTCAATGCCGTTGCCACCGTCTTTAGGGACGCCGCGAAAAGCCATGTAGCCGCCAACAAAAGGCAATGCGCCAACGATCAACCACTTCAGCGCACGCTCTGGCAACGATACCGCCAATGACGCTCCCAAGCCTCCACCCACCAAGGCCAGCACGAGACCTACCAGCGCCTCGCGCCAGCGAATCGCACCACTTCGACCATACTTGACGATCGCGATGCTCGAACCAAGGCACGCCGACAACTTGTTGCTCCCCGCGGCAACCTGCGCAGGCAAGCCAACAATCAAGTACGCCGGCAACGAAATCAACCCGCCGCCGCCGGCAATCGCGTCCACAAATCCCGCCAATCCGCAAAGCACGCAGACCAGCATCACGCCAAGAAAACTCACCTCGCCGCCAACTAGCATCCCCAGCCCTCAATCGGTAACAATTCCCTTCCGCCCCAATTCCATGGCACGTTGATGCCACGACTCGGCATCGCACTCGAAAGCGCTGGTACGCAAACGATACCGCAAGTCGATTCCGTGAGGGATCGTCGCATTCCTAAAGCAAACGAAATAATGCTTCCTGTAAATGTCCTTCCGATCCCAATAGTGGATCAGCCAGGGATATCCCTTTGGCGTTTCCACAATTGAGGTCACGGTGCCCTTCCCCAATTGACGACTGTACACGGCGCTCCACTTGACGGGAACCTCGATCCTGCCACCATCATCCCCGACAAACTCGCCGGAAATGGTTTTCCCGTCCAATCCTTCAGCCAGATAATCGCTCATAGTCACCAGCCAAGGATGCATGAAGTGGTAGACCAATGACATCGGCAAGTCCTCGTCGCAACGCATGGTCACGGTTTCCTCTAGGACTTCCCCGGTCAACCGAGTTTCGCAAACCAATCGCAATTTGCCGCACAGCGAACTGTGCTTCCTGAACAAAAACTCACGTCCAGTCAAAGCCAGTTCAGTCTTTCCCCGTCCCAATGCAACAACGTCAACCTTTTCACCATCACGAAGAAGCTCGACAGACTCCACAACCTCGTCTTCGTTCTCCCTATGACCGCTGCCAACAAAACCACGCATCCCACGGAAGGTAACCGTCGTCCCCCAATGGCTTCCAAAGGAATCCTTCCCCAGTCGAACACCGCGATAATCCAAACGATACGGAGTCCAAAATGACCGTGCCTCGAAGCGGGTGCTCAAATCTCCGCAAGTAAGCACGATCGAAGGCGGCCAGGCATCCTCCTTCAATTCCTGCTCCGTCAATACGACACGCTCGATCGCCAACGCACCGGCACCGGCGCCATCATTGGACCAAAACGAAAATCGGACAACCAGATGATCCGTGCCGGCTGGATATGGACATAAACTTCCGGGACCAACAACAAATTGACGTTCCTGAGCACGAGTCTCCGCTTCGCATTCCCCAGATGACCAGCAAGAGTATTGGACCAGGCGACGACCTGATGAATCGTTGCAGCACACGGAAAACCCAACGACGCCGCGCTCAACACCCAAGTTCCAGAAACGAGCCTTGACCTCATAGGGCTTCTCGGCGGACAAATCAACGCCCAAACGCAACGGGCGAGTCTGGAAGCCGCCATTTTTTCCCATGCCACGTACCACAGCAACGGGAATGCCATCGCGTTGCTCAAGTTCGGCGCAACCCGCCACATCGGGAACACGTTGCCACGACGACAATCCCTTCGTAAAATCAAATTCCATACCGAGGCTTCCCAGGCTTGAAAACAAGACGAACACCAAAATCCACTGCCAAACACGGATTTTCATTTCATGCACCCCCTTACTTTCCCAGGAAAACCCGGTCGAGTTTGCCATCAACCAAGCAAAACCCTGAAGGCCTTCGGCATTTCGCCGTTCGTGGCGAAATAGTAGATTGCCGCCACCACGCTAGGCAAGATAGCACCTAGGATTTCACCTGCGATCAAGCCGATCATAAACGGCTTAGCCTTGGCATAAACATTAGTGCCGCCATACTTGATCACCAGTTTCTTGATGACCCAGCCGATGAAGAACGAACCTGCCAGCGACGGCATGTGCGGCGTGTTCCATGTCACAAACATCATCGGATGCAATGGCCACCATGTGAACCGCAAGCGAGCCGCACTAAAAGCAAGCACCAACGCCAAGCCGATCACAAAGCTCCACATGCACATGCCGTTGGGAGCCATATTCGCAAAGCGAGCCCAGCCAGAAACAGACTCGGACTGCTCCAATACACCCTGGGCAAGCAACTTCTGCTTCACGGCGATCGCATTGTTGAACTGCATCCTCGGAACAGCTTCCTCGGCCCAGCCTTCCCAAATCGCACTGCCATGATCGTACTGGAGATACAAGGTCAATGGCAAGGCAACAGCCAAGCCGACAATCAAAGCGACACCAGCCCAGAAGCTTGTCTTGCCCAAAGGCTGACGCTGACGCTCAAGCATCTTCATCGAATTCATCATGAATGGCATCAGCGACTCCCGAGGATCGCAGATCAAGACCACGGAAATTGTCTGCATGATCAACAAGGTCCTCGGACCAAGATTGACCGACCCCAGCAAGCCCCAGATGATGCAGCATGGAAACACGTTCAACTGCAAATGGAACAAGCCTGATTCGCATACGATACGGGCCATCACCACGTAGAAGATAACAATCACGCTGGAGTACATGACCGCCAGCTGCCAGTCCATTCCGGCGTAAACAAGGTAGGCGGTAAACAAAACGATAAACACGATGAAAAGACGGCAGCCCCAGGTCTGAAGGCCAGGCGCCTGATCCTTGCCGCGATTCAAGCCCAATGCCGTCTTCAATACGTTCCAATAGTAGTACCGTCCCGTATAGCAGATGGTCAGGAACAAGCCGACCGTACTGCCGTACAGAAGGAACATCTTGGCATTGAGGCAGGTGTACCAGTACGAGCCTTCGATAGGCTGGGTCAATGTGATTCCATATTGCGCCAGGAAGCCGCAGACAATCGCCCACAACCAAGGGGCAACGGCAAACGTAAACGAAATGTCAGACGGAATCAGAAAGCAGATTCCAAGCACCGTGAAATAAATCGTCGGCCAGAACAAGGACCAACCACCACCCCGGGTAACAATCGGGAACACCCGCCCGAAACCGCCTAGAGGCAAGCGCAATTGAACAGGGATCATCTGCTCGGGAAACCATACGCACAGATAGTTGTTCAAGTGTATGCACAGAACCATCCCCAATCCAATCCAAAACAACTTGGTCCTGAACATCGTGCTGCCCCAAGAATTTTTAGCGGGCAGCAACGAATCAACAAACCCGGCTATGGGATATGGTATATGCTCGTGACTAGACCATTGTTGATGCAAGACCGTACTTAGCGCAATCATCGCAAACCACAACAAAACGATCATCGGCGTCCAGAATACGACCGGGCGGCGCCACTCCTTCCAGGGAATGCTGCTGAAGCTCGCATGCTTGTCGCCTTCGCCCAAGCCGGCTGAAAAGCCGTCGAGGACCGCGTCGTTGCTCTTGTAGTCGGGAAGCATCCTTTCGGGAATGTAGTCCAGGATCTTGTTCTCGCGCCAGGAAGCCTCGGTCTGCTGATATCGCACAGGCATGATCAGCGATGATGTGAACGTACGCAACAAACCCGAACCAGGAACAGGGCAACTCGCCAGCGTAATCGCCATGATCACAGTCAATTCACCTGCCGTGAAGCGACGCTTGCCCAGCCAAGGATTGATCAACGCCACAAAAACAATCAGCATTCCGTAAACGGAAACCGGCATGCTGTTCCCAACCAGGAAGGTCTGACGCAATATACGGTCGTTGAAAAAACTCGCGCCGCAAACCGATATCGCACCCAACAAGCCCAAGACAATCGAACGTACTGACATGATACCACCTGATTATAAGCAAAAATCCTCGACCTGAACTCGCAGGCAAGGAGTAAATATATAGTTGACAGACTTGCAATATATACCCCATTCAAATTCTTTCAATGACAACAAAACCGATTTCAAACTCAACGGAAAATCAAAATCAGCTGATTGCCTACCGCCAAAACAACCAGCCTTATCCACGTTGCCTTTGTGCCGATTTTTCTGATTCCCAAAAATACTCCATCGTCTTGAACTTAACTAAGTTGTGCTTACCTTAATGAACCTACCCAACCCATTTCAAGGAGTCGCCTCATGAAAACCCAATTGGTCGCCTTGGCGCTGTGCACCTCTCTCGCCTACGCAAACTCAGTCGATATCATCCAAGGCAACACGCCGAAAATCTTCCTGCAATACGACAGGAATCCGCAACTGGAGCCAATGATCCAGAGAATCCAAAGGCTCGTAAAGACCAAGTACGGAACAGAGCTTCCAGTCGCAAAGCCAACCGACCAGCCAAAACTAATCATCAGGATCCAATCCAGGCTCGGCGACAAGGACTATAC
>JAGVUR010000154.1 GCA_019136135.1 Verrucomicrobiota bacterium
ATACCACTTGGTCGCTCGGCGCAGGAATTCAGAAGACGGTTGGGACCGACATGCTGTTTTCAGGTGCCAGGCGTAACTGGATGGAGGTGAATCACTTGTATGATAAGGATTACATCAAGCAGACCATCGCCAGGGATCTGGAATGGGCTTCGAGACAGGCAGCAATCCCGGACGGTGAGTATCCCATCATCCTCCCGCCAAGGATGATGGCACTCTTCCTCATGCCGATCTTGGGCGGAATGAACGGACGTGCCGTGTACAAGGGAACATCGCCCTTGAAGGACAAGCTGGGACAGCAAATCGCATCGCCTAGCCTGACCATCGAAGACAATCCGTTCATAGATTTCAATCCCTCGTCAGCGGCTTTCGATGGAGCGGGACTGCCGACAAGGCGTAGATATCTGGTCAAGGACGGAATCCTGCAACTCTTCCTATACGACCTGGATACGGCTGGATTGGTCGGCGTGGAACCGACTGGCGGTGGCGGGGGACCGATTTCCCCATGCGTGTTCCCGGGAACCATCCGGGAAAACGACATGATCAAGTCCGTCAAGCGCGGACTCTATATCAAGCAATTGCTAGGATTTGGGCAGGGCAACTTGGCAAATGGCGACTTCTCGGCAAATGTGGCGCTGGGCTTCGTCATTGAAAACGGCGAAATCGTGGGACGTGTCAAGAATGCAATGGTCGCAGGGAATATCCTGGATCTGATCAAAGGCGAAATTCTGTTGAGTTCGGAAGTGGATGAGCAGAGTAGGCAGCCGGCGATGCTCATGCCGGGAGTGTCCGTGGTCTCGGCAAAGTAAAATGGAGGCAAGAATGGATATTGCATCAAAGGTGATGAATTTGCAGGAAGCCGCGAAGTGGCGAGAAAGCTTGAGGGCCTCGGGACGGAAACTCGTCGGGACAAATGGAGTCTTCGACCTTCTCCATCGCGGACACGCAGAATACCTGAATCAGGCAAGGCAGGCAGGAGACGCGCTCCTCGTCGCAGTCAATAGCGATGCCTCGGTCAAGCAGTTGAAGGGACCGACAAGGCCTGTCGTTTCAGAAGACGACAGGGCGTTCCTGCTGGCAAGCCTGCAATGCGTTGATGCCGTAGTCGTGTTTGACAACGTTAGGGCGACAGAAGTCTGGAAGGCGGTTTGCCCTGATATCTATGTGAAGGGCGGCGACTACACCGAGGAAACGCTGGATCGCGAGGAATACGCGGTGCTCAAGCCAGTCGTCGAACAATTTGTATTCATCAAGTTCGTCGATGGTCGTTCCACGACGTCCACCATTCGCAAGGTTCGCGGAGAAAGCGTCGAATCCACCGGAACGTCTGGGGCGGGCGGCGGATTGAATCCCAAGTTGAACCTGTTGTATGGTCGCCGCAGTGTCAGGCGCTTCCAATTGCGTCCTGTCGGGGACGACTTGATCAATGACTTGTTGTCGGCTGCCTCGAGTGCTCCTTCCGCTTGTGCGAAGGATCCCTGGTCGTTCATCGTCTTGCGTTCGGAGTCATCCCGGAAGTCGGTTGCGTCCTGCTTGCCCAATGGGCGTTTTCTGGTTGACGCACCTCTTGGGATCGTTGTTTGCGGCGACTTGTCCCGCGCCCATGGCGGCGAACTGTCGTACTTGCTTCAGGATTGTTCTGCGGCGACGGAGAATTTGTTGTTGGCTGCCAAGTGCCTGTCTTTGGGTGGTTGTTGGCTGGGCGTCCATCCCCGTCAGGATCGCGTCGAAGCGCTTCGCAAGTTGTTTGACTTGCCGTCGTCTGTAGTTCCGGTGGCTGTAGTTGCGCTTGGGTGGCCGGCCGAGGAACCCCCCGCTAGAACGCGTTATCGCGATGACATGGCTCGATTTGTCTAGGCGAACTGGCAATAAGCAATCCATTTTGTTCGTTATTATTAAATATGGTATTATAAACCAAGGTACGTGGATTTCTTTATTTCGTTAAAAGTCATGGAGCGTCGATGCGTCGTCTTTCCAGCTACAATCTAGTCGAGGTTGTTCTTGCTCTGGGCGTTTTGGCCATAGGCGTCTGCAGCATCATGGGCTTGTTCCCGGTTGGGGCAGCCGCGACGCGGGATGCTGTTGCCGAGACGTATGCCGCCAATGCGGCCGACCAGCTGGTGCAGAGGCTGAAGGTCAAGATCAAGGACGATTGGGTCAATTGGCACGATTCGCTTTCCGAGACCAATGATGCGGACGTGGATGCTGAAGACTGCAATGGAGAGCAGTGGAACCGGATCGGGGGAACAGTCTTCCAGCGGGATGACGAGATGGTTTTCCAGGTGCTAAGCTATCGCGGAAATGCACCTTCCGACTTGGGAAATGAAGACGAGGTGGACGAAAAGACAGATTTCAGGGTGTTGGCGCTTGTCAGTAGCCCCGAGAAAAACGATGGTTACATTCGGCTGAAAATCGAATTGGAATGGCCAGTAGAATTTCCCAAGGCTTCGCGGCGACGAGTCGAATACGTCTACGATGTGTTCAATATGGGTTTGTAGCATTGGGAATTGATTGTGATAGATCGAGCAGGTCAATCGAGCAGGCGTTTCACCTTGGTTGAAATCATGGTCACGGTGGCGTTGATCATCGTGATCATGGGATTTCTATTCCAGTTCGTCCTTGGTGCGCAACGCGTTTGGGCCGGCAGCCGTCATATTGCCGAGACAATGGAAAACGCGCAGGTCGTGATGTCCCTTCTCGAACATGACCTCAGGAATATGATGTATTCTTCCGAACCCGAAATGACTTTCCCTCGTTGCTTCTGGAAGGTCAATGACGACCTGAATATCGAAGATATCAACGGAAATACGTACTTGGATACCAACATCGAAGAACTGGAAGACTCCGAAAAGGGAGATGTCTATCTCGCATTCTTCGCCAGCGAAAGCAATGACTCGATCTTCCCGATATTCTTGATTTATGCCTTTGACAAGGACAAGGCGCAGCTCAATCGATTCTTTTTCGAACAGGGGTCAACACTGCTGGCGAATTGGACGGGATTGGATCCGAAAGAAGCAAGGCATGCGCTGGAGCAGGAAATCAATACAGGCATTAGGAAAGTAGCGGCCAATCCAGATGAACTCCAGACTTTCTCGGATAACAGGGCGGTCTTCGATGGAGTGAGGAAATTCAGGATCAATGTCATTGACGGTGGATTGTCGCTGGAAATCGAAACCTCCTTCTTCAATCCCGACGCCATGCTCCTGGATGACGATGATCCAATCGGCGGCCAGGGCGGCGCGCCAACCCTGAGAGAAGCAAGAATACAGGAAACAAGGCGGGATTTCATCTCGATTGTTCCCTTGAAAAAAGACTCTTGGAGGGCGTTGCTCAATGACTAGGCCAATCTCAACATCCCCCGAACGCGGCTCAGCATTGCTGCTCACACTGGGAATCCTCACCTTCGTGATGATGATCGCGCTGTCTTTTGCTTTCTCGGCAAGGACAGGCAGGACCATCGCCAAATCTGCGGCAGACCAGGTTCAGGTCAGATTGCTTGCCGAATCGGCACTTGAAAGGATCCAGGCGCAGCTGAGAGCCGCATGGGGAATCTATGAGGATGCCGGCTACTCGTACTACCCAATCCTTGACGAATGGGACTTGTATGCCGAAAATGCTGATACGCCGTACTCGCAGTTCTATGCCATCGAGAAAATCGCCGTCGAAGCCAGTCCCGGCGAACCTGGCGAAGAGGAAGAAGAACCCGACTTCCAGGAAAGATCCTTCGGGGACTTGCTTGTCGTAGCCTGGGATCCGGCTTTCAACTATGCCGGAATCCTCGATCAGGCAGGATTCGTCGAAGTCGAAGACTCAGATGACAATCTCATTGGAAGATACGGTTACCTGCTTCTCGAAGATGCAGCAAAGCTCGACTTCAATCGACTCGTCACAAGACGGAAAAACGACAATGCGCCGAAACTCGTCAAGTCAACTGAGTTCCCATATTGCTTCAAGACAACCTATGACAACAACCCAGGAACCGAACCGGAATTCGTCTTTAATCTCACGGAGGACGAGACGACGAAAAACCAGATCGACGAGGAAAATACACTTAGGCTCGGAAAGCATGCCCAGGAAATCAGAGCGCCAAAAAACGTCGTTGACATAATGGATGAAAGCGAAGGGGAACGACGTCTTCCCTGGCTTTCACACGAGCACCTGCAAGCAAAACTGGATCTGACCATGACGTATCTGGACGATCCGCTTCAGAGATTTAGATTCTTCAGCATCCATGAACCTGATGCTTTCTTTGACCCGGACGGTTTTTGGATACCAGACGGCGAAACGCCAGCCCCCGGGAAAATCTATGATCGCTTCGACCTGAGCGGAACCGAGTGGGGAAATAACTGGAATGCCATCGAACCAACCAATTTCGCCAACGATCAACCACATCCGTTTACCCTCTCGCCCGAAAATGCCGACAACAATGCCGCTGTCGGGATCCCATACCTGGGGAAGATCAAGGACAAGGACGACGTACCTGTCGGCACCCATGTTGCGGCCAACCTGATTGACTATTGTGATGCGGACGACATTGCGACTGTCGACGCTGGCGCATTGGACAAGATCAGGCAATTCATCGCCGGAAACACATCGACGAAACTTGATCAATGTCCGGAGCCGGCCTACTGCGGCAACGAATCGGTTCCCTACTTCAATGAACTCAAAGCCACGTTCCATGTGTCAAGACGATTGGACGAAGATACGAGAAAGTACCAGTTGGTGCTGGATCAGGACTTTGAAGTCGAACTCGTCAATCTGTTCAATGGCATCACGGGCGATGACTTGGTCGAGAAACTCGGCGATGACCTTGGTGCCTACCTGGGAATCCAGTGCGAATTCAGCGTCTCCTGGAATGGAGAGGACACCGCATACGTCGAAACGAGTTTCAGGCACGGCAGCTTCCATCAAAAGGTCAAGGACGGAAACTGGGATGACGACGACGAATTCCTGACGGTCAACCTCCTGCGCCAGATTTTGGCCTTGGCCGCCTTCCAGGACGATCCGATCGTATCGCAAACGGCGGATGGCAGCGGCAACTTGATAACGACGTACTACCCGAAGGCCCATGACAACGTCAAGCTCAAGCTCAAAATCGTTGCGGCGTACATGGCGTTGACCAACGACGAGGTAGGGGATGAGCCGTTGATTTACGACCTGGCATTCTGCAAGCCCGCGAACCCGGTCGAGCTTGCGTTCACATTTAGCCTGCCTGGCGTAACGAGTGATAACATCGACGATTTCAACAACTACGAGAACCAATACCATAAGGACGGCGAAGGCAAGGTGATGATCGACGATAGTCCCGATATCTCATATTGGTTCCTGGATACAGTCGAAACGCCCTTTGAAATGACCATGGAAGCGGAAGACCCGAGATGCAACCACCGCTCAAAGTTCTGGAAAATACAAGGAAACAACGCGGGAACCATCGGCAAGATCAATTCCAACTACAAGGTCAATGATACAGCCTATCAACACGATTTGGAGGAAAATCAAGACACGACCATCAAGGTGTCGACGGCATATATCCGAAACAACAACATGAAATCCCTGTGGGAACTCGGAGCCATTCATCGCGCAGAGCCGCATCGGACAATCCGGTTGACACATTTCGCCCACCCAACAGATGCAAAATTCGGCTCCTACGACGGTGGAGACGCAATCATCCTGGACCAAGTGAAGTTCGGACCGCAAAAATCAACTGTCCCGGCGCTGAACGCAAACACCAGAAACAATGGAGTCTGGCTCGAACTGCTCAATGGAATCGACTGGACGGACAACTATAACGGGAAAATCATCACGCCACCGCCGGCAAATCCAGATGATCCAAAGGAAAAATTCAACTACAGCAACTGGCTCGCTACAACCACTATCGACAATTCATGGTTCACCGCAACCTGGTTCCAAGACCTGCCTTCCCCATTCAGGGGCGCAACCGCAACCATGATGCGGGAAGTCGCAAACAAACTCAATGCCAAAAACGACCGCGAACAGGAAGCATTCATCGGTAGGACCGCAAACCTCCTCACAACCAGGTCTGACTACTACACCCTCGCCATTGTCGCGCAACAGCTCCAAGAAATGAAGGACATGGACAAGGATACCTTCATTGACATCAAGGATACCCTGACAAATCCAATCATCTTCAAGGTCGCGGGAACTGAACGGTTCTGCAGCATCCTCGCGACACAGACCGTCCTCGCACACCTGCATCGAGACGCATGGCTGAACAAATTTACTGTGATCCAGACCAGGTTCCTCGACAAGTAATCCTAAAAAAAGCAGTTGATGCCATGGTAACAGTTCGAGTACGGGCACCCGGGGTGCTCGTACTCAAGCGATGTCGCCGCTAAAGCGGCGGAACTGGGCGTTCCTAGTCGGACGGGGCGGTCGGCCCGGACGGGCTGGGCAAATAATCAAAAAAAACGTAAAAAAAGCTTTTTTTGATTTGCAAAAAGGCAATTACGGTGTAGCTTATTAGTCCGTCGCAGAAAGCTGGTTCCCTTGCGGAACGGCGGCGGCAAAAAAAATCGAAAAAGTTTTCCCCGTTTGCTTGCAAAAGCGCGTTCGCGGTGTAACTTAGTCGAATCGCCGATTTTTCCGGTTTTCCGGTTTCGTCGGCGCGGTTCTTTGGAAATCGAGCAGCGCAATATGATGCGATTGTTTATGTAGAAATCTAAAGCTCCCCCCTGTCCCCTCGGGGCCCGGGGAGAGCCCCCTTAGAGAAATTGAAAGTAGAACAGGTCAGGCCCGGCGTCCCCCCGTGGGGTTCCGGGCGAGCCTTTCCATTTTTGCGATGGAGAGTTTGATCCTGGCTCAGAATGAACGCTGGCGGCATGGATTAGGCATGCAAGTCGAACGGGGCGCCCTC
>JAGVUR010000078.1 GCA_019136135.1 Verrucomicrobiota bacterium
GAAGAGGCGCTCCAGCTTGCCAAGGTAGTCCCCGAACCTGGGCAAGTACTGAATTTCCACCTCCTCCCCTTTCCCAGCCTCCCCTTTCTCCGGGGGTTCCGCCTGCTTCACCGGTTCTTCCGGCTTTGGCGCCATTTCCCGCTTCAGCAAGTCCCGCATCATGGCATTGAAGCGAAAGTTCAGCATCAGGACGGTTCCTGACGACTCGTCGTAGGTAAATTTCACGCAGCCCATGGGCCCTCCCCTTCTTTTTTAGTCTCAATTCAAGCACAAACACCCTAATTCGAACGATTCCAACCCATAAAATACTGCTAGAATCAAGCAGTGCAAATTTATTTTGGCACTTTTTTCGTTTATTTTTGTCATTTTTTGTCGTTCGAAAAATATTGCAATAATATTCATTCATTCTATTATGATTTTTGCAAGCAAATGAAGAATCATGCAGAATACTGCAATGAAGCCAATTGACAGCCAAACTTTTTTGTGATCGCCATGACCGCTGGCATTCCAGAAGATTATTTCAAGTACGAAAAGGATTAGCTGGGGTGCTATCAAGGAAGTCTTTGGCGCGATAAAGACATCTAGGACTGAAAGAGAAAAAGGTCGAAAAACAAAAAATGAATACTAAAATATTTCACTATAATTGCAAAGAATGCATGCATGAATAAAAATCAAAGAAAGAGGCACCCAAGGTGGCCTGTGTAGCGCCTTCGGTTCAGGCAAGGCACCCAAGGTGGCCTGTGTAGCGCCTTCGGTTCAGGCAAGGCACCCAAGGTGGTCTCCGAAGGTATTCGGTGCGATGAAAACATGAAGTTACCACCCCGGGTGGTCTATGGGGCACTTTCGGCTTGGGAAGGCACCTAAGGCAGTCTCCGAATGTCTTTGGCGTGGTGAAACCATGAAGTCACCATCCTGGGTGGTCCGTGGAGTGCTTTCGGCGCAGGCAAGGCACCCAAGGTGGACTATGGAGCATCTCCAGTTCGGGAAGAGCACCCGGGGTGGCCACTGGGGCGCCTTCAGTTTGGGAAAAGGCATAAGGGGTGGATTATGGAGCATCTCCAGTTCGGGAAGAGCACACGGGGTGGCCACTGGGGCACCTTCAGTTTGGGAAAAGGCACAGGGGGTGGACTATGGAGCATCTCCAGTTCGGGAAGAGCACCCGGGGTGGCCACTGGGGCGCCTTCTGTTTGGGAAAAGGCACAAGGGGTGGACTATGGAGCATCTTCAGTTCGGGAGAGCACACGGGGTGGTCTATGAAGGCTTTTGGCTTGAAAAAGGCACCCGGGGTAGCTACTGGGGCCCTTCAGTTTGGGAAAAGGCACACGAGGTGGACTATGGAGCATCTCCAGTTCGGGAAGAACACCCGGGGTGGACTGGGGAACACCTTCAGCTCAGAAAACGAAAAGTTAGAAAGTGAAACTTCGTTTTTGTCTCGAGGAGCAGAGAGACATGGAGCTTTCTGACAAAACCAATGCCAAGAAAACCTTTACGCACCTAAGGAGCCGTTCAAAAATTAAGTTGCCATTTCCAGTTTCTTTTGGGGAACTGACCTAGTTTTTCGGACCGTATGCCTTCATTAGGGCATTGAATTCGCCCTCATTAATTTGGACAATGCATCCGTGCCTAGCTTCTGGTGGTGTGAAATCGACTTTTTCCCAGGGACCGTTCATCGTATCCGCTTGGTAGAGTTCGTATTTGTGGGGATATTGTTCGGCATAGATTCTTGGTTTGTTGTCAGGCGAGAGGACACAGGTCGGCGCTTCTCTCCAGGCTGGAGTCACTGGAGCACCCGGGTTTTCGTATGGTCCGAGCATTCCTGCTTTTGATTTGGCGACTCGGATGGTCTTTCCGGTTGGGACAGTCTTGGGCCAGCGCTCGTCTTTGATAATCGCATACCAGGTTCCATCGATTTTTTTCAGGATCGTATCGATTGTTGCCATCGATTGTTCCGGTTCCGTGAAATTGAAGAGGTACTTGGCTTTTGTAAAGTTGACGAAATCGGTTGTCAGAATGACCATGGTCCGCATCGATTCCCAGTTTTGCTGGTTGCCAACCGTATTCTTCTTGGCGGCATGCCAGGTAATCGCATACTGTTTGGTCTCGGGGTCGTAGGCGAGCTTCGGGGCACCGAACCAGCCACCGTCATTTCTATGGTCCAGGTGGTCGACAGCCATGATCTGGTGCGGGAGATTGGTCGGGGTCCAGGCGACCAGATTGTCGGATTGCCAATGAACTGGGTATGGTTGCTTGATTCCCTGTCCGAAGACGACTCCTATCATGTGCCATTTTCCGTCTCCTCCCTTGATAAGATCAGGGTGTCCCAGATAGTCGGGGAGGACGTTTTTTCCCTCGTTTAGCGTTATCCAATCGGTTCCATTTCGTGAGATTGAGTAGTAGAGTCGTCCGTAGTTTTGCGGGTGCATGCGTGCGAAAAGGTATCCTCCTTTTTGTTGGGCGAAAGCCGTTACCGAGACACATAGGAGGAGGAATCCGGTTTTGAGTGAAAATGCGTTGGTCATGGTCAATTCCTATTTGCTTGAATTACGTTTTGAAGTATGTCGTAATGTAGTCTTTGTTTGATTTTGGGCAAACGAAAGAAAACTGCGTAAAGGTCTTGACAATCCTTAAAAATGAAACACATTTCTTGAACTCACAAGAATGCATTGCCCCACCATCAAGATCCAAGGAATTGAAATGAAACGAGACATTTACCCGCCAGCCGAATGCTCACCAGCTTATTTTTGGATTATCAACGACAAAATCGACCGTGACGAGTGCCGATGGCAGCTGGATGACATGGCTGACAAAGAGCTCCGTAGCGTTTGCTTTCATCCAGAGCCTCCGGAATTCAGACCCATTCTGATGGAAACGCGCTTGGATCTCCCGTACTTGTCGAAGGAATACTTCGATTTCGTACGCGAAATGGTCTTGCACTGCAAGAAAATCGGGATGCATTATTGGTTGTACGACGAGGGCGGCTGGCCGTCGGGCAATGCCTGTGGCCAGGTGATGGCGGTGGATCCCGATCGTTTTCGCCAGCAGGCGATCGCTCGCGGCGAGGATGGGAAGGCGTACATCAAGACGCTGCCGGAAAAATTGCCTGACGGGCGCTACGCCTACCCCAACCTGCTGACTCCGGGAGTCGCCGAGGCATTCATTGCCTTGACCCACCAGCGGCATCTTGAAGCCGTCCCCAAAGAAATCGGCAAGACCATCAAGTACGTCTTTCAAGACGAGGCATGCTTTTGCAAACATGCATGGACCTGGGACTTCGCAGAAGTCTTCAAGGAACGGAAAGGCTATGACATCATGCCATTCCTCGATGTCTTGATCACCAATCCGGCAGACGATGACCCCGAGGAGCATCGGCGAGCCAGGATTGACTACCAGGATGTCCGCTCCCAGTTGTTCGCAGAGCGTTTCGTGTATCCGATCCGCAGCTGGTGCCGCGAGCACAAGCTGATCTCAGGCGGCCACTTCGGCGGCGAGGACGATCCACGCAACAACGTACTGCATGGATATGGGCATATCATGCGGGTTTTGCGTGGGTTGGACATGCCTGGCGTCGACGTGATTTGGCGTCAATTGTTCCCTGGCGGCAGGTCGCACATCTTCCCTAAGTACGCATCGTCGATTGCCCGTCAATCGAAGCTGGACCTATCGCTGTCTGAGACCGGCGCCGTTTTCGGCAACGGCTTGACCCAAGAGCAATTCAAGTGGCTGGTTGACTACCAGGCTGTACGCGGCATCAACACATTTGTTCTGTCTTGCTATGAGATGTCCACCCGCGACCATTTGCTGTACGTCAATCCACGTCCCCATTGCGGACCTGGCGATCCACAATGGGATTGCAGCAAGTCGCTTCACCAATACATCACTTGGCTGTGCTACTTCCTCCGCCAAGGGCGTGCGTGCGCAAAAACCATGTTCTTCTACGATGTCCGTTCGATTTGGGGAGGCGCCAGCCGTGGCGAACGAGCCGCCCAAGTCCATGAAAATGCGTCCGAGGAACTGATGCGCAGGCAAGTCGATTTCGATTTTGTCGATGACGATGCGCTGTGTGACGCCAAGTACTCGAAAAACCGAGGCGTCAAGGTCGGCTCGATGACCTACGACACGTTGATCTTGCCTCGCGAGCACGACATGGATCCCCGCGCCCTGGCAAAGGTTGAGAAATTCAAGAAAGCCGGCTTGCGCGTACTCGATGAAACGCAATTGGATCAGATCGAGCCCTTGGTGACCCTCGATCCGCCGTGTCCCGACATCAGAGTCACCAAGCGGCAAGGCATGGATTACGACCTTTTCTTCATCGTCAACGAAACCGACACTCCGAAAAAACTGAAGATCAACTTCAAATCCAAGTACTCGAAATTGTCTGAAATCGATTTGTGTTACGGAGATCAGTTCAATCTGGCAACCTATCGCAAGGGAGATTCCGTGGAGTACATGTTCGACAGGCATTCCTCCGCCATGTTCTTGTTGGAGAAGGACCTGTTCCCATTCGCGACCGAAGTCCTCGAGATGCAGAATCTCGATTTTACCCTGGTAAAGACTTTGAACGAAGGGTGGACATTGCAGGCAATCCAACGCAATTGGGTACGGGATCGCTTCCTTGAAACGGAGGACTTGAGTGAAAATTCCCCTGTCATCCCTGTTGAGCTTGGCGATTGGTCCCAGTATTTGGGCAAGGAATTCTCTGGCAAGGCGGCGTATCGTTGCGAATTCGACCTTGATGAGGAAGGAGTGTACTTGCTGGAATTTGGCGAGGTAAAGTACTCCTGCCTAATTACCATCAATGGAGAAGATTTAGCCACGAATACCTGGCCTCCCTATGGCATCGCCTGCGAACTCAAAAAGGGCAAGAACGACATCAAGATCACCGTGACCAATACCTTGGCCAATGCCATCCTTGCCGAAGATACGCTCCCGACCTGGAAGAAGCTCTATCCCAAGCAACGGGACTACTACGATGTCATGGAACGAAAATTCGAAGCCGAAAGCCTCCCAAGCGGATTGTTCGGCCCGGTGACCTTGAAAAAAAACCCTTACTAGCCCCAATAAATTCGCGTCCCCGCTCAAAACAATTCCGGGATTTTTTAACGACTCCTAAACAAAATCGTCGCGGCTCCCATTGGCTGGATTTGGGTTCGCACCAACACGCGATTGCCGCGACGCTCAACCTCCAGCTCACGTCCCGACCACATGTCGCGTACAATTCCATTGTGACGTATCAGCGATGCCTTGATATCTAAGCACGTATCCAAAGCGCGAACCGTCGGGTTCACGACATACAAGACAAGATCGCCATTGACGGCACGATACGGAATTACAGACAAGGGCACTGCGTCGCAACTGACATTCGGTTCGAACTCGCCATAACGTCTCAGCAGTGCCATAAAATCTCGACGCAACTCTTCCGTGGCGCCCGGCATCCAGCCTGGATTGCTCCACCACTTCGTCAGAACAACCAACTTTCCCTTGCCGACGCGCTTCTCCACGACAGGGAATGCGCCTCCATGGCGAACCAAATCCGAACCTTCGACTTCCTGCCCCTTGATGCCAATGCCGAAACGTCCGTAGAATCGATATTGATTCAGTGAATCCGTCGCCAACGAGCCCAGGAAGACGCCTCCTTTTTCCATAAAGTCAACCAGTCGATCTCCGAACTTCTGGCTGATGCTCCTGGTCGAATCATCGATCAGAAGCTTGCTTTTGACGTTTCGGTCTTGTTCCGGGAATTCTTCGACCATGTATCGATCGGCATTGAGATTTGTTCCCCGGAGCAGGTTTGCCAAGGAGTAATGCGACCAATTTTGCGAGTGGAGCGGTTTTCCGAACAGATCCGGGAGTTGTTCGAAGGCGGCATTGAGCGAGATTGCCAGGCAGATTGGATCGGGGATATATTCGGCATTGAAGACCAGTTGGAAATCAGGTTTGAGTCGGGCGATATTCTGGTGCGCCGGCTTGCCTCCCCACCACTGGCAATAGAGTGCGTCCCAGCATTGGAAGGCGGTCATCCAGCAATAGGCGAATGTATTATGTTCGTACGTAGGCGGATTCTGGCATCCTTCATCTCCGTACAAATGCCCGAAGGTCCGCTTGGCCAGCATCCACTTGGCGAAGGACAGGCAATATCGGTCCGCCGTCTCATGGAAGATCGAACCTGGTCCGTACTCCGTTGCCAAGCGCAAATATTCCTCAGTAGTCAGCCCAAGCATGGTATGTTCGTTGACGTGGAACGGCGCGTTGAACGTCAAGTGGATCCCGGGATTGACCCGACGGATTCCGCGAACCACCTCGCGCTGCAGGCTCGCCAGTAGCTGGTGATTAACGCGGGACAAGCGAGGCAATAAGACACGGGTTCTGTCATTAAGGACGTGGTCAGGTTGCAACTCCGAAAAACTCCCCAAGTTCAGCGATGTCGCACGATTGAACTCCCCAAGCGTAAATTCCTGCTGGAGAGACTTGACGAACGCCTGGAAAGTCGCCGGTCCGACGGTTAGCCTTCCGGTGCCGACCCCTTGCCTTAGCCCATAGTTCGCATTGATTGAGATGATGTGATCCGGTCGTGTCGCCCCAAGCTTTGCGCTGGAGACATAATACTCGACCAGTCTTTTTCGGAATGTTTCGTCTGCAGGATCGTAGGACTTTGCGATTTCAGGCTCCTTGTCCTTTTCGTATGTGACACGCCTGACGCATTGTTCGAGGTGCGGGAACACCTGATTTGTGATATGGTTTCTGAAAGAGATTTTCAGGCCGGCATCGGCGATTGTCTTGAATCGGTCTTCCCATCCGTTCCAATCGATGTCCCCGTTTGCCTTCACAATCCACGGGAGGTGGAGTTTGAATGCATCGTAGCCAAGTCGTTTCAGGTGCACATAATCCTGCCTTGGATCATGCCCGCCTCCAATCATCGAAATGTAGTTGGGGCGTGGTCGCCAGTCGCGAGGATACAGCAATCCCAACTCGCTGCTGGCAATCCCGCTTGACAGTTTTAGCCGGACGGGACCGCACAGTCGCCAATCGTCAGGTATCGTCACCTCTCCTCGTGCTGAGGAATAATGCCCTTCGCGATGGAAGCCAAGTTTCCCCAATTCGACTTGCAGATCCGGCTTGACCAGTTCCACGCTTGCCACCGAGGGTGGTCCTGGATTGGCTTTCGCGCGATATTCGTACATGGTGAAACCCAGCTTCTCCCCTGCCTCGAAGGTCGCCCGATCAGGTTCGACAAGACCAACCAGGGTGCTTTCGGGTCGCTCCAACGTGATTCCCTCGACCTTGTAATTATCGTCTTTTTTTGACAGGATGATTCTCTTGACCGGCACGTTTGGGCGTGGATTCAGGTAGGACATCTGGTATTTTGCCGTCCAATGGTCACCCAATTCGCCCTTGGGCAGATAGACTGCCTGCCCCCAGAGTGTTGTCGCTGGCCCCCACCATGTCCCGCCGCCATCTTCAATTTGGATATTCCAGGACTTTACGGCGCAAATCGCGTCAAATACGCCATCTTCGTACTCGATCAACAACGTTCCTACATGGTCGTCACTAGCAGACTCGCCACGAGCCAGCGAATGCAAGACATGAAACGCGCCGACCTGTTCGCCAATCGACAGACTCGCCATGTCCAGCCCCGCATCGTGAACCTGGTACCCACGATCAAGCACAACCTCGTGACGAGATTCGCCCCAGCTAAGCGCAATGTCCCCACCATCAACCACTTTCTTGACGCGAAGATCGTCAAAAAACCCAGAGACCTCATGGTTCATGCGGCGCCCCATCAGCCGCAAGCCCCGAAACTCGACGATGTCCGGACACAGGGACTCAACAGTCAGGAAAATCAGGTTGTTCGCCGTAACATGCGCATGGTTTAGACGCCTTTGGTACTGGAATCTTGTCACGAAATCCGTCAAGCCGCAAGCGCGCTTGATGCTTTTTCGCTCTTGTTCGGCATTATCCCATACGATGGTTTCCGACAATTGGATGCTCTCGCGGATGCCGATTTGGATCGCCTGGATTTTCAACGGCCCATCAGACTCCCACGCCAATCGCAAGTCCTTGACGCTCAACGGTCCATGAACCGCATACACTACTCGTCCGCCAGGATGGATCCGTACGCCATCCGCAATGCTCTCGGCATGCCTGACTTCAACAGCCAAGCCAAAGCACAAATCTTCCAAGTTGCCATAGGCATGTTGACTTGACAATATCGAGGGCGACAGCAATACTCCAGCCAAAACCCATGTTAAATATCGCATGCTACCTACCTATTCCTCAAACCACCCCCGTGCCTTGAAGCGAACATACACGGGTACGCCGGCTTTCAGCGACACCTTTTGGACCAGGCGCCACTCATGGTTCACGCAAGCCATCGATTTGCCCGAGAAGGGTTTGACACCTGGCACTTCAGCCACGATTCCGTACGGCGGATTCACATTGCCGAGAGGCGGTCTCTCACGGTTGTCCCTCACTGCCCAGGCACCTGTTCCCTCAAGATCCAAATCCTTCAACTCGCAGCCTGTCACCTCCATTGCGTCAACCAGCGTTTTGTCGCCGTAGGCGCCCATCAACTCAAACAGGACCTCGCAATCCTGCTTTGCAGCAAAGCCGAATTCGTAAGAATTCCAGGCTTCCAGATCAGCATTTCCAAAGGAAGCGACGATTCTCTTTCCTCGTGCCCAATTCGGGATTGAGCAATGTTTGAAATCGCCTGCGTACTCCGTCAATCCTTCCTGCGGCTTGCTGATCAAGGTAACATCGATCCGCACTGCGGCGCGTGCATACTCTAGCCGAAGTTTCTTCGGCGGCGTGATTCCCTCGCCGAACTTCACCGCAGGTGATATCCGCAACGGATCGGGATACAGTCCCATCTCCGCAAACCGATTTTGCGCTCCGACGACCTTATCGCCCAAGGAGCCAGCCTTGAAACGCCAATCCAAACCCGCATAATCGACAAATCCGGGCTCCTCGTTGGTCGACTCGTTGCCCTCGCAGACCAACTGGAGCTTCTTGATCGTTTCCTCGCGGAAATCCCATTTTCCGCTTGTGACGGTCAGGTTTCCCTTGAACACGTTGTACAGGGGTTCGTGTGCAAACTGACCGTCCTCCAGTTCCAGGATCGCCAGCATCTTCGGATATTTCCGCGCCCATTCGCCAGAGCTATACAGCGCCTTGTTCTTGATCAGCTTTTGCATCAAACCGCTTTCAAAGCCCTTTTCGGACGTAGGTCTGGCAAACGTGTTTATTCCTCGGCTCCCGAACAAGACTCCCCTGCCGGCATTCATCAACACGTTTCCTTCCACTAGATTGTCCTGACCGCCGCCAAGGTGGATCGCGGACGTGCAGCGGCTCAGCAGATTTCCTCGCACAATCATGCCTGACGACCAATCGTCCAGATAGACTGCGTGGGTATTGGTCGCCCGTGGGCTCTTGCCGGTCCAATGGATGAAATTGTACTCGATGACGGTTCCACGCTGGGTGAAGTCTCGGGTACAGGAATAGATGGCTCCCGCGTCGTCGTTATGCAGGCATGTATCGTGGATCACGTTAAAAGCGATTCGGTGGTCGTTTCCCGAAAACGAGATTCCCTGATGTTCGGAGTGGTGAATCAAGTTGTGGGTTGCCTGGTTTCCCACTCCGTTCAGCGCAATGCCCGGCTTGTAATTAGGGATGAATTTCCCGTACCAGCTGATATGGTTGTTGTCGGCTATGTTATTTGCCGGTTTCAGCGTTTCGAAGTTACCTCCTTGCAGGGCGATTCCTCCTTCTCCCAGGTCATAGAGGTCGCATCCACGCACCGAGCAATCCTGGCTGCCCGTCAGTCCGATGCCCAGCGACATTGTGTGGCGAACGACGCAGGAGTTGAAATGCACGTCAACTGAACCAGAAAACGAAATGGCATCGCGTCGGGAATGCTCGAAGACCAGCCCTTCGAACACAACGTGCTTCAGGCCTCGCCCGACCAAAAGGTTCTCGCTCAAGGCGACCGTCACGGGAGTGCGAGCTACGTCATCAGACGGCAACAAGTAAACCTTGCGACGAACGCGATCAACAGCCCATTCACCGGGTTCATCCAGTTCGCTGATTGCATTGAACGCATAGAAATCGGCATGCTTCTTGAAGCCTCCAAATACATTTTCCGCATTGACCTCGATGGATCCGCCCTCCGCGTCAATCCGGATCACATTTGTTCTGGAGTCTGCCCATTCGTAGTACCACAATCCATGGAGCCACAGGTCAGGTTCTTCTGCCCATTTCTCCAGGCGTTTGTCAGGAAATGCGAACCACCCCTGGAGATAATGCAATCCATCATGATTTGTCGATGTCTCCTTGCCCAGGCATTCGCCAGTCTTGACAAATCCCGTGTTGGGCCAGCGGGATATCGGCAAGCGGGTCTCGCCCTGGAACAATCCAATCGGCCATTCGCGCTTGCTTCCCCCCATCAACCCGCCGTTCTTGAACCCGGGCAACTTCCCATCTCCAGGCATGTCAGCCTCCAGGACGCGACCTCGTACCCCAGAAGGCAATAGCGCCAAGACCTTGGCATCCTCAACAACGCGCCACGACGACAGGACAACGCCGCCGCTCAATCGGGCACCGCCACGATTCGCACTGCGAAACACGACAGGCGATCCCGCAACCCCGCTGTCCTGTTCGCCCAACTCTATTGCGGATCCTATCGGATAAACGCCATCTCCAAACGTCACGACGGCACCACCATCAGGCAAACCACCGTGCTTGGCGCGATAGTCACGCAGGATTTCGACGGCACGGCGAAAACTACGGACAGGAGAACCCGCGCTCCCATCGCCATCGTCTCGACCATCTACGGAAACATGAATGGACAAGGGAGCGCCGACCAGCACTCCACAGCCAACCAATGCAAACAATGCCAACAGCCTGATCATCGTGATACTCCTGATTTCATTAGTTATTTACAGAAGAATCGCTTGACACATCTTCCGCTCATCGGCGACCATGCACAAGCTCACGGCATCCCGCCTGCACACCATGGGATTTCAGTCAAGCAACGCCTTGAGCGCCACGAATACTTCCTCGAAGCTGCCCGGCCTTGATTCGGGTTCTTGTGCAATCATCGATCCGAGTATGGCGGCCAAAGGCGGGGATATCTCTTCCAATTTAGCTTCCGTGGACACTCGCAACTTGGACAAGTGGCGCTTTGCCAAGGCATCGATTTCCGATGCGTCGAAGTATGTCTTCCCCGTCAGGGCATGGTACATCACCATCCCCAGGGAATAGATTTCAGACCTTGCGTCTTCGCCCTGCCCTGTCAAACGTTCGGGGGGGAGGTAATATGCCGAACCCGACACATAATCCTCGTCAGGATTCAAGGCATGTTCCCGCGAGATGCAGAGTCCGAAATCGATCAGGATCGCATATCCCTTTTCATTGATGATGATATTTTCCGGCTTCAGGTCCCGGAACAGGAATCCATGCCGGTAGATATGCTGCTCGGCAGCCAGGACATGCAACGCTATGGCGATCACTTCGGGTTCAGGCAGGCGAACCAGCCGTTCAATTCGCTTGTCAAGACGTTCGCCTTCAATATAATCCATCGCCGTAAAGTACTCGCCGTTGTCATATCCGGCATCAAGGCAACCTGCCAAAAACTCACAGGCGGCGAATTTTCCCGACACTTGGGCTTCGTTTAGCAGTGCGTGGATATTGCCTGGATTTCCTTGTTCTTCTCGTGCCAGGAGCTTGACAGCCAGCAATCGATCGGGGAACCGTGGCGAAACCGCCTTGTACACAGATCCCATTCCGCCGCCACCAGCAGGCGCGAACAGGTAAAAGTCCTTCACACGCTGAGGCGCATAGAAAATCGCCTTGCATTTCGGGCATTCGTTAAAGCGCATCAATTCCAAGGTATCCAACCCAATTTGGAACCCGCATTCGGGGCAGGCAAATTGTCCTGCCGACCAAAGCTTCTCCATTCGTTTTGCTGATGGTACCTTGTCTTTTGACATCGCATTGATCCCTGTTGATGGCCATCCGATTCTCGCTTTACAATAAATAATATATAGATACTCCCCTAAAAGCAAGTGAGGCTTCGGCGGATTTTTTTGAAGGCAATATAAGTTCAGCAGGCATTGCTTCAGCATCGCCAAAACCCAACCTGCACAGAGCATCCCACCCGTAACAACGATATGCTTGCGCGTTTGGCGCAAGTATGAGCACCGGGGTGCCTGTACTCAAAAGGCTTTGCGTCGATACCTTGCCAGCCTCCACCGTTGCTTCGGTCGAAAATAATTTTCAATCTACAGGATAGCTATGAAAAAAAAAACATTTACTATTTGCGTTTTTATTGACTTCGTTCTATATTTTGGCTTGGCTTGGAATGTCTTTATTCTGTTTAACATGGTGAAATACATTCTTTTCTATATATAAGTTTATATTACATAACAACTTAAAGAAAAAAATCAACAGAGGAATGAGAACAATGGCAAAACGGATCTTGTTTGGATACGTGTTATCGACGTTGTTGTTGCTTACCGCCATTATCCAGGCGGCCGACTTCAGTTATGGCATTTATAGCGTTGAAGGTGCCGAAGACGCGAAATACACATTAACATTCGGCTTGACCACGGGCGTGCCTCAAATAGGTCCGATGGCTCCAGGCATGTCAAACGCCGTCAACTACATTTACATCAAGGGTGGCGGCGCCATTGACGACCCGCTAGCCGGTTGGTTTGAAGTCCTTGGTTCCGACATCAGGGAATCCACCGTTTCAGCGACTTGGGAAATCCCCGTCGAGGGCGCAACCAAGGACTGGTTTTTGAAGAAGCGCGCTGCCAGCGGCAACCTTCCGGCCGGGGCGGAACTCCAGCTTCTGGACAAGGAAGACCTGAACACCGTAATCTGCGATATCGCTCAACTGCCCGCAGAAGGTGCAAAAATCTCCCTGGAAACTGGCAAGGAATATCTGATCCGCTACAGGGAAAATGCCACAGCGCAATGGGCGCCTGCGGCGCCGATGTCCAAGGAATTCACCATGCTCAGGCAACCCAATGGAACGCTGGTCATGAATCTCACGAAACCTGATGGCTACAACATCGCATTCGGCGATTCCATCATTGGTTTTGAGTTGATAGATGGCAACGAAGTGGAATCCCCAATCGTTGGAATCTTTGGTAATGTCGATGTCAATACGCTCACCTACACACTACCAGGCAACTTCGAAGGCAAAACCCCGCTCTTCGTGCAGCTCCAGTACCAATACACGAAGGACGGCATAGAATCAAATTACGCCCTGATCAAAATCAAACTCGAAGTAGGAATCAGCGCAAACCTTACAGTCAAAAACGCCATCACCAAGGATCCTGAGGACGAAGCAAACGAAATCTCAACTCCAATTGAAACAAGGGCGGTATTCGTCGATTCCTCCGCAGACGACTACATCGCAACAGAGCTTGTCCATAGGGTAACATTCGGCGAGACACTGGAAGACACCGACTTCACCGTAACGGTCAACTTCCCCAACAAGACAAACGCGGGCATCGATCCATTCCCATACACCATTGTGGAAAATTCTTTCCAAGTCAAAATCGGCGACGAGGCCTGGGCCAACGCAGCGGTAGTACCAGGCAGACCAGCAGACAAGCCTCAGTTCACCTTCTCAAGAACATCGATCGACACTGACATCCAAATCAAATTCCGGGTCAAGCTCCTCAGCAACGACGGAGAAAGCGACTATGTCCTGACTACCATCGACGGAAATACCGAGGACACTGTCGAAACAACACTCTCAAACGTCCTGTTCTTCATACTTAGCGGCGCAACGCTGGACTTCGACAATGACGGAAATGCGGATTTGATTGACGTCCTCCTTCTCTACAACTTCATCGCCGCTGACGGTGTCCTCTATCCCGATGATGTCGATATTGACACTCTTGACTTTGGAGTCGGTTCAGCAGATCCTGAATACGCACTGGATCTCTTCAAATCCGTTCCGCAATTCCTTGATTTTGACAAGAACGGGGTGATCGAGCTCAACGACGTATTGCTTCTGTACAATTTCATTACCGGAGATGGAATCCTCTATCCGGATGACATCGACGTTGACACGCTCAACTTTGGTGCAGGATCAGAAAATCCTGAAGCCGCACTTGAATTCTTCCGCCAACAAGCGCCAAAATACCAACATTTTGATTAAGTGTCAAATATCATTTTATACATAAAAATCAAAACACGAAACCAAGGAAACGACCATGTTTAAGAAAAAAATCTTATTTTTGTTGTGCGCGTCGCTACTTTCAGTGACTGCTCTTGCCGACATTACATTCTCCTGGAAAGTCTCCGGTCCATTCGTCAAGGCTACGAAACTCGTCCGAAACGCCGAATTGCAAATCGAGGGTGACAACGAACGGATCAGCCAATTCAATGGAACGATTACTTTGGCAGAAGGAATCACGATTGACCCCGCCAAGGCAGTTGTGACAACCGATAACACCTTCCTCATTGCCAATACGAATAAAAACGCGGTTAGATCCCTGGAAGGCGGCAAGAAAATCAGCTTGGCATTCGCAAATGCCATGCCTATTGGCAGCTACTCAATCCTTGCTGGGCCAACAGCAAAAACCCTGGTCACATTGGAAGTTGAACTTGATGAAACAAGTGCGAATTTGGGCGTCATCTCCAATGGTTTTGGCTCTTTTACCGTAAAAGTGCATGACCCTGAAACAAACACGACCCAAAACGGTACTTTTACTAGTTCCAACCTCGACTTCGACTATGTCGACTCATTCGCGTTCAAGACGGTTGACGCAGCCCTTGCGCAAACCACCGAAAATGTCCAATTAACCATTTTGCCGACCGATGCGAATCTCTTCGAGGCGAAGGCCTGGAGCGATGCGGCCGGCGACATGGTCGCCACCGCCGCCGTAGGTTTCAAGAATGTCGCGATCAAGGATGGTAGTGTGAACGCTGGTGGCATCGTCGTCAATCCTGGTACTGTTGCCATTCAGGACGGCAAGATCGTCTACACTCCGACGCAGTATTTCTTCGGCACCTTCACCATCATCTACACGGCCAAGAGCACGGATCCCAACTTGGTTGGCGAGGTTCAGAACCTGGAATTGAACGTCAAGGTCAATGGCGTCCCCTCGCCCTTGGGCATTGAAGACTTCAACGCCCCCGCTTCAACGGAAAACGACAAGCTCACTATTACTTTCACCCTCACCAACTATGACGGCGAGGCGATCCCCACCAACAAGGACGATTACTTGCTCGAAGGTCTTGAAGGGGTCGCAATCGACACTGTCCAGGTCGTTGACAATGCAGTGACAATCACCTCAACGGTAATTCCCTACTCGGCAGTCATCCATCCAAATTTATCTCATGTCTACACGATTACAATTAAGGTGAAAAACAAGACTTTGGATGGAACCAACTCAATGGGTGTAACCATCCATGACACTAACCGCGACTTCACTCCAGCCCAAGGACTCGATATCACGCCGGCAGTGGCTTACACCACGAGCGACTTGACCGCCACAATCACAGCTGAACCCATTGACCCCGACCCGGAAGACGTCGTCGTAACAAGATATGTCTGGACAAGCGACACGGCTAAGGAATTTGTTGGCAAAACGCTCCCGGCAGCTCAAACCGTAAAGGGCGAAATCTGGACAGTGGCCATTTGGTCCCGCTCGTTCAATGAACCCGAAAAGAAAACGAGCGAAAAAGCCATAACCATTAATAATTCTGCACCAGTCGCCAACTACGACGAAACCAAGCGCCTCTTCATCCAAAAAGATGGAGTCGACGAATTCGCAACAATGGCCATGACCATGCAAGACCCTGACGGCGATCTCTTCGAAGTCAAGGACCTTGTCAGCGCCCGCGGGGCAACCGTGGAAGTCGTCACCGACAACGGCACTGTCACGGGCATCAAGTACACCGTCAGGGCAGTAGATACGAACGATCCAAATGTCGAGTACTTCGGCAATCTTGCAGATACCGTCACCTTCAAGCTCTATGACGGCACGGATTATTCCAAGGAATACTCGTTCAAGGTTGATTACCGCATGGATCCCCCACCGGTTGTTGTCACCTTCACAGCACCCGCAGCTTCCTACAACGAAGTTGACAACGCGGGCAACGCCGTGGTCGTCGAAGCATCCGTCACCGTCAAGGATGACGACACCACCACCGTCGCCCCATCCGGCGTTAGCGAAATCACCTGGGCAGTTGCCATTGACGGCCTCGATGCCGCCAACTTCACGCTGCCTGCACTGAACTTCGCCCCCATTGCCGTTGTCGAGGGCGCGGCGCAAGCCACTTCGACTGTCAAGGTCACGCTGGGCTACGATATTCTCAAGGGCAAGAATCGTCCTGTCAACCACCAGGTCAAGTTGACCGCCACCTTCAAGGATGGCGTCGGATCCGTTGACAGCAAGGAATTCGTCTTCACGGTTGTTGACGTTGACCGCGCACCTCAGGCTCCTAAGGCAATTACCCTCACACCATCTTCGAATCCTCTAATCACGGGTTCGACGGTTGATGCCCAAGTCGTGGAAGCCAACGCACCAGTTGACCTCGATGGCGACGACGTCCTTTATTCCTATAGGTATACCATCACTCAACCAGATAACACCCAAGTCCAAAAGACCGAAGCAGATGTAAACGCGGCTAACAAAGTTACTTCAGACGCTCTCAAGAAGGGCGACAAGATCGTCTTCGAAGCTAAAGCAACAAGCAAAAGGGCTGTTGATGGCAATCAGATGGAAAGCAACTTCGTGGCTTCAGACATCCTGACCGCAGTAAACTCTGCGCCGACCGTCGTCACAAACAAGACCGCAGATACACCGCTCGTCATTGAAGAAGCCCAGCAGGCAAATGTACAGCATAATTTCAACATCAACGTATTTGAAGCCACCGACGTGGCAACGTACACGGACCTTGACGAGGCTGT
This sequence comes from Verrucomicrobiota bacterium, assembly GCA_019136135.1. Taxonomy (GTDB): domain Bacteria; phylum Verrucomicrobiota; class Lentisphaeria; order Oligosphaerales; family Oligosphaeraceae; genus UBA1407. The sequence goes on from JAGVUR010000078.1 coordinate 16,931, forward strand.
TGGTCGCGACACGATTGTGATTACGATTGACGATGCCAATATCGCCGACTACGCCAGCGTCCAGTGGAACGGAGTCAGTCTGATTGTCAAGCCGAAGCCCTTCATGAACACGTTTGGCTTGGCAAATGAAGACCTCCCCACATTCAAGGTTACCGTTACAGACGACAAGGGCGCGGCGGACCAGGTTGAAGTATTCGTAAAGATCAACCCCGTCAACGAAGATCCCGAAATCGCCAAGAGCGACATTTATGTCATCCCTGGGGAGATTGACGGCAATGCCAAGGAATCCAAGCCGTTCAAGGTCACCATGGGCAAATCCGCTGATGAAATTGAAAACCAGACTCTGACGGCCGCTGTAATCCTCGGTGCAGTCATTGATGCTGACGGCATCCTGGATGGTGCTCCGACACCTGTGCTGACTGGTGATGCCAAGTCCTTCACCATTACGTACACCGTCAAGGCTGATGCCGTGAACAAGCTCGGCAAGTTCGCCCTCTTCACCGTCCAGGTCACTGACAGCGAAGGCGGCACCGGCACGGCAGAGATCAAGATTGTCATCGGTGCAACACCCTGGTATCCCGTCTACGACATCCAGGCGCCAGATTCAGAAGACTATTTCGTCGCTGTCGTCATTACGGATGAGGATGGCAACACCTACCAGATCGTTCCATATAGCATGACAACAGTCACGCCTGAAGACTACTTCCGCCAGAACATCCCAGGATTCCTCAGTGGCGAAAAGCTCACCTTTGATGAATACGAATGGACACCTGAGGAAGGCTTGGGCGAACCAATCAAAGACGGCATGGACAACCCAATCTCAACCCTGGTCCAAGTCCCGGAATATGGCACGCCGGACGAACCTACCGTCACTTATGACGACGCCAATTCTTCACTCTCAGTCAGCGCACCGCTCGGAGCAAGTGTCGTGATTGAGATCATTAACGCCAACGGTGATGTCGTAGCGACAATCCCGCATACCTTCATCCCTGGCATGGACGGCATGATTGTTCCCGAAGCTGACATCCCCGTTGACCTCGCCCCTGGCGTCTATACCGTCAAAATCGGTTCGACCAATCCCGAAGGTGACTTCGAGGATGGCGACGGAACGCCTGGCGACGGGTTCCTCCAATTCACCGTCACCGGCGATGGCAATGTACCCGAATGGCCCACGGATGGCTTCGAACCTTCACACGGATATTACATCTTCGTGCCAGGGAACAAGTCTGACGTGACCTTCTCATGGCCCATCCATCCATCTGCAAAGTCCTATGAGATTACCATCATTGATGGAGAAGGATATATATACAAGACGCTCAGAAGCAACGCCAATACAGTGACCGCCAAGGCTCTGCCCCTTGACAACTACACCTGGCAGGTGACAGCAGTCGGCACTGGCGAAGTCTCCGCCACAATGAGCTTCTCCATCTTCCAGAAGATGCAGGCAGGATTGGAAATCGCTCTAGTCAACGTCAACGACGATATCGATGGTATTGGCGTCCTTGCAATCAATACACCTATCGGCTTTGCCGGTCGTTTTGACATCGTCTACTACAACGCTGAAACGCAGAAATGGTTCAACATCTTCCCCGAGGTTCAAAATCTAATCGGCTATCAAGGAACCGGAGATTATTTCATCATTCCAAGCGACCTGTTCAATGGCTACCAATGCCAGGCTGGATACTACATCCTCATCCGTCCTTACGGTTCTACGCAGGAATACAGCGTGTACTTGATTACGGAAGCGTACGTAGTTCTTCCTTAATGATTGATGAAATGAAAGAATGCCGCCATCGATCATCGATGGCGGCAAATGAACCAAGAAACCCATAACAAGTAGAGGCTCTGAACAAGGAGACCATAACGATGAATAAGAAATTGATGACCTTCCTAGCCGTAATCGGCACGCTGATCTGCCTTTCAATCAACGCACAACAAGCAGCCCCCGCAGCAGACACCCAAGTTGGGGGCACAAGCAGCGTCGCGATTGGCGCTTGGAAACTCGGCCTCGGAGCGTCCTATCGCAACTTCCATACGGTGGAACTCAAGGGCAAATCCGTAGTCAACGACACCTATATGTTCTTTGCAGACGAAGGACCTTCCAAGATCCAGAAGTTTGATGAAAACATTGTCTCGGGCAATCGCTTCCCGAAATGGCTCGATCCTAATGGCAATGCATACTATCGCCCCGAGCGCGCATACATCGTCGAGGCAGGCACATACCTCTATAGCGGCAGTGGGGATTTCGGATTCCAGGAAAGCCTGGCTCCAGTCCTTTCGCTGGAATTCGACTTCTACCAGGACGAAAACCTGACCTTGGGAGCAATCTCCAACTTCCAGTTCTTCAGCTTGGACACCGCTGGCAGGACCAAAGGAAGAAGCGTGGACGAAATGACACATTGGGCACTGCTTCAGTACAATGGATCAGGTGTCCCGACCTATGTCGATGGCTATCAGCAAAACCCAGAATACACTTCCTACAACTCAAGCTACCTGATGGGTACCGGAAAAACCAAGTTTGATCTTGATTTGTACGTCATCGACTTCGGCATCCAATTGGGCTACACATTCTCAAACGGCTTTGACCTGACGCTTGCGGCAGGCCCCTCCATCACGCTCGCTGACATGGAATCCTCAAGCGGACGGATCCGTGACAATGACATTGACATCACCTTTGGCGCCTATGTCGCCGGCGGCGTGAACTTCTGGTTCAACGAAAAGTTCGGCATTGGCTTTGACGTCCGCTACGACGAGGTTTTCGAGCATGTCGATACCCATTACGCAAATCTCAACCTTGACTCCTGGAGCGCGATGCTCAAGTTCCTTATCATCTTCTAAGATAAGCACATACATCTCAGATTCTTTATTTCTGACTATCAAGCCGTCAGACCAGTTTATTTGGACTGGCCTTGGCGGCTTTTCTTTCAAATGAAATCATCGGACTGGAAATGCTAAACAAGTCGACCACCATCTTCACTACCCTTTTCGTTCTCGCCATTGCTTCTGCCTGCGCGAAAACATCCTTCACGCTTGCCGTATTGGAAAAAACCCTCCCTTACGGCAGTGGCGGAACCTTGCTTTCCTATACTTGGCAACCAAGGCGAGCCATTGCATTCGACGATGGGCAGATCCTCTTTTTCGCCCCACTCACAACTCAAAACGGCATCTACGGGGCACTCTACAAAAACTCACCAGGCCAACAGAACCCAACGATCGTACACCTTGGATACATGCAATTGCCTGGTGTGTCATTCATTGAAATCGACAACTCCAACCTTTGGCTGGCACCACTTGCCGGCAATCAATTCGCAAGGGCTCAACTTGTAATAGACTCTGGAAACGCACACGTACGCCTCTTCACATCCCAATCGGGCGATATAGGTTATCTGGTCAACAACCAAAACCCGCAAAATCTGACAGCACTGCTTTGTCCCAGACTCTTTTCCACATCTTCCGGAAGCCATTTGCTAGGGGATGTCTCGACGAAGCCACTCACATTATATGCATTTGCACTCGATTCCTGGCAAAGATTCATCTTGAGAGACGAAGCCGAAAATCCCGAGCAATGGAAATACTCCTTTACCTTTGACAATTGGCGAGATGTCGCCGCCAATGCCGACGGATCTTGGTGGTATTACTTCGAACCGGCTGACGAAGGCGTCACGTTCAACCTGAGGATCAGCAGTCAAGAATCACCCCAACAGTTGTTCGACGGCTTCACGGGACCGCTCAACGGCTCCTTTTTCGCAGATTGCTCAGCAGATGGACGAATCGTCTACTTTACGAGATACGAAAGGAACGCTGCACAAATCTACAGGGCCGATATTTCAAGTTCAGGGCATGCAACGTTTTTTCGAATTACACAATTCCCGCTTAATGACTACAACCTCCCAGACACAAAATGGCTGATGTGCAGCGAGGACGGGAACTCGCTTGTCTTCGCGTCAAAGCGAGACCTCACAGGAACAACTCCGGTTAATGAAGACTTGGATTTCGTACAAATCTACCACTATGACCACAAGTCACAACGATTTGCCCTGGTCAGCACCAAAAACGGCAACCACGCAAACGCAGATTGCCACATGCCCGCAATCTCCCCGAATGGAAATACGATCACATTCTCAACCAACGCAACAAACCTCGGAGCCACTGACGGAAAACCACACCAGTATAGAGTTGCAAAAACAACAGAACCCGATCCGAAGGTTCGCAAAACCATCAGCCTGAACGCATGGAACGAATTCGTCAACCAACCACTACCACAATTCGCTTGTGTCAACGCATCGCACGACGCAAACCAAATCAACTTCGCCACAAACTTGCAACTGGCGTTCCATGATGTCGAGCAAGTGACATTATTTGACGTGTACAAACGTCATATCCCCAACCAAACCACTATCCTGCTCTCAACGGAAACCGATATCAGCCACCATATCTACAACACCATCTCCGGTGACGGAAACACAACTTGGCTCGATCGGGCGGCTATGACGTCAAACTACAACGGCAGCATCTGCGCCTATCTTGAAAATGGCAACCTCTACCTAGTCACCAAGGACGGAACCCAAGTCATCGCAACAGATGCCATAGCCCCAATCACGTCAACATATTCCTACAGCAAGTCAATCGCCTGTAAAACGAATTTCCACGGCAACATCGTCCTCTATACCGCAATAGACGGATTGCGGGCATGGTTCGCGGATGGGAACGAAAACGTCCTGATTGCACCAGGGATCACCGACTATGCGACCCTCTCACTTAGCGGACGCTGGGCATACTACTGCCAAAACGGCTTTCTTTACCGAGCCCAAGCAAATGCCGCCTCACCCCCAGAACAGCTAATGACCATGAACGCCATTTGCGCCATCAGCCAAAACGGAACCGCAGTCGCATTCATCGATCAAAACAACGAGATCAAAATCATCCCCCTTGATGCACCGAACGATGAAATGCAAGTCGAAAGCGGAAGCACGATTGGTACTACAGGAGATACATTCGCCATTGCAGCCGATGCATCAAAGGTCATCTACGTCACCTCGAATCCCATTGACGAAGATGACAACAACAATGCAGCAGACCTCGTCTATGCCGACATCGACACACAAACATTCCCAACGGCGCAAGTCGCCACAAATCCACAGGCCGTTGACGAAAACGCAGACCCAGACAACATCACGACCTATACGATTGACCTTGTCAACGACACGATTGTCGACGTCGCGATCAGATTAAGCCAAGACCAACCCGAACTCTACGGCAATGTCCAACTGCTTCATCCCAGTAGCACCAGCCAATGGTACCAATTGAACTACACGCCAACCCTGAATTACTGCGGCGACATATCCGTCGCGCTCGAACTCTGGAACGGATCAGTCTGGACTCCCCTATCTGTCACCATAACTGTCAACAATGTCAACAGCCGACCCAAGTGGAAGAACTGGCCAGCAGGACAAACGCTCCCTGTAACGGAAGGAGTCACCTACGACCCAATTCCATTGGGGGGTTGGGCAACCGATCCTGATTTCATCTATTACCAAGGCAATCAACCCACCGAGGTCCTGACCTACTCGACGGCAGACAATGCACCTGCGTGGGCAACTGTCAACCAGGACAACGAGCTGGTCATTGACCTGACCGAAGCCCATGATGCGGTTCCCCGTGGCGGCGGCATCGTCAAGGTTCCGCTGGTGGTCACGGATGCCGGCGGCTTGACGGATATTTTCGAACTCCCCTTTAGCATCGAAAACACCAATCGCCCCGCCAGCATCGGCGTCGAATCCGTCTCCGCATTCGAAGGGGTAGAAATCCCCTGGGACAAATTTGCCGTTGGGGATCCCGACCAGGAGGATCAGGAAAACCTTTGGCTGTGCCTAGCACCATTCTGGGGCACCATCTACGACAAGACGGGAACGCCAGCGGAGAAGATTGCTTTCCAAGGCAGCACTGATACCTACTTCCGCGTCAAGAAATCACAATTCCCCATTACCTACGCCTATACTCAACCCGAACCGGTCATCAATGCCACCAGGGATGCCTTCACCATTTGGGCGGAAGACGTGGACGAAGCCTGGGCAAACAGCGTCCTGATGACCGTCGAACTCAAAACCGTCGCCTACCAAGTGGCGGGACTGGTACGCGGCTTCGTTAACGAAGACGGAGAGCTGGTCTTCCAAGAACTCAAAAGGGGATGGAACCTACTCGCATCGCCATATGATCTCGACGATACTGCGGCATACTTCGAGTGCCTAGGCGTCGACGCCGCATGGAAGTGGAACGATGTTACCTACGTCGTGGCGGATTCCCTACAGACAAACGAAGGATTCTGGGCATACATACCGGAAGTTCCTCAGGATATCGCCGATGACGAGATATTCACCGCCACCAGGAGTTTCAATCCCTACATGCCGATTCCAGGCTGGAATTTGCGCGGGCAAGTTGACGCCGCCAAACACACATCCATCTTTGGCTTCAAGGACGGGGCATACCTAAAATCCCCCAATCTCCTGGACGGTGAAGGATATTTCTTCTTCAAGGACGCTAAATAACCTTACAATGAAACGACTCGTTGCCATCCTTTTCGCATGTTCGCTCCTGTCGTTCTCTTCAGATCAAGTCTCCCTTCTTGACCAGCATCTGAAAACAGCACAGGCCTTCATCGCTGATCTTGATTCGCCTCAACTGAAAATCAAATCCGAAACGATCGGAGGCATCAAGGCAACCCGGTTCGATTGGGATTCCACAAAGAAAGCCTGGGCGGAATTCGGTATCGCAAAGGCAACAGAAATCCCACCCTTTATCCGAGGAAAACTATTCGTCCAAGTATGGATACCCGAGAATCCAAAAGCAACGGCGCTAAATCCAAGAATCACTGATGCCGACAACGAAACAACGCAACTGATCAAACCAATCACAGACCTGAAACCTGGCTGGAATACACTCGAATACCTGATCGATACAACGAAGAAAATGCCTGGAAGCTGGGGAGATGGCAGGAAAAACCTCCTCTATGACCAGCCAATACGCGTGTCTGGCTTCTCAATCTCCTACAAGGACAGGGAAAATCCCGGAACCATCGCCATCGGCAACATCGAATTCCAAATCCTGGAACGCCAAACAACCATCGAACTCGATACAGGGAACTCAATCCACATCCTGGAACCCAGTGACGAAAACCAGGCGACAATCATCTGGACCAGTCCTGACAAAACGCCAAAAAGACAAAAACTAAAGGCGATTGTAAAGGATACCCAAAACAACATCGTCGCCGAATGCGCTGTCGATACTATCCTACAGCCAGATCAACCTTTCATCTGGATCATCCCAAAGCCTGAAGCCTTCGGCTTGTTCCACATCACCGCTTCAGCCACAGGAAATGGGGCGACTTACGAGCGGGAAATGCGATTCGGATACATGGAACCGCAAGGTCCGACACCTGGCAAAAGCACGGGCTTTGGCTTCGGCATCCAATCGCATGCGCCCTGGCACAGCGTCGATATCCAGCGCAAGGAAGCGTTCGCCCTTGCCTTATGCGGAGCAAAAATCGCCCGTCGCAACGTTGAATGGCGCAAGATCCAGCCTACGAAAGATGTCTTTGATACCTCCTTGTATGACAGCCAAGTCAAGCTCTTCGAAGACCTGGGAGTTGAAATCCAACTTAATTTCGGAGGAAATCCACCTGAATGGGCGAGGAGCGGCAAAGCGCCGTACAAGCCCGAAGTCGCCAAGCGCTCGACCTACGGCTTGCATCCAATCCCCCAAGTCTGGGGCGATTTCGTCCATCGCTTCATGCTCAAAAACGGTCATCGGATCCGTTTTGTCGAAAGTTGGAACGAACCCGATCTCCTTGGATTTGCCAACTTCTCCTTGGACGACTACGTTGAGCTGATGCAGGTTTTCTACAAGGCGGTCAAGTCAGCATCGCCCGACACCATCGTTCTCACTGGAGGTTTTGCGGGTCTTCAAATGCCCGAAGCCCACTCTAGCCATCCGGATTACTTCAGGGAAACGATCAAGCGCGCCAAGGGGCACTTCGATTCGATCGCATTTCATGCTCACGGAAACCTTCAATCCTACATCAACCAAATCGAAGGCATGCTGGAAACGATCAAGGCCAACGACCTGCAGGGCAAGGTCACCTGGTACTCAAACGAAACAGCCTGGCCTTCAACCCACGGAAGAGAACATGAGCAAGCGGAAATCCTCTGGAAGAAGATCCTGTACTGCTGGTCACGGGGTGGCATCGCCTACAATTGGTACGATTTGCGCAACGATGGCTACGACACGACCTACGTTGAACACAACTTCGGCCTGATCACAAAGGATTTCTATCCCAAGCAATCCTACCTCGCCTACAACACCCTGGCGAAAATCTTCAAGAATGGCACATATATCAGCGAGTTCGCCTTGCCCGGCCCCTTCCAGGCATTCCTCTTCAGGCATCGCAACGGCAAGGATTTGATCGTTCCATCCTGGTCGATCTCCGGCAAGGAAAGGCAAGTATTCCCGCTGACGGGAATCGAGAACAAAGCCACGATAGTCGACATCTTCGGCAACGAGACCGAACTCGAAACGACCAATGGAATCGCCTTTGTCAACATCGGTTCTGCCCAGGCAATCCGGCTAATCGACCAAAAGCAGTCGCCCCAGTTCCTCACGTCCATGTTCCAGTTCCCAGCTTCAATTCTTACCGAAACGCGCCCAACCACCTTCGCCATCACGATCCAAAACCCAACCGCACATCCCCTCGAAAGCCAAATCGCCTGGAATCCGATTCCGAATCTCCAGTTGAACCCGGCCAAGACAAGAGTCATCCAGCTTCAACCCAAGCAAACAAAGGATATTGAATTCTCCATCGCCGCCCAAAAATTGCTTCCCCAGGACACAACGCTCAGCGGAACGATTACCGTAGGCTCGAAGGTCAAGCAAGCGATCACCATCCCAATCAGGCAGAAAATTGTTCTCAATAACAATCTGGACAAGCCAGATTTCATCCTGGATGAAAACTCGCCACGCAGAAGCACTATCGTCAACGCACCCCATCTCGCACATCTGGTCTGGAAGGATACGGACGACCTCTCAGGAACCGTCGCAATCGCACACAAGGACGCCAAACTGCTTATCAGGGTCAAGGTCAAGGACGACATCCACAAGCAACCCTATTCCGGAACGGAAATCTGGAAGGCGGACAGCATTCAGTTCGCATTCCAAATCCCAAACCAAACGCTCCCCTGGGAAATGGGATGCGCACTCCACCAGGACAACTCCGTCAAAACGCACATCTGGCGGGCACCAAAAGGATTCGACACCAGCGACACAAAGTTCCAAGTCGAGGCCACGCGCAAGGCAAGCACGACGCAATTTGACATCGCCATCCCATTCGACGCCATCGGACTTAAGCTGGAGCACCTGAAAGACGGAATCCCCTTCAACCTGTTGCTCAACGACAACGACCAGGACGCCAGGGAAACGATGCTCACCATCGCCCCGGGACTGGGAAGGGGCACAATCGAAACAGAAAAATACCCAATGATCGTAATCAAATAAGAGGTCAAGAAAATCATGAAAAACATCCTTGTAACTTTCGCTATCACTGCGGCTTCCATCCTCAGCGCGCAGCATATCGTCTATCAGGAGAATTTTGACAAGCCGATCGAACCCGCTCCAAAGGGCATTCGGGAATGCATTGACGTCACCGACCATCCTGTCGTCAAGCGCGCCCTCAGGCTCAGGACTACCGAAGGTGGTCTCAAGGGCACGCCGGTCTGGACAAGCCCCAGGTTCGGCGAGCAAGTCCTGGATTACGGTCCCGAGGAAGTCACCGTCGAGTACTGGATCAACCCGATCACTTCTTCCGTCAGGTATTTCCTTTTCGTCAACGACCTTAAGTACCGGCAAATGGCTGCCGTACTCCTCGACGGGGAAATGCTAACCCCAAACGATGCCGGAAGCTGGATCAATTTCGAAAAACTACCCTTAAACACTTGGTATCACATCAAATACGTCTTCAAGCCGCTTGACCATATCTATGACATCTTTGTCAATGACATGGACAAGCCAATGTGCAAAAACATCCGATACAGATACGAAGATACAACGGTGCCAGCTGGATTGTGGATCGAAGGCAGCGAAACCGAACCCTCGGAAACACTGCTCGGCCCCATCACAGTATCAGTCAAGACACCGGCCGGATACGACCGGAAAAACTGGCTCGAAAACCTCAATAAATCCTACAACCAAATCATCCAAGGCTACGAAGACAGGATCAAGAACCTTGGCATTCATGCAGGAACACTTCAACAGCAGCTCGACCAACGCAAGGCCGAGACCGATCCGGAGCAACTCGAATCTCCCTACGACATCATCCTGCTATACCGTAAAATCAAGGGATTCGATCCAATCATCAAACAAGCCGAAACAAATGTAGCATACTATGAAAAGCTTTTCGGTCGCAATGCCTCTGGGGCAGCATTCTTCCCTGTCGATTCCACTATCAAGGTCATGGACATCTACGATGCCTCACAGATTGCCACCTCGGCACTCGTCGAAGACTTGTTTCTGGCCCAGCGCGAGACCATTTCCGTCCAGGCAGTCTTGCTGACTACCAATGACAAGGCGACCAGCGAAGTTTCCTTGAAAGTCACACCCCAAGATGAACTGGCGAAAAAGCTCGTCTTCAAGACCTTCATCCAGCAGGAAGTCACAACCCACCTGAAAGGCAAGCCTTCGATCCCCTACCCCGACATCCTCAAGCCATCCGATGGCAATGAGAAATTTGACAAGCCCCAGACACTCGTCAGGTTCTGGATCGATATCCATGCGCCGGAAAACGTAGCCGGAAACGGAAGATTCACTGTCAGCCTCAACCAAGCGCATCAGTTTGATATCGCCGTCACCGTATTCCCCTTTGCGTTGCCCAAGGAATTTTCCATGTCAACGGCGTTCTGCTTCGCCCCAGCCTGGGGAGAATCGTTCTACGGAAGCAAGATCACCCCCGAGATCAGAAGGAACATCTTCGATTTCATCCTTGAACACAGGCTCGATCCCATGAACCTTTGGTCGGGCAGCAGAGCCTTCCTCACCGAAGACGAGATCAAGCATTGCCTCGATAAGGGGATGAAAAACATCTACCTACCGATCATAAACGCAAAGACAAACCAGGCTAACATGACCAAAAACCTTGAGGTCATCGACAAGAACGGATGGCGAAATCGAGTCATTCTATTCGGATTTGACGAAGTCCTTTTCAACCTCAAACAACTTGAGGCAATGAAAGCCGCCTTCGCAAACACAAAAGAGCACTTCCCGGACCTGCCGAGGCTCAATACCGCAAGGATCGACGAGCGTCTCTTCGGCTACGTGGATATCTGGTGCCCTCTGTTCCAGCATTACAACCACGATGATGCGTTAAAGCGCCGCGCCCTCGGCGAGCAAGTCTGGTGGTACCCGACCGATTATCCCTTGGCACCGGCCGTAAACTTCAACCTGGATTCCCCGGGCATGGCGCCAAGAGTCATCCCATGGCTCACCAGGAAACTCGAAATCACGGGGATCCTGTACTGGGGACTCAATCGCGAATGGGCCACCAACGCCGTCGAGCACGAGCGGCTTACCCCCAAGGAACGCGAAGACTTCAGCGTTACCTGGTTGACGGACGAGGTGAAGGAGCAAATGGCCGCAGGCGCACGATGGCCCCAAGTCCCATGGGTACCGTACTTCAGAAGCATCTTCTCCAAAACAGCACCACCAAGCAATACAAACGGCGGCGGCAACCTCTTCTATCCGGGACCAAACTGGACGCCCTGGCCCTCAATCAGGCTCAAAAACCTCAGGGACGGACTGCAGGATTGCGAATATATCCAAATCCTCCAAGAACTCCTCAAAGACAAAACGCCAAGCAAAGAGGAACTCGATGCACTCACAATCCCAGACCAACTCTGCAAAACACTCAGAGACTACGATAGATCGCCAACGACACTCTTGAACCACAAGAGAAAAATCGCTGAGATGATTATCAAACTCAAACAATAACCATGATTGACATTGACTTCAGCATCTACCCCTTGACAGGATGGTTTCCAGGGCACATGCTCAAAGCCGAAAAGGCGATGCAAGACGCCCTGAAGCTCGTTGACATGGTCGTCGAACTGATCGATGCCAGAGCGCCAAGCTCATCGCAAAACCCAAGTTTCCGCGAAAAGCTCCAGAACAAGCCCTTCATCACCGTCGCCAACAAGAGCGACTTGGCGGATCCCGCCGCTTCCCAGCGTTGGGTTGATGCGTACGCCAAACAAGGCGAGCGGCTTTTCCTGCTTGATGCGCGCCGAACCGCCGCCATCAGGGGGCTCCCCAAGCTTTGGCGGCAGATCATCCTGGACGAACGCGCCCGTCGTGGCGCCACGAGACCGCTGACTCGCCCCGTCAGGATCATGATTGTCGGCATTCCAAACATCGGCAAGTCCACGTTGGTCAACCATCTTCATGAGCGCAACAAGGCAAAAGTCGGTCCCAAGCCCGGCGTCACCCGCCAAAACCAATGGATACCCTTGCCCGACAATGTGGAGCTTTTGGACACGCCGGGTATACTTTGGCCAAAAATCGAGACCAAGCGGCATGAATTGCTTTTGGCTTTGCTCGGCAATCTCAAGGAAGAACTGGTTGACCCCGTGCTGCTCGCCGACTACCTGGCGTGCCGATTGTCCGAACAACCCAAGGTCAAGTGGTCGGTCCTCGGTTTGGACGCGCCGCCCGAATCCCCCGACCAAGCTCTGAAAACATTGGCAAAACGCCGTGGCCTGCTGAAGCAAGGTGGCGTCCTGGACTTGGAACGCGCCGCCAACGCCTTCATCAAAGACTACCGAGACGGAAAACTTGGACGATTCACCTTCGAAAACCCACCAGAATAAATCCTATGAAAAAGACTCTCGCCTTGCTTGCCATCCCATTCCTCCTCCTGGCACAAAATAGGATTTTGCTCCACGATTGCATCACGCCGCCCGATGCGCAATTCGCCGGGACGCGACCATCTTCACAGAGCTTCGTCCCGAAAATCCTGGAGGGCAAACAAGCCTACCTCTGCCAATGGGACGCCGCCAAGGAACCCTGGTGCGAATTCCGTTACCCAAACGCACGAAAACTCGACACTTTCGCCACCGGCAAGCTGATCGTCGAAGTTTGGATTCCAAAAGACCTCAAGGCAAGCCACATGGGCGCCAGATTCACAGATGAAGACGGCGAAACAACCCAGCTCATATACCAACTGGATACCGTTAAACCAGGTTGGAATACAATTGAATTCAACCTCGACACAGTGCAAAAAATGCCGGGAAGCTGGGGAGGCGGCAAGCTGAACCTACTCTACGACCAACCGATTCGCAACACGGGCTTCTCAATCTCATTCAAGGATAAACAGGCAAAGGGAGCAATCGGACTTGGAAAAATCTGGTTCGAATACACCTCGAAAAATGTCGTCCTTGATGTACAATTCGACAATCCGATCCACGTCCTCAGGGCAGGAAAGGAGAAAAACGGAAAGCTCGTCTGGACAAACCCAAGCCAGGACGAATCAAGTCAAAACCTTAATGTCGAAATCAAGAACCTAGATGGAAACACCATCGCAACCCTTCGCAAAACCGTCACGATCAAGCCGGGAAAATCATACACCTGGCAAATCCCCAAGCCACCTGCCTTTGGAATCTACACCATCAACGCAACCCATCAAGGCATAAAAGGAAACACGCTTAACCACGAATCCTCATTCGCCTACATGAAAACGCAAGGACCGACCAAGGGCCGAAGCACAGGCTTCGGATTCGGTATCCAATCCCATTCCCATCGATTTACCGAAAAGGAACAACAATGGGAAGCGCAAGCAATCGCGCTCTGCGGTGCAAAATTCATGCGCCGAAATGTGCAATGGCATTTCATACAACCTGAAAAGGGGCAATTCGACACGTCACGCTATGACAAGGAAGTCAAGCCATTCGAAGACCTGGGCATCGAAATCCAGCTCACCCTCGGCTCATACGTACCCAAATGGGCAAAATCCCCTAACGAGCCATTCAGCCAGGACTATGCCCAAGCGAACCGATTCAACGCCTATCCCGACCTGGATGCCTGGGGCGACTTCGTCTTCCAATTCATGAAGAGGAACAAGCATCGAATCAAGTACATCGAAAGCTGGAACGAACCCGACCTGCTCAGTTTCGCAAACTTCACCGTTGACGAATACGTCGAACTCCAGCGGGTCTTCTACGAATCCGCCAAAAAAGCCGCCCCGGACACGGTTGTACTCACCGGCGGTTTCGCAGGACTCAAGATGAGTCCCAAAAGCACCGCCCATCCAGACTACTTCCGCGAAGCCGTGCACCGAGGAAAAGGATACTTCGACTCCATCGCTTTCCACGCACATGGGAAAATGGACTCCTATATCTACCAGGTCAATGGAATGCTTGACGCCATGAGGGACTTCGGACTCGAAGGAGCAACCTGGTACTCAAACGAAACCTCATGGCCTTCCATTGACAACAGACAACGCGAACAGGCGGAACTCGTCTGGAAAAAAATGCTCTACGCCTGGGCCAAAGGAGCCATCGCGTACAATTGGTATGATATCAGAAACGATGGTTACGACAAATCATACACCGAACATAATTTCGGACTGATCGACAGGGACTACTACCCAAAACAGGCATACGTCGCCTACAACGCCGTCGTCCAAACACTCAAAAACGGAACTTTCGTTGACGAATACGACATGCCGCACGGGTACCAGGCATTCCTTTTCAAAAATCAAGCAGGGGAATTCATCCTGCCCTCATGGAGCATCGAGCACAATGCACCGCCGAAATTTATCGCAATCACAGGAATCAAGAAAGCCGCAACCGTCATCGATATCTTCGGAAACGAACAAGCGCTCCCAGTCGCAAATGAAATAGCATTCCTCGAAGTCGATGCACCAAAAGCAATCCGGTTCAAAAAGCAATCGCAACGCCCCATAATCATCACAAACCTACTGGAAACACCCAACTCAATCTCGTTGGCGCCAGATGCGGCAACGACATTCAAGCTCCTGATCAACAACCCGACCAAGCAAAAACTCGACTTCACGCTGGGAACAAACAAGCACGACGAAATCGACATCAAGCCCGACAAGCCGCAAACAGTCGCCGTCGAACCAAACTCAACGGCGGCAATCCCATTCACGGCAATTCTCAAAAAGAAAGACAGCTCGTCCTTCAACCAGACCATCACGGGAGAAATCGCAATCACCGGAACCAATCCGCAAAACTGGACAATCCCCGTAGCAAGAAAAATCCCAGTCGGGCAAAACTACCGGGAAGGCAAACACGATTTTGTCATCGACGACAAGTCGCCCCGAAAAAACCTGGTCGTCAGCGCACCGCACTTGGCGCATCTTATCTGGTCAGGAAACGATGACCTCAGCGGAACGGTCGCCTTCGCAAAGGAAAACAAGGCATTCAAGATCCGAGTCGTCGTCCAAGACGACATCTTCAGGCAAAAGCAAGACAACCAAAACATCTGGCAAGCCGACAGCGTCCAGGTTGCATTCAAACTCCCCAACCAAAACATACCTTGGGAAATTGGATTCGCACTCAACGAAAACGGATCAACCCAAAAGCACATCTGGTATGCGCCAAGTGGCTTCAACATCGGCAAGGCAACCAAGGCAATCGACGTCATCGCAAAGCGCATAGGTTCCAAGACAGAATACAACGTCACGCTTCCATTTGACGACTTCGGTTTCACCGACGATATCCTTGCAAACGGGTTCCCCATCAACGTCCTGCTCAACGACAGTGACGAAGACCAACGAGATACGATGATGGCAATCGCACCAGGACTCGGATGGGGACCAAAGGAACCGCATAAATATCCCGTAATCTACGTGAAATAATACCCGCAACAATTCTTTCTTCGCCTTCCTTCGTTCCTCGCGAAAAGAAAAAACTCGGGAAGAATTTGCATTTCCGTCAATCATGCATAAGTTTAGTAATTTACGTCATTCTCGCCTTATAGGCTAAATGTGTCTATTTACATAACCAAATTTACAGGAGACGTTTCAATGAATGAGGTCAATCTGGCAAGGGCTCGCGAGAAAGTCGACGATGTCCGGTTGTTCATCAATGGAGTCTCGAAACGCGCCAACCAGCTTGCCAAGGGAGCCCGTCCGCTGGTGCCGGTCAGCATCAACGACGAGCGTTCCAACTTGGACATCGCCCTGCTCGAGGTCGCCGAGGGCAAAGTCGTCATCACGCAAGGCGACTCTGATGATAGCGCGAACAACTAACCATCCACTTTTTGCATAGGAAGATCACGCAATGGCTGACATCTATGTTTTCATCGGGCCTCCGGGAGTGGGCAAGGGAACTCTCGGGGAAATGTTCTGCGAAGAGACGAAAGCCGTCCATGTTTCCACGGGAGACCTCCTGCGTCAGGAAATGGCCGCCGGTACAGAACTGGGCAATAAGGTCAAGGGAATCATCGCCGAAGGCGGACTCGTCAGCGACGACATCGTCGCCGAGATGGTCGAAGGCAGATTGCAGAAGGACGACATTGTCGCCAAAGGTTGCTTGCTGGATGGCTTCCCCAGGACCGTTCCCCAAGCCGAAGCGCTCAGGGACATCCTGAAGCGCACAGGCCACAAGATGGCCGCGGTCGTCAGCATCGAAGCGGACCAACAGATGCTTATCACCAGGCTCACCGCACGGCGCATGTGCACCAACAAGGAATGCGGAGCCATATTCAACGTCGTCGCAATGCCGCCAAAAACCGAAGGCATCTGCGACAAGTGCGGCGCGAAGCTCTACCAGAGAAGCGACGATACCAAGGAAGCGGCACTCCACAGGCTTGACGTCTACGCCAAGCAAACAGCGCCGTTGATCGATTTCTACAAAAAGGAAGGCAAGCTGATCAGGTCAACCTCAAGAGACTTGCCTGCAGAAGCCAATTATGCAAACCTGAAGGCCGCTCTCAAGGCATAACCAACCATCGGCCTCTCGTTCGTGGGAATGAATATCAATATCTATAAAGGCGAAGAATTGGAAGGCGTAAGGCGGGCAGCACAGAAATCCGCGTACGTCCTTGCAAAACTGTGCGAAACTGTCGTCCCGGGAATGTCAACCTTGGACGTGGACAGGATCGCCGCCGAATATATCCGAGAAACAGGCGGCAAAAGCGCCTTCCTGAACTACCACGGATATCCAGGACATATCTGCTGCTCCGTCAACGACGTCGTCGTGCATGGAATCGGAAGATCCGATGTCATCATACAACCGGGTGACATCGTCTCCCTCGACGTCGGAGTCACGGTGGACGGCTACACCGGCGACAACGCCAGGTCAATCGTCGCAGGCGGCGTGTACACGGATCTCTCAAAACGCCTTCTGGATACAACCAGGGACGCCTTGATGAAGGGAATCGATGCGGCCAGGGCCGGAAACCGGGTTTCCGACATCGGGGCGGCGATCGAAAGCCACGTGGTCGCAAACGGGTTCTCCGTCGTCAGGGACATGGTTGGACACGGTTGTGGCAAGAACATGCATGAGGATCCTCAAGTCCCCAACTTCAAGACCCTGGGTTCGTCACCGATGCTCAGGGAAGGCATGATCCTTGCCATCGAGCCAATGGTCAACGCGGGAACCTGGAAAATAGAGATAGACAGGAAGGACAAGTGGACCGTCCGCACAAAAGACGGCTCGCTCTCGGCACATTTTGAACATCAAGTATTGATAACTACCCACGAAGCAGAGGTACTCACATGGCCAAAGATTGCATAAAAGTCGATGGAGTCGTCAAGGAACTCCTCCCAAACACTCAATTTATCGTCACCCTGGAAAACGGTCACGAGGTGCTTGCGCATATCTCGGGAAAAATGAGAATGCATTTCATCAGGATCCTCCCTGGCGACCAGGTCACCGTCGAGATGTCGCCATACGACTTGTCAAAAGGCAGGATTTCCTATAGAAAGCGCTGATTTGTTTTCAGGGAAACCATCCTTTCCCTTGGATGCGGAAGGGGATTTTCACCGTCATTGGAAAAATTCTTTCATGCGATTGTTGGATTTTTCCAAATGGCGGCTTATATTTATAGTTCGCATTTTATCATAACCATTACCATAGGTACGCATTCCCCGCACCAACTATCCCCATCATTGTGGGAGCCAAACAGTAGAAGGAAAAAGCAATGAAAGTCAGGGCCTCCGTCAAGCGAATGTGCAACTCTTGCCGCATCATCAGGCGCGCAGGCGTCGTCCGGGTCATCTGCAGCAATCCAAAGCACAAGCAGAGACAGGGATAAGCGCAGCAACCACTTGTAACAAGAACATTATCTCTAAAAATAGGACACGGACATGCCACGTATTCTCGGTATTGACATTCCCAACAACAAACGCATCAATATTTCGCTCCGCTACATCTACGGTATCGGTCCCCGCATTGCGGATGAGATCTGCAAGAAAGCAGAGATCGATCCCGCGACCAAGGCCGGCGATTTGACTGAAGCCAACATCACAGCGATCCTCCAGATCCTCCAGGAACAGTACACCGTCGAAGGTGACTTGCGCCGCCAGGTCGCACAGAACATCAGGCGTCTTATTGCCATCAACTCCTACAGGGGAATCAGGCACCGCAGAAACCTGCCCGTCCGCGGACAGCGCACCAAGACAAACGCCCGTACCAGGAAGGGCGGGAAGAAGACCGTCGGAGCAATCCGCGACAGGTCCGAAAGAAAGCAAGCGGCAAAAAAATAAATCATATAACCCAAGCAGGAAATCACCATGGCAGAAGAAAACAGCCAAGTCATTGCGCCGGAAGCGGAGGCAACTCCAGCCGTCGCAGAAGTCAAGCGCAAGGCCAAGGGTGGACGCCAGGTCCTCTCCGGCATCGTTCACGTGGATTCTTCCTTCAACAATACTCGCGTTGCCATTTCGGATATGCAAGGCAATATCCTCTCATGGTCAACCGGTGGGAAGCTCGGCTACAAGGGCTCCAGGAAATCCACGGCTTATGTCGCGCAGCTGATTGCGACGGACGCCGCCAAGAAGGCGATGACGACCTACGGCCTGAAAGAAGTCGAAGTCCAAGTCAAGGGACCCGGCGCCGGTCGCGAATCCGCCGTCCGCGGCATTGCAGCCGCCGGTTTGGAAATCACCGTCCTTCGCGACGTCACCCCGTTGCCGCACAACGGTTGCCGTCCGCCGAAACGTCGTCGCGTCTGATCCACGATCATCACGACTCACGAGAGTTTTACTTTTCCGCCGCCGTCCTCAATTCAAGTTTGCATCGACATGCCATTTCATAGTGGCGTCAACGTGGACGGCAATGTACACCGATTTACACGAAGGAGAACATCATGCCAGGCATTGAAGGATTCGAGCTTCCCAAGAATCTGGTGGTGGAGGTTGACAGCGTCGAAGAAGGCCAAACACCGCGCAAGGCCAAATTCATTGCGGCCCCCTTGGCGCACGGATTTGGGAACACCATCGGAAACGCCCTGAGACGAGTCCTCCTGTCTTCGATGGAAGGTGTCGCCGTCGCAAGCATCAAGCTTGCCTACAAGGACGACGATGGCATCCTCAAGGACATCTACCACGAATTCAGCTCCATTCCGAATGTGATGGAAGATGTCACGGACATCATCCTGAACATCAAAAAACTTAAGTTCACCTGCGACGGCGAGCTTCCCTGCACCTTGGAGCTAATCGCCAACCAGGCTGGACCTGTCACGGGACATGACATCCACGAAAATGGATTCACGCGTGTCCTCAACAAAGAGCAATTGATTTGCAATCTTGACACCGACCGCGAGATCAGGATTGAGATGACCCTGGACAAGGGCATGGGATACCGCCCGTCCGAGGCGAACAAGAAGGACGAGCAGCCAATCGGAACCATCCCGATTGATTGCCTTTTCTCGCCGATCGAACGTGTTTCCTACGATGTCCAGGCCCAACGAGTTGGCTCGGATACCGATTTCGACCGTCTCGAACTCACCGTTTGGGCGGACGGACGTCTCGACCCACGCGAAGCAGTCCAGCGCGCAGCCAAGATCCTGACCACCCACTTGGCGGTCTTCATCGGCGATACAAAGGATCTCGCAAGCGGCAACGGATCGGATGCTAACACTCCTGATTTCGATGACGAAACCCTCGACATGATCGACAGGCTCTGCTATCCGGTCAACAAGCTGGAACTCTCAGTGCGGGCGGTCAATGTACTCGATGCGCTGCAGATCAGGCACTTGGCAGAATTGGTCGAAATGACCGAGCAGGAGCTGCTCAAGCACAGAAACTGCGGCAAGAAAACAGTCCAGGAAATCAAAACGAAATTGGCCGAGAAGAACCTTATCCTTGGGGCAAGTTTGACAGAAGACGTGAAGAATGAAGTGGTTCGTCGCCTGGCGGCGGAGCAGATTCAGAATAAAGAGGAAGAAACCAGATGAGACATCGTAAGCACACCTTTAAAATCGGCCGCACGTCAGCGCACCGCAAGTCACTCCTTGCCAACGCGGTATGCAGCCTTATCGAGCACGGTCGCATCACGACCACGCTTGTGAAAGCCAAGGAAATCCGCAGAGTCGCCGAAAAGATGGTGACTTACGGCAAAATCGGAACCCTGCACACCCGCAAGCTGGCTATCGCCACATTGCATCAGGTTGACAAGGTTCGCACCCTGTTTGACGTCATTGCTCCTGGATTCAAGGATCGCCCCGGTGGATATACCCGCATCATGAAGCTGGGTCCCCGTATCGGTGACGCAGCCGAAATGGCCATCATCGAATTCGTCGAAAACGACGCCACCGTCGCAGCCCGCAGGAAAGAGGCTCCAGTGGCGGCGGAAGAAGCTCCTGTAGCCGAGGCTCCTGCCGCTGAAGCGCCTGCCGCCGAAGCCGAAGAAGCCAAATAATCACAGGCTCTCAAGCCCATTCCCCATATCAAGCCGGCAACGCACCATGGCGCTGTCGGCTTGTTTTGTAATTGGATCCAAATCCCCTACGTCTGATGTTCTCAATACTCGACACAAAATCGATTCCGCACCTGGACATGACCGCAACCTTGCTCCAGCATGATTGCGGTCTTCAGGTCATGGCGTTGGATTGTCCCGACAACGAGAACCTCTGCGCAACCGCATTCCTCACGATCCCAAGCAACAGTACCGGAGTACAGCATATCATCGAGCATTGCGTCTGCGAAGGATCGCTCAACTATCCCGTCAAATCGCCGTTTTCAGAACTTGACAGGACCAGCATGGCGACATTGCTCAATGCCTTCACCTACAACGACCACACCGTCTATCCCTTCGCCTCGACAAACCAAGCCGATTTCTTCAACCTTTGGAACGTCTACTGGGATTGTGTCTTCCACCCTACCTTCAAACCGGAAACCTTCCATCAGGAAGGATGGCACCTGGAATGGAGCAACCCAAAAAACTTCAACTCGAAACTGCTTGAAAACGGCATCGTGCTCAATGAAATGAAGGCCGCAATGGCTGAACTTGACGCCATCATCGAAAACGAAATCCTGAAACTCCTGATCCCTAAATCTGCACTCGCGCACAACTCTGGTGGAACGCCGGAGCAAATCGTCAAGCTCGACTACAAAAACCTCCTCAAATACTACAAAGACAACTACTCGCCTGCAAAAGCAAGAGTATTGCTCTACGGAAATATCCCACTCCAACAAAAACTCGATTTCATCGAAAAACAGCTGGAGTCGATGGACATCGACACGCCTGCCATACAAAAGCCCAAACCCATAGCAACAGAACTGAAGGCATTCACGAAACCAAGACGAAAAACCGTCAAAATCGTACCGGAATTCAATGACCGGAATTCGGATGCCTGGGCCATCGCATGGCTAGCCGTACCACGTGCGGACCAAGTCCAAAAACTCATCGCCGAATTGATTGACTCAATCCTCTTTGACAACGATGGCGCACCGCTTAAAATGGCAATCCTCGAATCCGAACTCGCTGACGACCTGTCCGCAATATCCGGGTTCAATTCCGATGCGCCCGAACTCGTATTCACTGTCGCAACAACGGGGACAAATTCAAAAAACACACGCAAACTCAAAAAAATCGTACTCGATACACTGGAACAATTCGTCAAGACCGGACCGACGCAACAGCAGCTCGAAGCAGCCCTTAGGCAACTGCAAGTCGAAAAACTCGAAATAAACAACCAGATCCTATACACGCTGATCGACAATGTGTTTGATGCATGGCTCCGAGACGAAAACCCAATCGACGCACTCGACTCGCTGAAACAACTCGAACAACTGCAGAACATCCTCGAAAACAACCCTGAAATCCTACAGCAGTTCGTCAAGGAACGCATCTTGGACAATCAACATTGCGCCGAAATCACATTCATCGCAGATAAAACCTTGGCACGGCAACGTGCCGAAGAAGAAGCCATCCGCCTGCACAACCTCAAGACTGCCCTTTCCACTGACCAAAAGAGAACGATCGCGCAAAACCAAGCCAAGCTCCAGGAGCTCCAAGCCAAACAGGATTCACAAGAAGCTCTCGATACCCTGCCTAAACTCAAGCGATCCGATATCTCGCCCTACCCAATCCCAGTCAATCCAATCAATATCGCACCACAAGGACAAGTACCAATCCTGTCAGAAGCGATACCGACAAATAAGATCAACTACCTGAAAATCGCTTTCGACATCAGCAATTTCGAGCCGGAAGACCTGGAGGCCATCTCCTTCTTCGTCACGATGCTCAACCACCTCGGGACAAAAGAACTCGACTATGCCCAATTTGACGAACGGCTCGCAGCATGCGGCGCAGCAATCGAAGCGGATTATGCCTTCAGCTTCCCCGCAATACCACAACTGAAACCCACGGCAATCCTGACGTTCAAACTCTATTCGCTAGACCAAACATGGCAACGAACAATGGACTGCCTCGACGACAGACTGCACAATACCGTCTTCACAGAACACAAGAGAATCCTAGACCTCTTGCGACAACGATGGGCAAAAGCACGGCAAAACCTGCTCACGGACGCTCACGCATACGCAAAAACAAGAGCCGCAGCAGGGCTGACAAAACAGACGACCGCCAACGAAACCTGGACCGGATTGACACATATCGCCAAGACTAAATCACTTGCAAATCCAAGCAAACGAGAACTTGACAGCCTCATCGGCAAGTTCGAGCGCCTCTTCCGAACGCTTTCGAATGCGACTCCGCTCCTCGTGTCCCATGTGGGACCGGAGAGTGCGCGAGACCAGCTCCTGGAACACTTTTCAGGCATCTCCTCCAAACCAAAAGAATTTCCTGGCTTGTGCGAGACGAATCCTTTTCTGAAACGACAAACCGAATCCTTTGCGATCAGCGGCCAAGTCGGCTCGATTGCCCTTGCCTTCAAGGCACCTGACTTCTTCTCGCCACACACTGCCGCCCTTGCTACCCTGGCTGAACTCCTGGACACTGGTCCTGTATGGGAAAATATAAGAATCCAAGGTGGAGCCTACGGAGCATCCTGCCAGTATCTCCCGTATAGCGGACTGATGATCTTCAGCTCTGCACGGGATCCAAATCCAAGCCGGTCGCTGGAAGCAGTTCATTCCATACTCAAACAAAACCACAACTGGACACAACGAGACCTGGACGGAGCGATCATCTCCCAGCTGAAGGACGCTCCAATGAGACCAGCGGCAAGACGCGACTTCATCCTACACGCAAACCTGGCTGGACTCTCCTACGAAATCAGAACCCAATATCGGCAAAACCTACTCAATCTCACACTCGATGACCTGAAGGCCGCCGAACAGGCAATCGATCCATCGGACGCAAACGCATGCATCATCGGCACAAAACGCCAAATCCAGAACCTCGACGCGTCAACACTACAACTCAAACATCTCTGATCCAAGCATGAAAACCATCCTGGACATCGTCGATTCTTGCCCCAATCCCATCCCGGAAAACGCAATCCCAAGGATTGGACAAACAGCCTTCGACAGGGCAGTCCCCCAACTTTTCAGGCTCAAGCAACCCTTTGCAATCGCCCAGGATTGCATTTTGGATCCCGACCAAATCAAACGACTCGCAGATACCTCGGCAAGACGCAAAACCCCTGTCGCGCTACTCGGCTCGCTCAGGACACTGCCGGCATTCGCGAGACTCAAGGAAATCATCAACTCGAACCGCCTGGGCGAGATCGCGAGAATCATCGTGCATATTCCAAACGACAACCAAGCAATCCACATCGTCGATGCCGCCGCATGGCTAGATCCAAACGCCAATGTCATTCTCCATTCGCAACAACAGGCAACAATCGAGATACAAGGCTCAGTCGCTAACGCAAACCTGCAACTCAACAACAACCTCAATGGCGCAACGATCGAAATAAAATCACGTCAATTCTCAAAAACGATCGATGTCAACTACGCAAACCCGCATGACGCCGAAATACACATCCTTACACGCACAACACCCAATAAATCACGTTGGATAATACTCAAAAACCCGCAAGACCACCTCGACGCAATCAACCTGCTCCATGCCGCTACCGCAAAGTGATTCTATCATGGCCTGCCTTGTTTTTACGGACAACCCATTGCTCAGGGAAAAATTCCCTGGCTTGATTTGAAAATCTCGAATATGGATATACATTTATAGTTCGTCATATTTTCTAACCAATCCATCTTAGATAGAAGAGAATTAGCCATGGAACAGAAGACCTACCTTCCGAAAGTCAACGAAATCGAGCGCAACTGGCATGTGATTGATGCCGACGGGCTCGTTCTCGGCCGCCTTGCCGTACAGATCGCAAACATCCTTCGCGGCAAAAACAAAGCCATCTTCACCCCGCACTTGGATTGCGGCGACTTCGTCGTCGTCATCAACGCAGAAAAGGTTGTTTTGACTGGTCGCAAGAGCACGGACAAGATCTACCAGGACTATTCCGGCTACATCGGCGGTTTGAAGGAGCAGACTGCTGACGTTGTTCGGGCCAAGAATCCCGAACGCATGATCCTGGATGCCGTTTGGGGCATGATGCCGAAGGGCAGGCTTGGTCGCGCCCAATTCAAGAAGCTGAGAGTTTACGCTGGTCCGGATCATCCGCACGCGGCTCAGAAGGCTCAGCCTCTTGCCATCACTCTGTCATAATCAATATCATTAACATAGTCAAGTCCTAGGAGTCCAAGAAAAAATGTCCGAAGTTACAGAGTACATCGCCATTGGCAGGCGCAAGTCCGCCAGCGCCCGTGTCAGGTTGCGTCCCGGCACCGGCAAGATTATCGTCAACAAGCGTGAGTTTGAAGACTACTTCCCAACCGAATCCATGCGCGGATTCGCAGTTCAGCCGTTGGTCCTCACCGGCAAGCAAGCAGACTTTGACGTGGTCGCCAACATTTCCGGCGGTGGAAACATAGGTCAGGCAGGTGCCCTCAGGCACGGAATCACCCGTGCCCTCATGGAGTACAACGCAGAATTGAGGCCGAT
Organism: Verrucomicrobiota bacterium; assembly: GCA_019136135.1. Lineage (GTDB taxonomy): Bacteria > Verrucomicrobiota > Lentisphaeria > Oligosphaerales > Oligosphaeraceae > UBA1407. The sequence continues at coordinate 42,415 of JAGVUR010000078.1, forward strand.
TCTCAAGGCAGCTGGCATGGTCACCCGCGACTCCAAGGAAAAGGAAAGAAAGAAGCCCGGTCGCCCAGGCGCACGCAAACGCTTCCAGTTCTCCAAGCGTTAATCATCTTCTCGCCGCTTAGAAGACGATTTCATGTTCCCATTGACGGGCGTCGATTCCTATATCGTCGCCCGTTTTCTTTTTCCAATAGCATTTACAAAAGGACAAGGATCCAATGAATACGAAAGTCGCAATCGTCGGGGCATCAGGCTACGCAGGAGAAGAATTGCTTCGGATCCTGCTCAAACACCCAAACGTTACCATTACTTGCATCACATCAAGGCAAAACGCAGGGCGGCAAATCGGGGAATTCTTCCCGAGATTCGTCGAGGCGGACCTGGCATTCTCAACACCCGACGCCGATGACATCGCCGCCAAGGCGGACATCGCATTCCTCGCACTCCCACATGGACTCGCGGCGGAATACGCAGAGCCGCTCGTCAACAAGGGAATCAAGGTCATCGATATCTCCGCCGACTTCAGGCTCAGAGACACGAACGTCTACAAGCAATACTACAAAAACGACCATCCGGCGCCAGCCCTCCTCCACAAGGCCGTCTATGGATTGCCCGAACTCTATCGCGACCAGTTGAAATCAGCCCAGCTAGTCGCTTGCGCAGGTTGCTATGTGACCTCGGTCCTGCTCCCGATGACCGCCATGCTCAAGGCGGGAATCATCGAAACCAATGGCATCGAAGCGATTTCGCTGTCCGGAATAACGGGTGCCGGACGCAAGGTCGACCTCCCCTACATCTACCCCGAATGCAACGAAAGCATGAGGCCCTACACCGTTACCGGGCATCGCCACCTCCCCGAAATGGAGCAGGAGCTGGCAGTCGCTGCAGGAGTCGACGAGGTGAAAATCAACTTCATTCCGCACCTGATCCCAGTCAATCGCGGCATCCATTCAACGATCCTCGCCTACGCAAAACCAGGCGTTGACGACCAGGCAGCACTCGATTGCCTAAACCAAGCATACAAAAACGAACCCTTCATACGCATCCTCAAAAAAGGACAGCTCGCAGATACAAAACACGTCACGATGACCAATTTCTGCGAAATCGGCTGCGCCTACGACAAGAGAACAAACAGAATCATCGTTTCATCGGTCATCGACAACCTGACCAAGGGCGCTTCAGGACAGGCAGTCCAAATCATGAATATCATCTGCGGCTACGATGAAACGACGGGCCTCTAATAACATCGCTTTCAACGCATTCTGACGCTTTGCATATTTCGAACTTGCAATTAACTTATTGAATTGCATTTTTACCATCCTTTCGAACTTAATCCATTTCCTTAACGGAGAGCAAAATGAGCCACCTCTCGCTCGCTTCATCAAAACGAAAATTCCTCGCTTCCGTAGCACTTTTCCTTATCTGCGCTCTGGGGGCAAATGCGGCAACCATCGAGAAAATCGCCGTCATTGCGGACGCCAAAAATGCGGGATTCATCCAGGAAGCACTGGCGGACAGGGTCTACCACCTGATACGTACCCAGGCAGGACAGGAACTCTCGGATAATATCCTGGCGGACGATATCAAGGTCCTGATGAAATCAGGCGCATTTGACGACGTCAAAGTCGAACGCGTCGACCTCGGCAACAACAAGGTCGGCCTCAACTTCATCGTCAAGCCCAAGCCAATCGTCGTCGACTACACGATCAAGGGAAACGAAAAGTACAAAACCAAAAAGCTTAACAAGCTCATCGTCCTGGAAAAAGGGAAGCCCTTGGACGAACGCAAGCTCGCCACATCGCGCAAGGCGATCCTGGAAAAGTACAGGAACGCAGGATATTACGGCACTGAAGTCACAACCTCGCAGGACAAGGTGGAAGAGACGGAAGGCGTCAAGGTCACATTCCTCATCAACGAAAAACCGCGTTGCAAGCTCAAAGGAGTCGGCTTCACCGGCAATACGGCTTTCACTGTAAGTGAACTCAAGGACATCGTCGTCACAAAAAGACAGCTCTGGAGATATATCTTCAGATTTGGCAACTACTACAACGAATACCAACACGACCTTGACAAGGAAGCTCTCAGAAAAGCCTACCACGCCAAAGGATACCTGGATTTCGAAGTCATTGAAATCGAAGAACAAAAACTCGAAGACGGGAAATGGGTCTTCCTCAATTTCAAACTCCAGGAAGGCAAGCCCTACAAGGTCTCCGCTATCGATATCACAGGAAACACTGCATTCACAAAAGAAGAACTCCTTGCAAAAACAAAACTCGAAGTCGGCGGAACCTATGATGCAGACCAGGAAGCCAGAGACGTCGACCTGATGAAGGCATACTACGAAGTACTCGGATACCTCGATCTCAGATTCTATCCCAGGCATGAGAAAAACTCCGAAAAAAACGAGGTCGCTATCGAATACAGGGTCTCAGAAGGCAACATTTGCAAGATCAGGGACATCATCATCACAGGAAATGAACAGACACAAGACAAGGTCATACGCCGAGAATTGGCCATCCACTCAGACGACCTCGGAAACAACGCGCGCATCAGACTCTCGAAAAACAGATTGATGAACCTGGGGTATTTCGACAAGGTCGACATCATGCCCGCAATCACTGATACACCCGACCTCAGAGACCTCAGAATCGAACTTGAGGAAAAACCAACGGGACAAATCTCGCTTGGCGCGGGATTCTCAACGGATGACTCCGCAATCGGCTTCGTCGAATTCAACGAAACCAACTTCGACCTCTCAAAAATCTTCCTCGGCGACTGGCCGCCAAAGGGAGCCGGACAAAAATTCCGCGCACGCCTTCAGGTTGGCTCCGAAGTCTCAAACGCATCGATCTCCTTCACCGAGCCTTGGTTCCTTGACAGGAGACTTAAATTCGAAAACGAAATCTTCTACAACAACCGATTCGAAAACGAATATGACCAGAGAAACATCGGACTCGGCTCCATGATCTCATGGCCGGTCGAATTCATAATCCCAGGAACAGAACACAAGGAATCATGGGAAATGGGCGTCGGAATCAGAATCGAATTCATCGACATCACCGACGTCGACAACACAAGGGACGACTTGGACAACCTTGACCCCGACTGGCTCGATCGCTGGTACCAAAACTCCGGCGTTGTCCGCGATCGTATCATCTTCGATGACGAAGACTCCTACGTCGTCAACAGGCTTATCTGGCGCGTCGCCCGCGATACCAGAAACTCATTCCGGTTCCCCAGCCGCGGCTCTCTGATCTCACTCCAAGCTGAATACGTCACCACAGCGCTTGGAAGCTATGAAAACTACGGGAAAATCGAACTCGCAGCCGCTAAATACATCCCGGTCTTCAGGGACGTCGTCATGAAAACAGGCGCCAACTTCGGATCCGGAACAGGCGAAAAAGCCGCTATTTTCGACAGATACTTCGCAGGCGGCATCGGCACCATGCGTGGATTCAAGAGAAGAGACGTCGCACCTGTTGACGCATTTGACGATCCTCTCGGCGGCAATACCATCTTGACGGGTACAGTTGAATTCCTCAAGCCCGTCAAGGACTTCATGTACTTCTGCACCTTCGTCGACGTCGGCAACGTCTGGTGGGATGCCTTTGAAGTCGATCCTTCGGATCTAAACGTATCCGCCGGCATTGGTGTCCAGTTCAAGGCACTTCCGATCAACCTCTACTACGGCTACCCAATCCGCACCGGATACGACCACTTGGACGGCAAATCCGGGCGCTTCCACTTCAACATCGGCTACACGTTCTAAGCTTTCTTGAACCGTGGCGGGATTCGGAACTTTTCGCCACGGTCATGCCCCATGAATGAAGACACTCACCCTGTATTTGACCAGAAACATTCTCGTCAGCACCGCCATCGCCTTGGCGGTGTTGACATTTGTCATGCTTTCAGGTCACTTCTTCAGGGCTTTTGACCTTCTCGCACGCGGCGTTTCCCCAGCTTTCATCGGCGAGTTCCTCCTGCTGATGGTTCCTGACATGCTCCGCTTCACGCTCCCGCTTTCGATTCTGGTCGCAACGGTCCTGATCTTTGGCAGAATGTCATCGGACAACGAAATCGTCGCCCTGAAGGCAAGCGGAATCAGCCTCTGGCAAATCATCGCTCCGGGCTTGGCGATCGCGACCGCATTCTCAATCATTTGCCTCTTGATCTCCCTGGTGATCTCGCCAAATTGCCGATACAAGGCTGAGCAACTCAGGTGGTCTGCACTGGCGAATGCGCCGATCTCACTCATCGAACCAGGCGTCTTCACCAAACTCTCGCCCAAATGCCACATCCGAGTCGGAAGCAGGGTTGGAGACGAATTGGAAGACATCCACATCATCCTCCATAATTCGGACAACGCCATCCAGGACATCGTTGCCAAACGCGGCAGACTCCATATCGATACCGAAGCGCGGCAATTTGAACTCGAGCTCAACGAAGCCCAAATCTCGGATTTCGCCTTTGGAACGCAATACGCACTTCCCAAGCGGCATCTCGCCGCAACCGCAATCAAACTCCCGATCGACCTCGCATCATCGCAATCCAAGAAAAGCCTTGTCAGAAAACCCAAGTTCATGACCGTCAAAATGCTCTTTGGAAGAATCAAATTGCTTCAGGAAGAGGGGCAGGACGTCACGGGGTTGATGACCGACCTTCACAACAGACTTTCACTTTCGCTTTCGCCAATCTCATTCCTGCTTCTGGGAATCCCTTTCGGGATCCGCGGGAAGCGCTCCGAACTCTCCGTCGGACTACTGATTTGCGTCGTCTTGGCACTGGGGTTCTACGTCTTCCTTCTGTTGGCAGGAATGCTTGAAAAGCAGCCACAGCTCCACCCTGAGCTAATCGTCTGGCTACCTAACATACTCTATCAAACAGGCGGGTTGCTCGCCTTGCGCAAAATCGGAAAACACTAATGGCTGAACTAGATAAAATCAGAAACTTCTGCATTGTCGCACACGTTGACCACGGAAAATCCACGCTGGCCGATCGATTCCTCCTGCACACCAAAACCATCGAGGAACGCGTGTTCCGCGATCAAGTCCTCGATGCAATGGATCTGGAACAAGAACGCGGAATCACCATCAAGTCACATCCCGTCAGAATGCAATACGATGCTGACGACGGTCAAACGTACCAGTTCAACCTGATCGATACCCCTGGGCACGTGGACTTCAGCTACGAAGTCTCGCGATCACTCGCCGCTTGCGAAGGGGCAATCCTCCTCGTTGACGCGGCCCAGGGAGTCCAAGCGCAGACAATGGCAAACGTCAATCTCGCCATCAACCAAGGACTCGAAATCATTCCTGTGATCAATAAGGTCGACCTGCCAGCCGCAAACGTGCCGCTATGCCTCGAACAATTCGAGGAAATCCTAGCAATCCCGGCAGAAGAGGTCCTCAAGGTCTCTGCAAAAACAGGAGACGGCGTCAAGGAACTGCTCGAAGCGGTCATCCATAGGATCCCGGCGCCCAAACCACAATCCGAAGTCCTCCAGGCACTCGTGTTCGATTCGATCTACGATGTCTACAGGGGAGTCGTAACCTATGTCAGAGTCGTCAATGGATCCATCAAGGCAGGCGACCAAATCAGGCTCTTCAACACAGAACTCGACACCGACGTCAAGGAAGTCGGATTCTTCTCGCCAACGATGAAACCAGTCGAGCAACTCAACGCAGGAGAAGTCGGATACGTCATTACAGCGATCAAGACACCCTCTGACATCGATGTCGGCGATACGATCACACATTCGCAAAATCCATGCCAGGAAGCTCTTCCGGGATTCCAGAAGATCAGCCCAATGGTCTTCTCGGGCGTCTATCCGATCGACACCGCCGACTACGAGGCGCTCAAGGCCAACATCGCCAAGCTCAGGCTCAACGACTCCGCATTCGTCGCGCAACCAGAAAGTTCCATCGCGCTCGGCGCAGGATTCCGCTGTGGCTTCCTCGGCCTGCTCCACATGGACATCGTACAAGAACGACTCTCCAGAGAGTACAACATGGATCTTATCCTGACGTACCCTTCAGTCATTTACCATGTCTACATGAAAAATGGAACGATGAAGGAAATCGACAATCCGCTCTATATGCCGGATCCGAGCACGATCGACCATATAGAAGAACCGATGATCAAAGCCCAAATCATCTCGCCATCGACCTATATGGGCAATATCATGAACCTCGTCCTCGAAAAACGAGGAATATGCCTTAAAACAGAAAATGTCGACAAGCAGCACGTCCTGATCACGGCGCGAATGCCCCTCCATGAAATCGTCATCGACTTCTATGACAAGCTCAAAACCTGTACTCGCGGATACGGATCGATGGACTATGAACCCGATGGATACGAAACGGCTCCAACGGTCAAACTTGAAATCCTTGTCAACGGCGAACCCGTAGATGCATTCGCGTCAATCTGCCACGCAGACAGGGCAGTCGCAAGAGCCAGAATGATCTGCGAAAGACTCAAGGACGCAATCCCCCCGCAAATGTTCAAAGTCGCCATCCAAGGTGCCATCGGCGGGCGAATCATCGCACGCGAAGACGTCAGGCAACTACGCAAAAACGTCCTTGCAAAATGCTATGGCGGCGACATTTCACGTAAACGAAAACTCCTTGACAAGCAGCGCGAAGGCAAGAAGCGCATGAAGGAAGTCGGAAACGTCCACATCCCGCAGGAAGCCTTTGTCGCAGTGCTCCGTTCAAACGAAGAATAATAAGATCCAACAAGCTCCAATAAGATGCCACTATACGTCCTGATCATCGTAGATGTCGCAGTTTTCTGGTTCTTCTTCGGAAACTACGTCCAGAAGCATTGCCGTACGCCAAACGGAAAACGTAAATTCAGATTGGCGGAAATCGAAAAATTCCTGCGCAACTTGCTGCTCAGGGACAAGGACATCCTCCCTGACAAGGAAATCGAGTCAATGAAAAGCGTCATCGAGGAAATCCGTACGACCAGAGCCGAAAACCAACCACAGGCTATCGCGGAATTGCTCGGGAAGCTTGACGGATCAACCTCACTAGGTCTTCCAAAACCCAAAAAACACGCCTGGGTCAGGGACCATCTGGAAATCCTGGTCGTCGCACTCGGACTTGCTTTCGGAATCAGATCGCTCTTCATTCAACCCTTTAAAATCCCAACGGGCAGCATGCAGCCTACGCTCTACGGAATCCACTTCACGGAATCCGGCAAGGTGCCCTCAAACAAGCTTGCCATCTTCTTCAACTACCTCAACTTCTCAAGGCAGAACTACAACGTCGTTGCCAGGGCGCCGGGGCGATTCGACTGGACATCGATCAGACCCGGGAGAAACTACCTCCCGCTTTTCCCCTCGACGCTCTTCAATATCGGCACGGAAACCTATCGCGTCCCAGGAACACCCGCAGAAGTCCAGCAGATTATCTACGAATATTTCCAGAAAAAAGCGCGAAAAGGACCCCTTAACTTCAGACAATCCGATCCGCTCTTCGCCTCAAGCCAAGACTCCTTCCCAACCTATGTCAAAACCGCTGGAACACTCGATTGGAACTCGCTTAAACAACTCGATACCGACAACCCCAACCAGCCCGTAACGCAACTAAAAATCGGTGACGACACCTACGAACTCCCAGGACTGCTGGAAGACGTCAAGCGGACTATCGTCAGAATATACATCAATCCGCTAACCTCCAGATACTTCGACCTCCAAGAAGGAGATGTCTTCATCAGGGGATTCCGTGAAACGGGAGACCACCTGTTCGTCAATCGACTCTCACTCTTCTTCAGCGAACCTAAACGAGGTGACGTGATGGTCTTCACGACGGACAATCTCGTCGATCCCGACGGAACTGGATTCGGAGGACGATTCTATATCAAACGATTGGTCGGACTCCCAGGCGATACGCTCAAGATCAAGGACAGAATGCTATTCGTCAAGCCAAAAGGCGAAAGCGACTTCCGTTGCCTGGACGAAAAAGACGCAGCGGGATTCAAGAGGATCTACAGCGAAACCGGAGACTTCCATGGATATTCACACATGGACGGAAACGCACCATACCTCAATAACAACAACGCTGAATTCACAATCCCAGACAACAACTACTTCATGCTGGGCGACAACTCGGAAAACAGCAAGGACAGCAGATACTGGGGAACAGTCCCGAGAAAAAACATCATCGGAAAACCAGGCGTCGTCTGGTGGCCGCTATCAAGAAGATGGGGACTCGTTGACAGAATAGAGCCTGATCCTACAATCGGACCAACACCAGCAAACTATCCAATACGGAAATAACGAAACTCACCATGACCACAAGAGCAGTCATCCTTGGATTCCTAGGCGCCGCCTTCATCTGTGGAGTAAGCTACTTCAACGACTTCATCCTCCAGCAGACGTACCTGGTCGGCAACAACATGCCCGTCAGCGTCTATGGAGTCCTGATCATATTCTGCCTGGTCGTCAACCCCCTCCTTGGCAAACGCGCCTTCAAAGGCAAAGAACTCGCGCTAGTCGTCGCAATGACACTCGCAGCCTGCTGCATACCTGGTTCGGGACTGATGAGGACATTCACCACCTCACTGATATTGCCCCATCACTTCGTCAAGACAACTCCAGGATGGAAAGCAAACAATATCCTTGCTGAAATCCCGCCAAACATGCTCGCCGACGTCTCAAAGGACGAAGATACGGCGTTGATTGGATTCGTCCAAGGACTCGGAGGACCAGACAAGCCGTTCACCTTGGCGGACGTCCCATGGAGTGCCTGGAAACAACCGCTCCTCCTCTGGATACCCATGCTGCTGACAGTCTGGATCGCCCTCATCGCCATTGCACCAATGCTGCATCGACAATGGGCGCACCACGAACACCTGCCATACCCAGTCGCAGAATTCACAAACGCACTCCTCCCTGATCGAACGGGGAAACTGCCCGCAATCCTAAAAAACAGGCTTTTCTGGATCGCGACAATCTGTGTCTTCACCATCCATTTCAACAATTTCCTCTACACATGGTTCCCGGAAAGCCTGATCTACTTCAACAAACACATCAATCTCATTCCCCTCGCACGGCTTAGCACAACCTTCCAGCGAGGCGGAGGAGCAGGACTGCTCGCGCCAACACTCTACTTCTCGGTCATCGGACTCGCATTCTTCCTTGCCTCCGACGTGGTCCTCTCATGCGGCATCGGACCTTTCTTCTGGTGCTACGTATGCGGATGCTTCGCCACATACGGAATCTCGCTTAGATCCAATATCGATGGAGTATGGTACCTGGGTATCTCACCGCTCTCAATGCTCAATTTCGGCTCCTATCTCGGAATGGCAATACTCGTACTCTACCTGGGAAGACGATACTACCTAAGCACGCTCAAACAAGCGCTCTTCATCAAGTCGGGCGATCCCGTCGAAAAGCATGTCGTCATCGGAATGCGGATTTTCCTGCTTCTGATTCCCCTGCTTTTCATACAGCTAGTCAGGACCGGCTTGGAATGGCCCTTTGCGATCATCTACATTGCTGGCTTGTTTATGTTTTTCATCATGATCAGCAGGGTGATGGCGGAAACCGGGATCTTCTACATTCAGCCATTCTTCATGCCTTCGGGCATTGTCTGGGCGCTTTTCGGCGCCAGCGCCATCGGAACCAGGCAACTGATGATACTCTTGATGCTTTGCCTGACATTTGTCATCGACCCACGGGAAACCCTCCTCCCGTTCATATCGGGATCGCTGAAGGTAAACGACGACCAATCGCTCAAGCTCGGAAAAGCCACCACGGCCTGCGCTTTGGCTATGATCCTCGGACTTGTCGTTGCAGTACCAACAACACTCTTCCTCCAATACAAGTATGGCGTGCCATGGGTTGACTCATGGTCGGCGCAAGCCGTTCCCAAAATGCCCTGCGACAACGTCAATGTCGTCGCACAACGACTAATCCAGCAAGACCAACTGGAAAAGGCGGCCAACTACACCATCTGGGAAAGATTCATCAATGCCCGGCCTGAACCCAAGGCCATGATTGCCGCTGCCGCAGGCATCGCCTTGGTCACCATATTTGCATTCGCTCGACTTCGCATCACATGGTGGCCTTTGCATCCTGTGCTTTTCCTTGTTTGGTCAACAGAGCCGCAGCGACGGATGGCAGGCGCTTTCCTCGTGGGATGGCTGTTCAAGACATTGGTCTCGAAGTATGGCGGAGCAAAATTCTACCAAAAGCTCAAGCCAATGGCCTTCGGGCTAGTCGCCGGTGAAATCCTAGGTTCGATCATCCCCTGCTTGATCTGCGCAATCTACTACGCAATCACCAAGGAGATCCCACCACGATTCATGGTGCTCCCAGGCTGATCTTGTGGGAAACAAGGTTGTACTGGCTTGGAGTTCTATTCGTCGCTGGATTCTTGTACCAGGTAAATCGGCCTGCCTTTGACTTCCATGTAGATCTTCGAGATATAGAGCCCCAACACCCCAATCAGCAAGAATTGCAGGCCGCTAAAGAATGTCAGGCAAGCAAGGATTGTCGTGTATCCCTGGACCGCTTCCCCGAAGAACAACGTTTTCACCAGCGTCTTGATGCAAATAATCGCCGCAAAAAGACACGCCAAGAAGCCCAGCACAAAGGACAGGTACAGGGGAGACGTCGAAAATCCAATCATCCCTTCCAGCGCGTACTTGCACAAGCCTATAAACGACCATTTGCTCTCACCGGACAGCCGTTCCTTGTTCTCGTACGGCAACCACTTCACCTTGAATCCAACCCATCCAAACAATCCCTTCGAAAACCGATTGTACTCGCGCATCGAAAGAAGGGCATTGACGTATTTCCGGGTCATCAGACGAAAATCACGGGCGCCAGGCTCCAAATTCACACGGGTCAACCACCCCATCAAACCATAAAACATACGCGCAAAAAAACTGCGTATCACGGGTTCGCCGCGACGATCCACGCGCCGAGTCGCAACGCATTCCCATTCGCCGGACAAAATGTACGGAATCATCTCGAGGAGCATTGACGGCGGATCCTGCATATCGGCGTCCATTACGGCAACCAAGTCGCCGCGAGCAGCTTCCATCCCGCATAGCAACGCAGACTCCTTGCCGAAATTCCTGGAAAAAGACTGGTAGTGGACCCGAGGGTCACCCGCGCGAAGCTCCTTCAAGACCGACAATGTCCCGTCGGTGGAACCGTCGTCAACAAACCTGAACTCGACTTCCAGCCCTTCAGGCAACGAAGGAAGTATCTGGCAAATGCTCGCGTATAACGCCCGAAGACAAGACTCTTCGTTATAGCACGGAACAACGAGTGACAGCAGGCGGAATGACATGGATTTGACTCCTGGAGATCGACACCAAAAAACCTCATCGCCTAAACATAATGCGACCTTCGGGCTTTTGCAATATCCGATCTCGCAAGCAATCTACTTCTTCAGCGACGCCTTGACAGCCTTCAATTCGCGCAAGCCACCACGGTGCAGCACCATGTACACGATGGGGATGAAAATCAACGTCACCAATGTAGATGAACTCAAGCCACCAATGACAGCACGAGCCAAGGGAGCCATCGATTCACCACCTTCGCCAAGGGCAAGAGCCATCGGAACAAGACCCAGGATAGTCGTCAATGATGTCATCAAAATCGGGCGCAAACGACGCCGGGCCGACTCAAAAATCGCATCGTAGATCCCGACTCCAACGGCGCGCAGCTCATTGATCTGGTCAACTAGGATAATCGCGTTGTTCACAACGATTCCAGCCAGCATGATACAGCCGATCGCCGATTGCATATTCAACGTCGTATTCGTGATAAACAGGATCACCAACACACCGATCGCCGCAAGCGGAACCGAGAACATGACTACCAGGGGATCCAGCAGCGACTCGTATTGGCAAGCCATGACCATGTACACCAAGACAACCGCCAAGGCGAACATCGCCAGCAATTCCTGGAAGGTCTCCACCTGGTCATCCCAGTTGCCGGAAGGAGTAATCGAGAAGCCGGCGGGACGCAAGATGCTGTCCAGTTTCGGCTGCGCCTCCTTGATGACGGTTCCGATATCGACGCCAGCAATGTTGCAATACAGGGTCACGACACGCTCCTGCTCCTTTCGGTCGATGCGTACCGCGCCTTTATGGGACTTCGTGCTCGTAACATTGCGGAGGTTGATTGCCTCGCCGAACTCGTTCGTCACCAGCAAATCGTGAATCTCGTGCAACTGACGACGGTCGGAATCCTTCATCTTGACCAGAATCCTGTACTCGTCACCGCCTTCGCGGTAGTTTGTCGACGACACGCCAGCCACAGAAGTCTCTAGGAAGTTCGCAATCGTATTTACATCCAGCCCCAGAGTCGAAGCCTTGACCCGGTCGATTTGGAACAGTTCCTCAGGCGTCCCGGTTTCCCGCGAGATTCGCACGTCGGTGACCCCGTTGACGGTTTCCATCAGCTCGGCCGCTTGCCTGGCAAGTTCGTCCCCCGTCTCCATGTCATAACCTCGAATGTCAATCTCCAGACGGGAATCGGCGCCGCCACCCATCATTCGGCTGAAGAAACTCACCGAAGCAAAGCACCGAACCTTTGCACCAGGATAACGGTTCCGCAACTTGTTCTGCAAATCCAAAGCAACCTGCTCGCTGCTTCGAGTCCGGAGATGAGGCTTGACCAAATAAACGGACATGCTAGCAGAATGAGCGGCAGAACCACGCCATACGGAACCGCCAATGTTCGATTGCATCTTCAGGTACTCGGGAACATTCTCAATGATGTAGCGCTCGACATCCTCGGCAATCTCAGACGTGATTCCAACTCGCGTACCGACATCTAGCTCGATACGGACATTCACCTGGCTCTCGTCCGTCTCAGGCATGATCTCGGTGCCAATAAATTGCCACAAGCCGAAACAGCCAACAACGGCCAATGCCACCACTATGGTTACCGAAACCCAATGGAACATGCAAAACCGAAGGAATATCTGGTATGCCATCGTCAACTCATCAATGAAATTCCCGATCCAGCGGGACAGGGGATGTTCCTTCCCCCCTGCAAGTCCTTTGCCCGCGAAACGCTTCTCGGCCAAGGCACCAATCCGCGCGGTCATCATCGGAACAACCGTCACGGCAGTCACGTAACTGCAAAGCAACGAAAAGCAAATCACGACCGCCAGCTCGGAAAACATAATCCCGACCATCCCTTCAACGAAAAACATCGGCAGGAAAATCACAAGAGTCGTCAGTGTAGAAGCAAGAATCGGAGTTATGACCTCCATCGTCCCCTTCTCCGATGCCGTCACGACATCCAACTTTTCCTCATCGCGCAAACGACTAATGTTCTCCAACACCACAATCGAGTTGTCAACCAACATGCCGACACCAAGCGCCAAGCCACCCAAAGTCATGATGTTCAACGTATAGCCAGTAAAGTAAATCAGCGCGAACGTCGCAAAAATCGAAAAAGGAATCGATGTGGCAATCACAAGCGTCGATGTCCAATTCCTCAGGAAAAACAAAATCACAAGAACGGCCAGCAAACCGCCTTGCCACGCCGAAGACCCAACGCTGTCAATCGAATTCTTGATGAAGTCAGCGCTCGAGTGCATGATCTGCATCTGAACCTGGGGGAACTCCTCGTTAATTCGCTTCAACTCCTTCTCAACGCCAGCAACAACCGATACCGTGTTTCGATCCGATTGCTTGAATACCAGCATGCGAATGCCGTTGCGCCCGTTGATGTGGACAGCTGTCGTCTCCTTCTCCCATGCATCAACGACCTCGGCAATGTCCTTGATCCGAATCGTCGCACCGTCGCGCACCGCAACGATCGTCTCGCGGATCTCGTCCAGGCTCTTGTACTGGCCAGGAGTACGCAACAAGACCTCGTAGTTGCCAGAATCAATCGTTCCAGCAGGCAAAGTCAAATTCTGACGGTTCAAGACATCCAAGATCGCCTTGGTTGACAGGCGCATCGCCTTGATCTTCTCGGGATACAAGTTCACATGGATCTCACGCTTGCGACCACCTAGGATATTCAGAGACCCAACCCCGTCAACACGCTCCAAGCGAGGCTCGATCTGATCCTCGATGAACTGACGCAACATGACAGGATCCAAGTCGGCGGCACAACCCAAAACCGCAACCGGCGCCGACGCCGCGTCGAACTTCCGCAAGGTCGGACGATCGACGTCTTCCGGCAACGCATTGATGATGCGGTCAATCCTGTCCCGCACATCGTTGGCCGCCGCATCGATGTCAATCCCCCACTCGAACGAAACACGCACAATAGAGCGACCTTCAGACGAACTGGAACGCAATTCCTTCACGCCGGGAACCGCGCCGACGCCTTCCTCAATCGGGCGAGTGACCAGCTCCTCGACTTCCTCGGGACTGGCATCCCTATACTCCGCAATGACCGTCACCGCAGGAAAGGTCACGTCAGGCATCATATCCACAGGCAATTTCACCAAGGCAACTGCCCCCAGGATAATCACGATCAGCGATACCATCGTCACAAAGATTGGCCGCTTAATGGAAAAACTCACTATTGACATATCGTCAACCTCAATTCGGTTTCACTCGATCAAACAATTCCCCGCCAAATATTGACGCCTCTACCTGCGAACGGGCAGGCGTATCGACGAACCCTGACGCAACAGGTGATTCCCCATCGTCACGATGCGACCACTGAAAAAACTCTCCTGCTCAGGCTTCGCTGGACGAACCTCGACAATCTAGCCATATCTAATACCTGTCTCGATTGGCACAAACTCAACCGTCATTTCCGGCTCGTCGCCAACAGCAAAAAACATCCCCATGATGTCGTCGCGACGCACGATCGCCTCAGACGGAACCAAGTAGCAATCCTTGTGACGTTCAAACTCAATCTCAATCCTGGTAAACATACCCGGCTTCAAATAACCAGATGGATTGTCGATCTCAATCTCAACCCGCCCCTGCCGGGCCACCTCGCTGATAACTGGAGCAATGCGCACGATCTTCCCAGAAAAATACGGCTCCTTCGAGCCAGGAGCACCCTGAGGATACGCATCGACAAATACCCTCGCCGCCTGACCCAACTTCAAACGAGCATAGTCCTTCTCAACCGTCGAGACAATCGCACGCATCTTCGAAATGTCAACCACGCAGATAATCGGAGCATTGACGGACAACATCGCACCAGGATCAACAAAACGCTGAGCGACCAAACGCTTGTCTGAACCGCCTTCCCATGCCGCCGTAATCCGCGTGTAGCCCAAACGCGCCTTCGCCGCCTCCAATGCAGCCTTCTGCTTCACAACCTGCGACTCGGCTATGGCGACCTGGGTCTCGGCAATCGCCAGCTTCGTCTTCGCAATCGCAACACCCGTCGTCGCAATCTCGACTTTCGAACGAGCAATGTCAACCTCGCTCAGCTGGACTTCATAGGTCGCCTTCGCCGAATCCAACTCGGCTTGGGTATTCAAGTCCTCCTTGCGCAATTGCGTATGCCGTTCCAGTTCGCGCTTCGCCAACACTTGCTGGGCTTCAGCCGACTTCACGCCGGATTCCGCGGCTTTCACTTCCGTCTCGGCACTCAAGATCCCTGCCTTTGCGTTCATCACGTTAGCCTCGGCGGCCTTCACCTCCGCCTCGCAGACAACCAAGGCAGCCGACTGTTCGTTGACCGCCTGCTGCTGTTCATCATCATCCAACACCGCAACAAGGTCGTTCAAGCTTACGACGTCGCCAATGTTGTAGTTCAGGGTCTTCAAACGACCAGCCGTCTTCGGTGAAATGTTGAACAAGCTGTCCGCTTCCAGTGAACCCGTGAAATTCCCGATGTCGGCAAGATCGCCACGCTTGACCTCAGTCAACAAGACCGTTACCGCTGCCGCAGAACTCGGCTTCTTATCCTCTACAGGACGGGTCTTCTCAACCAAACGAAATACAATCAAACCACCCAACCCCAACAAAAGCAATATCCCGATCAATGCAAATATCTTTTTCATAACTGAAAATCCCTATGGTGAACATGAAGTAAAACAACCAGAAAAAACAAAAACATATAATATCTAAAACAATTGTTTAAATTCAAGCCAAAAGCCAAACAATTGTTTTATTATTTTATGAATTCCATGTCTTGACGACTTTTCGTCCCATTGCAGCATAAAATCACGCTACCTTCAAGGTCTCCTCCAAGTCAGCCAAAGGCGCACAAAAAAGCCCCCGCAACAAAGCATATGCTCTATTGCGGGGGCCAAGGCTCAGATAAGAGTCAAACTATGGTTTCAATACCCTTGTTGACTTACATCATGCCGCCCATGCCGTCCATGCCACCTGCGGGCATTGCGGGTTCTTTCTTCTCTTCGGGAAGATCGCAGATCATGCATTCGGTGGTCAGCAGCAAGCCAGCCACTGAGGAAGAGTTCTGCAAGGCACAGCGCTCGACCTTCGTCGGGTCGATGATACCGGCTTCCAGCATGTCGACATAGGCGTCCTTAACGGCATCGTAGCCCATGTTGCCTTTCATTTCCTTGACCTTCATCACAACGATGGAACCTTCAACACCGGCGTTCAAGGCAATCTGCTTGAGGGGTTCTTCGACGGCGCGCAGCACAATGCTGGCACCAACGGCTTCTTCGCCTTCCAGCTTCAGATTCGCCAATGCCTTCTCAGCAGCGCGGATGATGGAAACGCCACCACCGGGAACAATCCCTTCTTCAACGGCGGCGCGGGTCGCATGCAAGGCATCCTCGACACGAGCCTTCTTTTCCTTCATCTCCGATTCCGTTGCAGCGCCAACGTGGATGACAGCAACGCCGCCAGCCAACTTCGCAAGACGCTCCTGCAACTTCTCACGGTCGTAATCGGAAGTCGTCTCTTCGATCTGACGACGGATCTGGTTGACGCGACCGGCAATCTTCGAGGAATCGCCGCCACCTTCAACGATCGTCGTGTTGTCCTTGTCAATCGTGATGCGCTTGGCGGAACCCAGATGCTCCAGCTTCACGTTCTCCAACTTGATGCCCAAGTCTTCGGTAATGCACAAGCCGTTCGTCAAGATCGCAATGTCTTCCAACATCGCCTTGCGACGATCGCCAAAGCCAGGAGCCTTGACCGCACAGACATTCAACGTGCCGCGCAACTTGTTCACAACCAACGTGGTCAATGCTTCACCGTCTACATCCTCGGCGATGATCAGCAAGGGCTTGCCCTGCTTCGCAACCATCTGCAACATCGGAAGCATGTCCTGAAGCGAGGACAACTTCTTCTCGTGAATCAGGATCAATGCGTCATCCAAAACGCATTCCATCTCTTCAGCGTTCGTCACGAAGTACGGTGAGAGATACCCCTTGTCAAACTGCATGCCTTCGACAACGTCCAGGGTCGTGTCAATCGTCTTCGCCTCTTCAACGGTGATCGTGCCGTCTTTGCCGACCTTGTCCATCGCGTCGGCAATGATGTCGCCAATCACATGGTCCGAGTTCGCAGAAATCGTCGCAACCTGGGCAATCTGCGAGCGGCTGTCAACTTCAACGCTCATCTTCGCAAGTTCCTCGACGATTGCGGCAACGGCCTTGTCAATGCCGCGCTTCAGCGACATCGGATTCGCACCTGCGGTCACGTTCTTCAAGCCTTCGCGGAACATCGCTTCGGCGAGAAGCGTCGCGGTGGTGGTGCCGTCACCGGCATTGTCGCTGGTCTTGGAAGCGACTTCCTTGACCATCTGGGCGCCCATGTTCTCAAACGGATTCGGCAGTTCGACTTCCTTCGCAACCGTCACACCGTCCTTCGTAACCGTCGGCGAACCGAACTTCTTATCAATAATCACATTGCGGCCCTTGGGTCCCAATGTGGTCTTCACTGCCTTCGACAAGGCGGAAACACCAGCCAACAATGCCTGACGTCCCTTCGTATCATACTGAATCTGCTTAGCAGCCATTTCTAAATCTCCTGTGTTTTTCTATTATTTTTCAACAATTGCCAAAATGTCCGATGAATTCAAGATCTTGTATTCCTTGTCGTCGATCTTGATTTCAGTACCGCCGTACTTGGAGGTCAGGATCGTGTCGCCAACCTTCACATCCATCGGAATCAGCTTGCCGTTGTCGTCCTTTTTGCCGGGGCCAACTGCCACGACCTTTGCTTCCTGGGGCTTCTCCTTTGCTGAGTCAGGAATGAAGATTCCACCCTTGACGGTTTCTTTCGCCTCAATCGCCTCGACCAATACGCGATCACCTAATGGTTTGATTTTCATTGTTTTTCCTTTTGTTTCTTTGTTTGCTATATGCGACATCTCACAACCGCGTGAAATACCTTAACTCACTTACTTGTTGTCAGTCGTGTCTGTGAAATCGGCGTCGATCACATCGTCGTCATGCTTTGCTTTTCCGCCACCATCGAATCCAGGGGGAGGTGCCTGTCCACCCGCCGCGCCGCCGGCTTGCTGTTGCTGTTGGGCCTGGGCATTCTTATAGATTTCCTGACCCATCGCCTGCATGTTGGTTTCCATTTCCTTCATGACCTTGTTCATGCGCTCCGTGTCGTTTGCCTCAATCGCGGACTTCAGCTTCGCAATATCATCCTGGATCGGCCCCGTGATGTTGTCAGGAAGCTTGTCCTTGTGTTCCTCCAACTGCTTCTCCAGCTGGAAGACCATCGATTCGGCGCGATTCTTCGTATCGACTGCATCCTTGCGCTTCTTGTCGTCTTCAGCGTGCGCCTGGGCGTCATTGATCATGCTCTTGATCTCGTCTTCGGACAAACCCGAATTCGCCGTGATGGTGATCTTCTGCTCCTTGCCGGTACCCAGATCCTTGGCGGAGACATTCAAGATGCCGTTGGCGTCAATGTCAAACGTCACTTCGATCTGGGGTACTCCGCGTGGCGCAGGAGGAATCGAATCCAGATGGAACTTGCCAATGGTCTTGTTGTCGCCGGCCATCGGACGCTCGCCCTGCAAGACATGAATCTCAACCGAAGGCTGATTGTCGGAAGCCGTGGAGAAGATTTCGCTCTTCTTGCTGGGAATCGTCGTGTTGCGCTCGATCAACTTGGTGAAGACGCCGCCGAGGGTCTCGATGCCCAAGGACAACGGGGTCACATCCAGCAGCAATACGTCGCTCAGGTCGCCCTTCAGGACGCCACCTTGGATCGCCGCGCCAACCGCAACGACTTCGTCAGGATTGACACCCTTGTTCGGAGCCTTGCCGAAAATCTCCTCGGCAACCTTCTGGGTCAATGGCATGCGGGTCATGCCGCCAACCAGGATCACTTCGTCAATTTCGCTTTGGGACAGCGAAGCGTCGCGGAGGCAGTTGCGGCACGGGGCAACCGAACGCTGGACCAAGTCGCCAGTCAATTGCTCAAGCATCGCACGGCTCAACGTCTTCGTCAAGTGCTTCGGACCGGTCTGGTCAGCCGTGATGAACGGAAGGTTGAACTCGGTGCTCGTCGATGTCGACAGCTCGCACTTCGCCTTTTCAGCGGCTTCCTTCAAACGCTGCAACGCCATCTGATCCTGGCGAAGGTCAATCCCGTTCTCCTTCTTGAAATCCTCGACCAGCCAGACGATGATAGCCTCGTCAAAGTCGTCGCCGCCAAGGTGGGTGTCGCCATTTGTCGCCTTGACTTCGAACACGCCTTCGCCCAATTCAAGGATCGAAATGTCAAACGTGCCGCCGCCCAAGTCGTAAACAGCGATCTTTTCGTTCTTCTTCTTGTCCATGCCGTAGGCCAAGGACGCCGCCGTCGGCTCGTTGATGATACGCTTGACATCCAAGCCAGCAATGCGCCCGGCGTCCTTCGTCGCCTGACGCTGACTGTCATTGAAATAAGCGGGAACCGTGATCACGGCCTCGGTTACCTTCTCGCCAAGATAAGCCTCGGCGTCAGCCTTGAGCTTCTGCAGGATCATCGCGGAAATTTCCGGCGGGGAATAAAGCTTGTCGCCAATCTTCACGTGGGCGTCGCCATTCTTCGCCTCGACAATCTCGTAGGGAACCAAGCCGGTCTCATCGCGGCATTCGCTGTATTTGCGCCCCATCAGGCGCTTGATCGAAAACACGGTCTGGGTCGGATTCGTCACTGCTTGACGCTTCGCCAATGTGCCGACCAAGCGCTCGCCGGTCTTCGTAAACGCAACCACGGACGGCGTGGTACGGGAACCCTCGGCATTTGGAATGACCACAGGCTCACCATTCTCCATAACCGCCATACAACTGTTCGTTGTACCTAAGTCTATACCTAATACTTTGCTCATTCTTAACTCCTTTTCTTGATATTGTTAATGATTAATAAAATGCAAAATTGTGACATATGATATAAACAAGCATTTTACATGCCAAAAAGTTAAACCAGAAGAATTTCTTGTATTTAGCCACGAAAATCCCGTACAATACTGTGCGCAACACTGTGGCACACCTTGAGATTTTAGTGTCACACCGTGACAACGTGAGACACTTTGTCACAGTAGAACAACTGGATTTTCTTGAAAACACACGTTGCTAAAACTCCTTTGCAACGTAAATTAAGTATTTAAGGAATTTCGACAACCTTATGATTGTAGTGCCTTTACAAGGCACTGTACTTGGGTGGGTTCGCCATCCCCAGGCTAAAGCCTGGGGTTAAGCTTCGTTAAGCGCTTACAGCGCAATGCATTATGAAAACCCTTCGGATTCGTTCGAACTATCGTCCGTGTCCCGCCCGCATGGATTGCGAACGGGCAGTCCGTGCCAAAGACTTTGCGCCGTAGGCGCCCGACCATGCTTAACCCCGGGCTTCAGCCCGGGGACAGGATGCCCCCATGCCGGGGCGCCTTGTAAAGGCGCTACAGAAGACTGACGCACTTCAATTCACCAACATGGCTAACGGAATAAAGTTTATAACCACTTTATAATCAACCAATTAAGAATAAAATAAGGTTTCAGCTACTTTTTTTAGGATTAATCAATAGTACAGAATCGGAGCAACTATGAGACATTCATGCCTTGTCACGGCAACAGCCCTACTCCTCGCCGCACTTCTCACCTCTTGCGCAACCACGACGACAAAAAAAGCCGAAGAAGGCAAGCGCGACCCGCACATCGACCTGTGCTACAGGGCACCAGGTCCCATCACGATTGACGGCGTCATGGAAGACGCATGGAAGAAAGCGCCCCTCATCACCCACTTCACAGTCCCGCCAAAAGGACAAAGACCATACATGAAAACAGAGGCGAGGATCCTTTGGGACGACGAAGCGCTCTACGTCTTCATGAAAGCCTATGACAAGGACATTACCGCATATCGTACCGAACGAGATTCCGATACATGCAACGATGACGTGCTCGAATTGTTCCTCGTACCAGACGACCCTGCAACCGCTGTCTCTTACCTCAACTTCGAAATCAACGCTTTGGGGACTGTCCACGACGCATACGTCTACAACAGAAACCTTATCGCAGGCAGGCGCTGGCAATTCTGGAACGCCGCCAAACTGGAGCATGCAGTCAAAATCCACGGGACGCTCAATAACTTCAGGGACGAAGACGAAGCCTGGTGCCTAGAACTCAAACTCCCGTTCTCAGACATGCCATGGATGGAAAACAGACCGCTGCCAATCAACGGAGAACAGTGGGCTTTCCACCTCGCCAGATACGATTGGTCAATATACCAACCCAATGGATGCGAACTCTCTTCCTCGGCAAAACTCACAAAACTCAATTTCCATTTCGTACCAGACTTCGACATCATTCAGTTCGTTCGGTAAGGAGCAACAACATCATGAAGGCAGGTTTTGCAAAAATCGACATCACGCCGCGGGTCGGCTTCGAACTCTCAGGATTCGGTCCATACTTGGGACGACGCTCCACATTCATCAGAGACAATCTCTGGGCCCGGGGAATGGCGCTGCAAAGCCAGGATACAAGCACCGTGCTCGTCAGCTGCGATATCATTGGAATCACACCGAGAACCCTCGAACTTGCCAGAAAGTATTTCGCCGAACAGACGGGCTGGGCGCCGCAATCCCTGATGATCCACTGCATCCATACCCATAGCGGACCACCTGCGGACGTGCTCAATGGCTGGGGCGTGGCAGATGTCCCGTACATCGAAATCCTCCCATTCAAAATCGCACAGGCCGCCATAAACGCCATACAAAACCTCACCGAAGCAACCGTCGCACACGCAGAAGTACCATGTGAAGGAATTGGACTCAACCGAGAATACGACAAGGATGCACCACCACTCGAAGACGTCCTGAAGGAATCCTGGCGACCGGCCAAGCCGGAACTGACAGACACAACCTGCCACGTCATCAAATTCCATGACGCCAGCACAGGAAAAACCATCGGCTTCTGCAGCTACTTCGGATGCCACCCGGTTTGCTGCTGCCAGCTCACACACCACATCCACGGAGACTACGCGGGAATCGCAACAAACAACCTCGAACGGGAATTCGACTCACCAGTCGTGGGACTATTTCTCCAAGGCGCACAGGGCGACGTCAACTCATGCTGCGTACACAAGCCAGAACAAGAATCGCTGCTCGCGCTCGATGTCATCGCAGCGAGGTACGCAAGGGCGGTCAGAAACGGACTGAAAAAAGCGGCTGAATTCGACGCATCCATCATCAAATTCGCAAACCATAAAATTAAATTGACACGGAAAATGGCTTCCGTACCGGAACTCAAGGAAAAACTCGCCGAATTCGAGGCGCAATTCCAAAGGCCCGATGCATCCGAAAACGACAGCAAGCTCAGGCTCGTCGTCGTCAAGGCAGTCGCCTACAGAAAAATCATCGATATGATCGAAAGCGGAAAAGACCTGGAGGCTCCGATTGAAATCCAAGGCATCAGAATCGGGAAAATAACGCTCCTCGGCGCCCCCTTCGAAATCATGCAGATGATCAAGAACGAGGTCAAGCAAGACGCAAAATCACCAGTCCCCCTCGTCATGGGACTCACGAACGGATCATGGGGATACCTCCCCGACAGGGTCTGCGCAGCCAGAGGCGGATACGCCCAGGACTTCGTACCCTTCATGAAATCAACGCTGCCACTGGCAAATGGACACGACGAACTTAAAAACGCACTCCTGAAACTCGACGCAGAAATTAACTGATCCTTCAGTGCCGCCTTGTTCTGTGGCAAGGCAAATTTGTCCGACCCGTCCGACCCGCCCGACCAGAAATGTGCCCTTTTTAGCCGCTTGACTGGCGACATCGAAATCACAAATCATTCGCGTCCATTCGTGTCCATTCGTGGTTCGCAATGCCTGTTCTTATTCCCTTCACTTGCCACGCACGCCCGGTCTGGAATAGCCTTTGGGTAGTGGTCGAGGAATGTCCGGAGACAGATCAGATTTGAGATAAAAGGACGATAATGGCTTGTATCCACGCTCCTCCATCAACTTGTCCCAGGCGGCGGGCAGTATGATCTTCACCGTAGTGGAGCCTCCCCCCGGAAGGCAGAGTTCCTTGTTGCGCGTGGGGTCTCCCGTGACCAGGAAAATGCTCTTGCCTTCCTGCATGGCTGGAACACTCTGCATCGACTTTATTCCAGTCCACTCCAGCCAGGGAGGTGCCGGAGCCTCGATGGCCTGCTCCTCCTGCGCGATTCTCGCCTGATGACGCGCAAGAGATGCTTTTTTGCCATCAAAGGAACTTCCGGGATTTCCCCAGTAATTGGCAAACGCCCGCTGAGCCAGCGGGACTCGTGCGGTTTCCACAAGAGCCTTTTCCAAAGCATCCTTCGATGGATACAAAGAGGAAAGAGCCTTCGCGACATCGGGGGTAAGCAGGAAGGTACGGAAGACACAGGGCATACCGCTCCCCACGGCCATCTGCTGCTTCTCAACAGCGTCCCAGGCAATCATGTCCTTGATCTTCACAGCGTCGGAGGTGGCGGGAACAAGGTTGTTCCCCCAGTTAATGGAAGAGGCCGCGGACAGTGTCGATTCATTCAAGGCAAATCCCCGTTGCATATGATAAGGCTTCCATCCAACGGCGAGGGCTGCCTGCTCATTCTCCACAAGACACCACGGCATAAGATAGCCAAATGTCCCCATCCTGTTTTCCTTGACCCGATATCCGCCAAGGTTGAGCAATGCCAAATTAATGAAGCGTCCTAGGACGGCGTTTTTCGGTTCTGATATTGCACCTTGCCCGCTGTCCAGGCCAAGCTGGCGTGCGACAGGGCCATTCAGCCAACAGTATGGCGTCCACGCATGGGTCGAGATAAGCGTGCGCCGGAAATTGCCGTCCTTCATCGCCTCTGCAAAGGCCAGAAGGATCGGCATGAATTCTGGTGGACAACCCGCCATCACCCCGTTCACAGCCACATGTCGTACCGTAACCGAACGCTGGGCGGGAGGGATGTCGCCAATCCGATGATCGGGAGGCAAATCGGTGAATTTCAAGAACTCTTCGACAGCCTTTCCTGTCGGAGGAATGATCGGCAACCCATCCG
Source organism: Verrucomicrobiota bacterium (assembly GCA_019136135.1). Taxonomy (GTDB): domain Bacteria; phylum Verrucomicrobiota; class Lentisphaeria; order Oligosphaerales; family Oligosphaeraceae; genus UBA1407. The sequence goes on from JAGVUR010000078.1 coordinate 66,813, forward strand.
TCCAGCCGGAGTCCAGGAAAATCCTTTGGATTTCCTCAAGTGTGCCATATAGATCGAGGTTATCGCACTTTTCATTCTGCAACGAGGTGTTTTCAGCCTCGCGCAGGGGCTGCGTCAGCATGTTTTTGACCTGAGGCCATAAAACCTTCCTTGTATTGTCCAGCAGTTCTTCTCTTGTATGCGAAGCAAAGGAGCCGGGATACTCCGCGACGCGCAGGATGCTGACGCCCGCCGTCGCCGCAGTTGTTTTCGCCTGCTTCGAAAAGCTAGGCGCTGCAATCATCACGGAGGGAATGCCCAGCATCTCCGCCACAATGCACGAGCCGACCTCCATCGGGGTGCACAGACCGCAACCGCCATTGCCGGAAATGACTGCATCGACGCGAAACTCACGCAAGCGACGCTGGAACTCGTCCTTTTCCCTGCGCTTCACGCCTGGCCTTGGATAGGGTCCTGCCGAGCCGATTTCATTGAGAAGATAGACTTTGACCGTCGGATATTCGGCGAGAAGCAGCCTTTTCAGCTCAGGATGGGTCACGGAAGCCATGAAGCTTCCTCCAACAAGGGCGATGGTTTTCCCATCAAGAGAATCTAGACGAGGTCCCTGTGGGTGCTTTTCCACATTGACTTCAGGGACAGGCGAAAGAACAAGATACGATGCGCTCTCAGGCTTGCCGGAGTCGCCTCCATCGCCCGGGATTTTGCAGATATTGTCGGTACATTCCTGTGCGCAAGCAAAAAGGCAAAGAAACAGTGCTGATGAAACGAGAAACTTGTGCATGGCGGCATCTCCTGGTTGTGATTGAGTTGGCAGATTCGTTTGCCACAGTAAACGCCGAAACAACAAAATTATTCTAGCCACTTTAAGTTGTTTGCCTACAACACAGGCGAGGAGGCATCCGGCCAACGATGCGATCCTGACGATGCCCGTACACAAGCTGGCGCCAACAACATCGAAATCACAAATCATTCGCGTCCATTCGTGTCCATTCGTGGTTTCTAACCAAATTCATTTCCAGGGATTCAAGCATGATGCCGAAGGGATCAGCTCCTGCCGAGGTTGTTTGAATATGCAAATAGCTTATCCCCGTCTTGGTCGGGCGCAAAAAAGCTGTTGAAATGATGTTGCCGTCATCAATTTGGAATGAAGCCTCATTCTTTTCACAGTTCCATTGCAATGTCAATGTATGCCAGCAATTCAGCGTTGCTTCGGACTGATGCTCAAAGATGCCAAGTCGATCGACTTCCACGGAAATGGATGCATACTCCACAGCAACAGAATCACTTGGGTTGATCCAGCGGTTAGTCAATATAAAGCGCGTTCCTTCACTCCCTTGTACCTGGCGGAAACGGATCCGGACAACGCCTGAGAACGAAGCGGGGAAATTCCAAGCGATGCCCTCGCGATCCGAAATCAGCCGTGGATCGGGATGGCGGCCAATCAACAGCACTTCGCGGTCAAGTCGATCAGGATGCGGCATAAGGATAGCACCCGAGCGACGGTTATAGGCACAATGACCGGTTATGCCGCGAAAACCTCCGGCAATGCTTTTGTAGTAAAGATGATTGGAAATATGCCGAGTGCCATGACTAAAATCCTCGAAACGCGATGTCTCATCCAGCCATCCAGGATCAAATAACACAAAGCGACGAGAATAGATGTTTTGTCCTGCGGCCAGCAGAATTTTCCCATTGGGAAGTTCAATTGCTTGATTTTGATGAACACTCTTGTCGAAATGCTCGAACCCAAACATCTCAGATCGGAAATCGGAATCGTTTCGGGCTGGATTCAGAAGCACCTCTCTAAATCCGCGCCAGGTTTTGCCGCAATCGGATGATATCGCGGCATGCAGCGCATCTCGATTTGTAAAGGCATCTTCCCATTTGCCCTTGATAATATCATCGGCATTTCCTCCTACTTGGGAACGGTGGTCGACTTCGGGTAGCGGAACTGTGTTGTTCCATACTGCCAGAATTCGATTCCCGGAAAGACGGTACAACCCAGGCATCGTTGCACACGCAAAGAAAATCGATGGCTCCGGCTTCGACCAAGTCAGCCCGAAATCCCGGGAAACCGATTCATAATGCTGATCTTGAGCGCAACGCAGCAAGGCATGCAAGGTACCATCCGGATATTCGCAAATAACGGGTTCAATCCCGCAATGGATCCAGCGCGCGCCGCCGTGTCCAGGCAGTGGTGCGGCAGGAAGTTCCGGAGCAACACAATCAACCTTTACCCATGTCTTCCCATCGTCGTCAGAATACAGAACTCCCCAATTTACGATATGGTTGTTCCGATGTTCAAAACCGACTATCAGGCGCTTGATTCCGCTTAACGGCAACACCTGACGCTGGATATGAATGTCAAGTCCCAGTATTTTTCGGATAGAAAAAGGTCCGTCGGGGGATTCCGCTTCAGTACAATATACCCCTGGTTCGGTATAGGATGCCAGAAACGTATTCCGTATACTGAAATGGCTGGTAGGCCTTCCCCCGTAATTATGAAGCGCGATCCAACGTTTGCTCCATGGGATTTGGGTCATGCCTCCTGGATGGGGTTCTGTGAGCGGTTCCGTAATCCAATTCAAACCGCCATCATGGCTCTTCATGACGATAGGAAGCATATCTTCAGGCCCCCGCGATTCATCATGCAGAGAAGAACCGTAATGGCGGATCTCGCCATCCGGCAACATCATCATATCCATGTGAGCATCGTCCGGCACAACACCAGTGACTACAGGTTCCCAAATGTTTGTCAGATACATTGTCTCTTTTCCTTTTTGAAACCTAAAAAACAGTTGACACTAGCCCTTTCTAATGCATTGATTTTCAAATGGTTATAAAACCCATGCTATCCGACCCGTCCGACCCGTCCGACCCGTCCGACCCGTCCGACCCGTCCGACCCGTCCGACCCGTCCGACCCAGTCCGACCCAGTCCGACCCTATCCGACTAGAAATGAACCATTTTCAGCAACTTGAATTCCGACACCGCTTGAGTACGAGCACCCGGGGTGCTCCTACCTAAACCCGTCTTGTTCTGCCTGGGGCGGGGAACCCACCTAAGGGCAGTGCCAATCAATTATCGAGCTTCTTGCAATTCCAAGGCTTTTTTGATGGCATCATCCAATTTCTTTTCAAAATCTTCAGAAAAGCCGTTGTTAAAACCTTAGTTTTGCCAGTTTTTTGTCCGACCCCTGCCAAAATATCTCAGCTCCTTGCAGTTCAAATATGTCTGGAAAGCATTCTACTGCCCCCAAAACAGCATTGCGAGTCCATTCAATAAAAACATTTTGGTCTTCAAGAAAATCAGCAACCTTATCACGCAAACTTCGAAGCGTTTTCAAGCTATGCGACTCTACTGGGCTATTTGCAAAAACATAGACCATAAAGGCGGCTGGATCGAGATAGTTGCACATTGAGAACTCTCATTATTTTTTGTTTTCTTGAAACGATTGGCTTTACGGCTTTACTATACATCCTCATTTTTTTGCGCAAACCATATTCATTATTTTTCAGCCACCCGTGGTTGAGTAACAATTCTTAAGTGTCCTGACATCAAAAAAGCGATTCCATGCATCCATGCCATCGGTAAGCCGTTGGTAAGTTTCTCCGAAAAAGCTGGCGGAAGGTTCCAAAATCATCGTCATCAAAACCCCTTCATCGATTCCCCTTTGCGCGATTGTGGGTCTTGCATAGCATCTGGCAATTCTTGATATTTGTCTCACCGCCTTTGCTCCATGCAGCTACGTGGTCCGCATCCATTTCTGCTAGTTTCCAGATTCTATTCTTGTTGGCATCGTGCCCAACCGCGCAAAGCGGGCAATTTGACTTCCCCTTGGCTCCTGCTTCCTTGGTTTGGGCTTCATACACTTTTTTCTTTGTGGCGTCGTCAAACACACGGATATCCAGCAGTTTTGTATCCTTCGACCCTCCGAGAATATACTCGAAGATTCCTTTCCTGCTCTTGACATATGGATCTTCTAGGAGCTTCTGCACAGCAGCAGAAACCTGGGTGGGATTGTATGCCGTATTGCGATATTCTTCGTACAATCGCCCCCACTCGAGTCCGCGCATCTCGCTCTCGACATCTGTAAATACGGCGGACACCCAATCAATCACACTGTTAAAGTATATTTTGAGTTCATTTATATTCGTATCTTTGCGATGAAGGCTCATGTAGGCATCGATATTCCCCTTGCTTACCCAATCAAGCGCACATTCCAGGAAATCCTGGCGGTTGGCGCTGCCGTTTATATACGCGCTCCATTTCTGGATATTGGCGTTTTGGCTATTGCTGAATTCTTCTTTGGCAAGCGTCACAAACGGTCCGGAATACGAGGCATTGCGCATTTCCTGACGATTCAGCGGTATCCCAGCAATGTTGATCGTCTTAAACCAGTCTATGATTTCACTTTCCGTGCCTTCGCATACATAAATAAGCAGTTTCGTATTCAAAATCTTGGCTTTTTTGTCTTGCGCCATCCCACTGAAATATTGCACCTGGCCATCTGAATCTTTAAAGGCAAACTTATCTTTTACAAAGCGTCCAAAACTGGTAATGCGTTGTTGCCCATCCAAAACCTCAAGCTTATCGTCTGAAATCTTGTTAAAGTAAATCAGACCAATGGGATACCCCTTTAACAGGGAATCAATGACGGCCATTTCTTTTTTGCCGCCATCCGAAGCATAGATATAATTGCGCTGATACTCCGGCTGAATCGTGAGTTTGCCCGAAAGCCCAAAAAGACCTTTGCCCTCAAGCTCACTATAGACAAAACCATCGCAGATGTCTTGAATTGTAATGTCAGTGATTAATGTTGTTTTCACTTTGTGACCTTCTTGTTTTGTATAAGGATACGAGCATAGAGTTGAACATAGTATTGCCCATCGACAACATAGTAAGTTTGATTAGTTGGTGGTGAACTTAACTTCAAAGTAGCTCCGTCGTTGAGTTTTGTTACCTCACTTTTCTTTCCATTGGTGCTGACCTGAATCTGTGGTGGATAGTTCTTCGTTGCTGCACCAAACCACGTTTTTGTAAGACCAACAACCTCAAACTGCTCTGGACAGTATTTATCCAAAAAACTAATCGGAACCCCCATTACGCCATCATGATCGCTTGGGATAGCATCGGTAAATGGTACTTCAATAGCATCATAATTGTCGTATTTGTCGTATGCCTCTTTCCCCCTGATTTCCTTATGTTTGCTGTATTTCAAATTCTCTGCCATGGTCATTAGCGGAAGCAGTTGGTGACGTCTTCCATGATCAAGATTGGTGAACCAACAAACATTACGGAATTTTACTAACCCAGTTTCTGCATTAAACACTCCTGGGGCAAATTCGCGTGATTTTGGCGTAAAAAAATATGCATTACCAGCGTGGAATCCGTTTCCCAGCCACATTTTGTTTTCTTGAATCTTTGGAAATATCTCTTTATAGGTAATCGCATTCATACTGCCAATAATTAAGAACTGCTTCTCATAGTCAAAAAGCTGTTTTACATATTCTCGAAACAAGCTGAATGGCGGGTTTGTCACCACAATATCCGCTTGTTTCAGCAATGCAATACACTCATCGCTTCGAAAATCGCCATTGCCTTTCAGCGGCATCCATTCGTTCTGCTTGTTAGCCTTCAACTGCATGGCGATATCCTTCAGGTTGAACTCGCCGTCTTCATCCATGTCATATACCTGATTGATAATAAATTTATTGGCAGAGGCTTGGGGGCGACCTTTGGGCTTTTCGCAATCATCAAAGTCAAACAATTCCAGTTGCGTATTGGCAATATTTGATGGATCAAAGCTGGTTGTAATAAGCTGTTTCAAGCCGAGTCTATTGAAATTCAGCGCAAAGTAACGGAAAAAATTGCTTTCAAACGGATCATCGCAATTGCAATACACCACCTTGCCGCGAAAAACATCAGGATCGAATTCCAAATACGCTTCTACCTCTTTCTGAATATCGCCATATTGGGTATAAAACTCGTCGTTTTTTGCCCTCTTGGCTCTGGTAAGATTCCTATTTCCCATATAATTTCCTGCTATCTTGTAATCCTAAAAAACAACTGACGCCAGCCCTTTCTAATGCATTGATTTTCAAATGGTTATAAAGCCCATGCCGTCCGACCCAGTCCGACCCGGTCCGACCCGGTCCGACCCAGTCCGACCCAGTCCGACCCCCACATCAAAGCGAACGCGCCGTGCGATGGATTTTCTGGATGCCTTGCACAACTCGACGAGAGGCATTCAACGTTTCGTTGGCAATCGGGAACCCAATCACATGATTGGAGAATCGAGCTTCAAGGGCGGCAGAGGCAATCACACGGTAATCCGATGCCAATGAATCCGAAAGCTTGCCTACCTCTGACGCCCATTCCAATGCATCGACCTCGGCAGGACGATGAACCGAGGCCAACTCAAGCCAGCCGCAAACCATCGAATAACACCACAGGACTTTCTCACGAGGAGACATCGTCAACTCAAGACCGCGACGCCAACGACGGCGATGGCACCAAAAACGTACCCAATAGGACAAGAAGCCCACAATCCGACGACGATTCCACAAGAACACAAACACAGCTGCCAAGCTCGTCGATAACACAATCCAGCCCACAAGCGGCATTCCCCAAAAAGCACGCCACGCCCTAATCAACCAGCCAACAACGCTATCCCAAAACTCTCGAAACTTCGTCGAAATTCCTGTCCATAGATTTGCGAGCCTACCATGAATCACCACCATTGATGCCTGCAGCAATTGCTGCAATGTCGGTTCAGTCGTCGAATTGTCCAAGACTGCCCTCTCGTAGATATCGCTGAATAGGCCTGGCTTGACCTCCACAGGACTCATCCCTGAATCGCCTGCTTTGACAAGCTTGTCCGGCTCCATCGTTTCGTGTCGGTTCGGCAATGGGATTGCCGTCAATTCCGGCGGATGCGATTTCCATTCCGAGCCGAATGGATCCAGGAGTCCCGTCAGCACTTTCGGCGTCGTTTCCAATCTCAAGTCGCCAGGTGCGACACCGTCAAAGGTCATCCATCCGTACGGTTCCAGGAAGATTTGCGTCCAGGCATGAGCGTGATACTCGTACACCTCGAAGGTATTGGACAATAGATTGTAGTTCCCTGGGGAGTACCCCGTCGCCAAGCGCGAATGCAACCCCGCCAATCGAGCCAATACCGTAAATGCCTGGGCAAAATGCTGGCAATACCCGACCCTGCTCTCAAACAGGAAATAATCGACCACCTCGCGCCCCTCAGGGACTGCCGGAGCTGACAAGTCGTACTTGTAGTTGGCACGAAGATAATCCCGTATCAGGCAAGCCTTCTCGTACGGGGTTTCGCCAGGTGCCGTAATCTCCAAAGCCAACTGGGAAACACGCTCGCTAATGAGCTCAGGCGGCAACCACAAATAGGTCCAGCCATAATTCCTACTGGGTTCGCGCCAAGCCTTCTGAGGAGGTGGTGTCTCGGGATTCGCAACATACGACTGAACACGGTAACTCCAGGGCAAGGGAGGACGATGCCGAGCAACGAGCAACAACGAAAACGAATCGGGCTGCAAAACGTAGATTTTCCGTAACGGCGTATCCCTATCTTCATCCACATTCCTGAACATTGCACGACGCGCACGGAAATAATGCGGCAAACGATAACCAAACGCGCGTTCCAGGCGAATGTGCTGGGGAACCTCGACTGTACGAACAGGAACATAACGGTCAATCCCGCTACTGCCGGATTTCAACACACGGGATTGAGTCCATTTCCGACCGTCGTAAGTGTCGTACAACTGCATAACCCAGTACAGCTTTGCATTGGCGACGGCACGAAACACCAGTTCCGTCCCAATCGTCGCCTGAGCCAAGCCATTCCCCGTCTGCGAATCAAATGTCCGCGCATTTTCGAATGGCGCACGACGTTTCGCCTGCTCGGACTCGATCGGATTCGACGATTCTTCACCCGATTTGCCATCGCTGGACTTATTCCCATCTTCCCCCAGCCTCACTTCGTCAGAAGCCTTCAGCCAGGCAGCCCAGCGAGGATCGTTACGCATGTCCTGCTCGGTCGTAAACGAAACCGGCAACAAGCCATGAGTCCGCAAGCGACGGCTCTGGGGCAATAAGCCAAGCAGCAAAACCATGATCGAAACAGCAACAACAAAGTGAAGCGCCGCATAGCCCCAACTGACGCGTTGCCTGGGCAACTCCAAGCCACGCCCGGAACTCCCCAAGTTTGATAGCAACGATGTCCTGCTTAAGTAGAAACTGACGAAACACAATACCAACGACAACACAAATACCGGGAAAAAGTACGGACGGCCAGGAGACAAGCCGCCATACCCAATCAATCCTATCGACATCAAAAACAACCAGCGATGCTCACGAAGACGACGCCCCAAAAACAGCCCCAAGCCCAAGGCAGCATTCGCCTCAACCAAAACTATGTCCAACGAAACCTCAGATAACCGAGATTTGCACCAGACGACAACCCACGCACCCAAGGCCAATTGAAAAAGTTGACGGAAAAACGACGGAAACCACTTGAACGGCAAGCGTGACAAAGCTAAAGACAAAGGACCCAACCCAAGGCAAGAAACCATCAGCCAAGGATGCCCCTTCAACCACAATGAACAAAATACACCGCACCAATACAAGAGTAAATAAGACAACTGGAGCCACAAATCCGGCTCGGTCGAACGATGCAAACGCTCTCCTGGACGCAAACGAGTCATCATCCCGCCACCTCCTCATCAGAAGAAACATCTTCCCCGCAAACGACGCGGGATAGCGATGTTGACGGGCTTAAGTAACGAGGCGCAACAGGGTCGGAAGAGTGGAATACGTTATGGGGCTTCGACTTGCCAGAGGCAAAATCCTTGCTTCGCGCCACAAACCAACGGACATCGTACCCGCGCGAACTCAACTCGCCCACAACATCGCGAACGTCGGCCTTGTCGGACAACGTCACGCAATAGACGACACTTCCTGTAGGCAATGCCGTCACCATCTCGTCGACCAACACCCCAAAGCCAAGTTCGCCGGGTACCATCGTCGCAAGCGACAATAGCGTTTCCTCATATCGCTCCAACACGGGACGGGCGTCCAAAAACACGGGCTTCGCCCCACCCAAACCAACGACCAAATTGCAGTGGACAAGACGCAAGCGTTCAACCAAGCTGGCAACCAGGATAATTGCGCTCTCAAACGCCAATGATGAACCGACGTCTGATTCGGAAACGCATTGCCCATCCAGGAAAATCCCTATCGTCAACTGCGCATTCCGCTCGAACTCCCTCACCATCGGCTTCCCTCGGCGAGCCGTGCTGCGCCAATGGATAAAACGCATTCCGTCAGAAGGATGATACTCGCGAACGCCGTAGAAATCCTGTGAAAAGCCAGCCGCATTCACGGGTCTGCCGCTCATTGGAGCCAAATTCATCTCGCCAAAACCCAAACCCAAATCCCCAAGGCGCTCCGTTGACGGATACACAACAAGCCACTGGGGCAACTGTATCGTCTTCTGACGATAAAACAACCCCGCCACGTCGCCACCACGTACCTGGATCCTGCTAAGACGGTACATCCCACGCTGAAATGGCAATACCAGGCGAGAGATAACACGATCCTCGCCAACAGCCAACGACGGAACGACTACGCCCAAACGCTTCTCACGGGTAAAGCCAAAACGCTCGTACACAATGAAAGGCTGACGGGGACGAACAGATCCGTTGACGCAACGCAAGGGCAAATCCAACATGCGACCAGCTTGCGCACGTACCGACTCCACGCGGCTAAATCGCAATCCGCGCAAACTCAAGAACGCAGATACCCAACTGACGACCAGGCAACTAACCGATGCCCAGACCAATGACAATGCAATCACATTGTGGTTCACGCGGGATATCACATACCAGACGACTGAATTCAACAGCAAAAGCCAACCGCGAGAGGTCGGCAATACAAAGCCTTCAAAGGCATTCCTGATCCAGCGCCTGGACACATAACCCCCTGATCATTAACAACAATTTGCAAGAAAACCTATTCCCAGCGAGACATCGGAAGCTGGCCGAGAATTTCCTCCAGCACGGCGCTCGTGGAACGCCACGTGGCGCGAGCCTGGACGCGCAACTGCATGCGATGGGGCAGCACGTACAACGCCAAGTCGCGGGCATCGCGAGGCAAGACATGGTCGCGCCCCTCCAGCGCCGCCTGAGCCTGCGAGGCGCGCAACAGCGCCAATGACGCACGAGTCGAACACCCGTAGGCCAATGTCTCGTGCTCACGCGTCCGATTGACCAACGTCACAACATAATCCCTGAACGCCTCGGAAACATGAACCTTCTGCACCAATGACTGGCAATGCAACAAGTCAGATGACTCGATTACAGATGATAGCGAAACTAGCGGATTGCTCATCGCCTGGCGCTCCAAAACCAACTTCTCAGACTCAGGATCAAGATAACCGAGGGACAAGCGCATCAAAAAACGATCCAGCTGAGCCTCCGGCAACGGATACGTCCCGTGAAAATCAACTGGATTCTGAGTCGCTATGACGAAAAATGGCTTGTGCAATATGTACGAACTGCCGTCAACGGTAATCCTAGATTCAGACATGCACTCCAGCAACGCAGATTGCACGCGAGGCGTGCCACGATTGATCTCGTCAGCCAAGACGACATTCGAAAAAATCGGACCGGGCATGAACACGAACTTGCCAGTCGATTCGTCAAACACATTGACGCCGGTAATGTCGTTCGGCAACATGTCAGGAGTGAATTGAATCCGCTTGAAATTGGTATTGACAGATTTCGCAAGCGCCTGAGCCAGCTTCGTCTTCCCAACACCGGGAACATCCTCAAGCAAAACATGGCCGTCAGAAAACAAGGCGATGACGACCAGCCGGACAACCTCGTCCTTGCCCTGAATCACCTTCACGATGTTCTTCCGAAGCTTCTCGCCAACCTCCTGTACGTACGACAGTTTCGAAGTCGTCTCCGAACGCTCGATGACATCCGTACGGGATGAAGGCATCACGTCCAGAGCCGAATACAGAAGCAGGACATTATCGATCTGAAGATAGTCGTTATGGCGCAATTCCGCCATCGCGTCCAGCGGCTTTCCGTTCAGGAACGTGCCGTTGCGCGACTGCAGATCCTCGACGGTCACCACACCTGCCTGATTGACGATACGGCAATGTTCCCGCGATACTCCAGGGTGCTTTGTCAACGGCAACGACGCCTCCGGGTGGCGTCCAATGACACTGACTCCCTCCGGTATCTCGAATTCACCAGTAATTCTGTATCCTTCCTGTATCGAGAACCTGGGCATCTAGTGGCTCCTTGCGTTACGATTGTTGTTTCATCTGCGGGAATAGGATCACGTCGCGGATCGACGGTTCACCTGTCAGCAGCATGACCAGGCGGTCGATTCCCATTCCCAATCCGCCGGTTGGAGGCATTCCGAACTCCAGTGCCGTAAGGAAATCCTCGTCGATTCGATCCACCTCGCCTTCATTGTCCGCCTTTCCGATCAGCTGCTGGTCAAACCTGGAACGCTGCTCAATGGGATCGTTCAGCTCGGAGTATCCGGGCGAGATTTCTTGACCGTTGATTTCCAGCTCATAGACATCGACCAATTCGGGATTGTCCGGGCATTTCTTCGCCAACGGAACAAGATAGGCGGGCAATCTGGTGACAAACGTCGGCTGGATCAGCGTTTGTTCGATGGTCTTATCGTAGATTTCATGGGTGATTTCGTTATCGTTCATCTGGTCGGTGATGGCCAATCCCAGCTCACGTGCCTTTGCGCGCTTCGTCGCAATATCCAATTCCATCCAGTCATCACCCATTTTTTCCCTGATCAGGTCGTGGTAGGGCACGACTCTCCAGGGACGGGTCAGGTTGATTTCCTGGCCATCGGAACGCTTGAACACCAAGGAGCCGAAAATCTTCTCGGCAACCGTGCAAATCATGTCCTCGATGATTTCCATCATCCCCCGGCAATCCGAATAAGCCTGGTACAACTCAATGCATGTATACTCGGGATTGTGACGACGGTCCATCCCCTCGTTCCGGAAATTCCGACCTATCTCATAGACCTTCTCAAAGCCGCCGACAATCAGCCGCTTCAGATAAAGCTCCGTAGCAATCCTGAAGTACATCGTGCTGTTCAACGCATTGTAGTGCGTCTTGAAGGGACGCGCCGCCGCACCGCCGGCCAAAGGCTGCATCATCGGAGTCTCAACCTCGATGAAACCGCGGGAATCAAGGTAGTTCCGAATCTCGGAAATGATCCTGCTACGCAATTGGAACGTCTTTCGCACCTCCATATTCGCAATCAAATCCAGATAGCGCTGGCGATAACGCTGCTCCATGTCCGTCAAGCCATGCCACTTCTCAGGCAATGGACGAAGGCATTTCGACAGCAATTCAAAGTTCTCGGTCTTGATCGAAATCTCACCTGTCCTGGTCGTGAAAATCACGCCTTCGGCAGTCAGGATGTCTCCCAAATCCAATTCCTTGAACAGCTCGTAAGCCTCGTCGCCAACAACGTTCTTTTGGACATACAGCTGAATCACGCCGTCCTGATCGGTCAAATTCGCAAACAGGGATTTGCCCATGATACGGCGAGCCGTCATTCGACCTGCAACGCGAACCCGGCGCTCCTCGCCCTCGCCCAAAGTCGGCCACAAGGCTTTCACTTCGACGCATGACGTGATTCCGTCAACACGACGGCCATACGGATCAATGCCCGCCTCGACCAGTTTATTCAGCTTGTTCAAACGCTGCGTATACAAATCTTCATGGGCTTGTTGGCTATCGCCCTCAACTAAAACTTGTTCGTTCTCTGACATTGCTTGTCCTAATTCATTAATGCATTTACACGACAAAAAACACGTAAATTACTTACTGTAAGTCGCAAGCACTGATAAATCAACTTTTCCCAAGATTTTCAATGCCTTCCAAGCATCATTAGCAAAACCTACAATTGTTTTTGTGGCGGGAATCACAGCTTCCCCTCATCTGGATCGTCTTCTCCATCTGCAGACCAATACCTCAGATCCAGCAAATGCCCCAACCGAACATCCTCCATCGCATGAAGCATCGTCGAACGGACATCCGTAAATCGCCCTTCCAACTGATCAAGCAATCGCTCCAAGTAGGCGCGATCGCCATCACGCCTCAACTGCTCCTCGTAGGGGCATGACTTGAACTGGGGAAAACCCGCGAACTTGGCAAATGTATGAATCCGTGACTTTGCAATCGTGCACAATGGACGAATCAAACGCTTGCGCCCTCCATCGGCGCCCACATTCGCCCCCATCGTCTTCAGCCCGCCACCACGAAACATCGACAACAGCAACGACACGCACAGATCGTCCAGTTGCTGGCCAAGCGCAATCTTGTTGCAGCCAAGCTCATCGGCCATCTTATGAAGTTGACCGCGACGCAATCTGCTGCACATTGCGCAAGGGCGTCCCTCGGCATCATGCTCACGCATCAATCCCTGGCCATCAAGGGATATGCTCTCGAATCGCCAACCCATTTGAGCGCAATACGACCGTAAACCTGCCAGGTCGAATGTCCCAAAGCCCATGTCAACCGTACACGCTGTCAGCTCAAATCCAAAAGGGGATCGGCGTTGCAACTCGCAAAGCACGTGCATCAACGTCAAGCTGTCTTCGCCGCCGGACAAGCCAACCAATACGCGATCCCCTTCGCATAGCATCGAATAGCGCTTCGATGCCATGGACGCATCGCGGCATATCCGCCGAAAGCCACTATCCTTGCGAAGTTCCTTCAAATCCATATGCAAATATGCCCTTTTCTTTGTATATCAATTGCTTTTGTGGAAGCCCGACGATTATATTATAATTTTTTTATAAACAAACAAAATTGTTTTTAAGGAAAATTTAGGTTCAAACTCATCGATTTCAAGAATTAAGCCAACACGAATGAAAAAGCAAGATCACTTCTACGACATCTATCCCAAGGTCCTCAAGGTCGGCGCAACGACAACCATCACCATCAGACCGCTCTACGACCACGTGGCCTTCAAGGAAGACCATGAATATTCCTTCACATATGCCGAACGTGATACATACAAGAAAAATCCCATCGAGGCAAAATTCGAAAATGGAATCGCCACGATTCAAGTGACTCCGCAAACCGAACAGGAATTCACGCTCCTCCTCATCGATTCCTGGAACAACAAGGAAAGATCGACCAAAACCGAATTCTGCTTCTACGCCGTCGAAGAGGACATCTTCGATCTAAGGCCCTGGAAAGGTGATTTCCATCTTCATTCCTGCAGGTCGGACGGACAGGAAAGCCCGGTCTATGTCGCCGCAAACTACAGAAAGGAAGGTTTCGACTTCTTTGCGCTGACCGACCATCGGCGCTACGAGCCCTCGGTCGAAGTCGTCGAGGCATTCAAGCAACTCGACACCAATTTCAAGGTCTTCCCAGGCGAAGAAGTCCACCCGCCAAGAAACATCGTGCACCAAGTCAATTTCGGCGGTGCTTTCAGCGTCAACAAACTACACGAAAATACAGAGCAGTACGAAAAGGAAGTCCAGGAAATCATCGAAGAACTCGACCTCTCGCACCTGGACGAACATGACAAGTATTGCTATGCATCGTCTAGATGGTGCTTTGACAAGATCCGCGAAGGCGGAGGCATCTCACTCTTCTGCCACCCATACTGGATCTGGGACGACCACTTCAATGTCAGCGAAAAGCTGATCCAGACGTTCTTCGACAGGCGCGAATTCGACGCCTTCGAACTGATCGGCGGATTCTACGTCACCCAGGCCGAAGCCAACTCCTTGCAAGTCGCGAGATGGAACGAGGAACGGGCGAAAGGAAACGACATCCCCGTCGTCGGAGTATCCGATTCACATGGAACCCAAAATGCCGCCCTCTTCAATTGGTACTACACCCTGGTCTTCGCCCCAACAACCGATTTCGCAGACCTCAAGGACGCAATCCTCAACAAGCGATCGGTCGCTGTTCACAACATCGCCAATGAATCGCCGCAGCTCCACGGGCAATTCAGATTCGTCAAATACGCCTACTTCTGCCTCAGGGAAATCCTCCCGCTCCACCATGCGGAATGCCAAGAAGAAGGACGGCAAATGCTTAAATTCTTCGCCGGAGACAAGAACGCAGCAAACTTCGTGGCGCTCTGCAAAAACAGGGTCGAAGACCTCTACAAGAAACTCTGGTGACAATAAGCAGCATAACGCAAAACGCCCCGAAGGAAACCAATTCCCGCGGGGCGTTTTTTCAATTGTTCGCAACCAAAATTACTTCAGATCCCAGGAGTTCATTTCGTCACCGTATGGATATCCGTCACGGTACGGTCCCAGGAAACGCTTCATCGTCATTCCGGAAACGTGACCGTCAAAGTAACCGACATTCAGCTGACCACTCATATGGCGGCCAACCGGTACACGGCAGATGTTACCATAATTGCTTGTCTGCGAGTAATACTTGTAGCTGCCGTCAAGATTTGACGGAGGCGTCCACTGGTAGTGGCAGGCACCCGTCTGATAATCGGCCCACAAATCAAAGTTCGCCTGCTGAAGAACCGAACCAGAGTCGCCGCACTGGGCCGCGTCAACGATGTAGGACGTGCCGGAAGGAGTCTTCATGTCCGTCATGCACCTGCCGCCGCCGACACCGCCGCTCCAATCCGAGAAATTCAGGCACGCGCCATAACCGCGTTCATAATTGCTCTTGCCAGGACAGCGGAATGCCTTGTAGTCCCCGACATAGCACATCAAGTATCCCCACCAGGTGGAAGAGTACGTCTTCCCACCTATCGAAGGCAGCACCGTCGCGTTATTGCATCCTGGAGGCGTGCTGAATTCATTGTCGTCCATGTACTGCACCAGGCCCAGGGTCAACTGCTTCACGTTGGACGTGCAGCTTATCATGCGGGCACGATCGCGCGCCTTCGACAATGCCGGCAACAGCATCGCGGCCAAAATCGCGATGATCGCGATGACGACCAACAGTTCAATCAACGTAAACTGAAATGCTCTCTTCATGGTTCTGGCTCCTTTTCAATCTGTAAATGACTAAAAACACAATCAATTCCAGTCCTAGCTTATAGTATGGTATATAATCGTGAAAAAATCAAATTTGAAACGAGAAATACACGAAAGGCAGCGACTTCACACTCGTCTAAGTCTCCGATCCACATGGGGCAGGAGCGAAGACCACTGCTAGAAACCCTGGTAGCAACAAGCTTTCAGCCTAACGCAAAACGCCCCGCGGAAATCAATTCCCGCAAGGCGTTTTTTCAATTCATTTAAATTATCAAGGCTACTTACTTCAGATCCCAGGAGTTCATTTCATCGCCGTATGGATATCCGCCAGGATACTGCCCCAGGAAACGCTTCATCGTCATTCCGGAAACATGGCCGTCAAAGTAACCGACGTTCAGCTGGCCACTCATATGGCGGCCAACTGGAACACGGCAGATATTGTTGTAATTGCTTGTCTGCGTGTAGTAAGTGGTGCCGGTAAGGGTTGACGGGGGAGTCCACTGGTACGGGCAAGTACCCGACTGATAGTCAGCCCACAAATCAAAGTTCGCCTGCTGAAGAACCGAGCCGTCAGTGCCACACTGGGCCGCATCAGCAATATAGGACGTGCCTGAGGGAGACTTCATGTCGTTCATGTCCCTGCCGCCGCCAACACCGCTGTGCCAACCCGAGAAATTCAGGCACGCGCCATAACCTCGCACGTAACTGCTCTTGGCAGGACAGCGGAATGCCTTGTAGTCGCCGACATAGCCCACCAAATGCCCCCACCACGTGGAATCGTACGTCGTCCCGCCGAACGTCGGCTTCACCGTCGCGGTATTGCAACCTGGAGGCGTACAGAATTCATTGTCGTCCATGTACTGCACCAGGCCCAAGGTCAACTGCTTCACGTTGGATGTGCAGCTCACCATGCGGGCACGGTCACGAGCCTTCGACAACGCGGGAAGCAGCATCGCCGCCAGAATGGCGATGATGGCGATGACGACCAACAATTCAATCAATGTGAATCAAAGCACTTTCTTCATAGTCCTGACTCCTTTTCCATTTGCAAACGACTACTAAAAACAAGCGACCCACATACTACTTTTTAGTATCGTATTTCATTATGCAAAATTCAAGTGAAATATCGCCAGTCTTTTCATTTTTTTTGTAAAAACACGTCTAAATCCTAAAAGTCTTCAGACCTGCAAAACCCAACGCGAATGTCCCATGAATGATGAATGACCCTGTCCGACCTGTCCGACCTGTCCGACCTGTCAGACCCGTCCGACCTGTCAGACCCGTCCGACCTGTCCGACCTGTCCGACCTGTCCCAGTCCCATACCCCCCCCCAAAAAATGCATGTCACGTGCCTCCTGAGTATGAAATCAATGATTTTTTTAATCAAGGAAAATTTGTTTCTCTTCAAATTTTCCACTTGATTTTCGCAATGACTCATGTTATAATTGAAATGAAGAGGATAATCTCATAGTTTTTCGATCATATCACCCCAAAAATATCCATGGAGGTTGCCGATGAAACATTTTTTTGCCTTTACCTTGATTGAATTGCTTGTTGTCATCGCGATCATCGCCATCTTGGCGGCGATGCTGTTGCCGGCGTTGTCAAAGGCGCGTGACAAGGCACGTTCGATTTCCTGCGTATCCAACTTAAAGCAAATCGAACTTGGAGCCGCGATGTACGCTGACGACTACGATGATGTGGTGATGAGCTATATTGACACCACGGACGATAGAGGTGATGGAATCGGAGTATATGGATTCCTCCGCAAGTTCACAGGCGAGGCAAGATGGTGCAACTTCTGCTTCATCTACGAATACGTCGGTGACAAGAAAATATTCAAGTGCCCCTCCTCGACTCGCACCCTCGGGTACGGCATGACCATCAACGGAACAAATGGTCTTGGATACGGTGCTTGCAAACGCTCCAAACGCGCCAATGCTGCAATCGATGGCTCGCCATCCAGGTTCATCAACCATATGGACGGCGCCAACAACAACCTATGGGACTGGGGCGACGACAGCACTGGAAACAACTCACTCTGGGGACGCGTCCCACGTAAACGCCACACCGGCGAAACGGTCAACTGCGGAATGCTTGACGGACACGTGGAAACCAGAAGTATCAAAACACTGACAACTCGTGACTTCGGTGGCTCGGAAACCCATCCTATCAACTACGCAATAACCCCACTCGATTAAGTTTTAACACGCATGTCCAACTGGAGATCGCTCGCATTTGCTGAACGATCCCTTTTTCTTTTCCCCATTCCACGGGAAATTTCGTCGCATACCCCCTTCCCTTCCAATGGCACTTTGCCGAACATCCTATTATAGTAGGAAAGTTTCATGCCAAAATCGCACCCTAAACTCTAAAATCGCCCAAATACCGGAACTGGAGACTCGAACACAATGATCGCAAAATCCGAACTCGATTGCCCATATCCAAGGCTCTGCGCACACAGGGGTTTCAATACAGTTGCACCAGAAAACACACTCCCGGCTTTCGCAGCCGCCATCTCGCTCGGCGCATCGGAAATCGAACTGGACGTCAGGTTCTCAAAGGACGGCATCCCTGTCGTCAGCCACGACAATGAACTCCAAAGAGTCTCAAATGGAACAGGAACAATCCCACAATACACAGTCGATCAATTGAAACAATTCGACTTCGGCTCCCACTTCAATCCCAAGTTCGCAGGACTTCAAATCTGCACCTTCGAGGAGGTTCTCCAGCAATTCGCAAAAAGAGTCATCATCAACCTGCACGTGAAATCCGACGGTCCCGGCCCGTTCCCACTGGACCATTTCAACGCACTCAATGACCTCCTTACAAAATACGACAACAGGCAGTACATCTACTTCATGGCAGGACCGACTGTCCAGGAACAGGCACTCGAATACGCGCCCGATATCCGTAGATGCATGGCGGCAGGTTCAGATCCTTGGGGAATCGTTGACAACGCTATCAAGTGCAAATGCCATAAGGTCCAAATCTTTACAAAACACTACTCGCAAGAAATGATCGACAAGGCACACGACAATGGGATTCTCTGCAACTACTTCTATGCAGACAACCCGGAACAAGCGAAAAAAATGATCGATATGGGAATCGATACAATCCTCACGAACGACTACCTCGCCATAAAAAACCACCTAGGGATCAACTAACAACAAAGGAAATCCACTGATGAGCGAAAAAACTTTCCCACGGACCAACGTGGCAGGCGTTGACATGCCGCGAATGATTGCAGGTACAAATTGGCTCCTCGGCTTCTCACATACCGGTGGCGTCGCTGACAAGATGATCCGCGAAAGGCATTCCACGCCACAATCGATGGCCGATGTATTCAAAGCTTTCCTTGAAGAGGGTGTCGATGCCGCAATGGCGCCATTCAGCACAAATCCATTAGCCTTGGAAGCCATCAAGCTCGCAGAAGACCAAGCCGGGAAAAAAATCATCATAGTCGACACCCCGCCCATCAACGTGGACGACTCCCCCGAAGCCCGTGCAATAGCCAGGAAGCAGATCAAAAAGTCCAAGGAGATCGGCTCCACATTCTGCCTTATCCACCATGGTTCCGCCGAGCAGCTCGTCAACAAGAACCTTCGTGCGATGCCGCGCCTCCCGGACTACCTGGAAATGATTCGTGACGAAGGTCTGATTCCTGGTCTCTCCGCGCACATGCCCGAACTCGTCACCTACAGCGATGCCAATGGATACGATGTCCAAACCTACATCCAAATCTTCAACTGCCTCGGCTTCCTGATGCAGGTCGAGGTCGAATCGGTTTACAAGATCATCAGATCCGCCAAGAAGCCGGTGATGACCATCAAGCCAATGGCAGCAGGACGAACAACCCCATTCATCGGACTGACATTCAACTTCTCAGTCCTAAGGTATTGCGACATGGTCACCTGCGGGTGCCTTACCCCGGACGAAGCACGCGAAGACGTGGAAATCGCACGGGCGGCAATCGAAAGAAGACAGCCCTTCATCGAAGCTAGAAGCAGCCCCGCAAAAACAGAAATCATCAAATAATCCGCGCAAACCCTCAACTTTTCATTGCGCACAACGCAGGTACGAGCACCCGGGGTGCTCGTACTTAAATTTATACACGTTTTTACGTTGTTTTTGCCGACAACTTCAGGAGTCTTTATTTCCCGCCGCAATCGAAATGGCCTTCTTCGGGATACTTGAAGAAATCTCCAGTCAAGCTGATCCCTTCCTCGCCAGCCAACTCGATCTTGTCAAACTTGGCACCGGGCCGAATCGAAACCATTGTCCGACAACCAGCGATTTCCACATCCAGGATCGCCGCGCCCAACTTCTTGCTGCGACGAAGTACAAAACGTATCACGAACTCGCCCTCCAAGCCACGGACATTCTCCAAGCAGAAATTCCTTGAGAGGCAATGCAGGTTCGCACCGATCCCGGCGCCAGCTCCCTTGTCCGATGAAGCCGCAATCTCGCGAGCCGTCGGCAAACCAGCCGCGAAGTCATCTCCGGTGATTCCGTTGATTTGCGCCCGCTTTCGACTGAGGTCGATTTGAAACTCAACATCAAGGCTTGGATTCGACTGATCGCGGAAGCGAATCGCTAAACGACCCGATGGTTTCGACGGAGTCACGGTAACTTCACCGTAAACAGACGTCGTCTTTCCTACCCCGATCGTGGCCCGCCCACGACCCGATACCGAGCCGGAACCAAACTTGACGTCACGTTTCGGAGCCAGTTCAGGAACCCACTTCAAGCCGAGATTCCCGTCTGGATACGAAATCACCTCGCGCAACAACAAGACGCTAGCCCAACCACGGTTCGGCCAACCAGCCAAAATACGACGGCCATCATGGTACGGGGCGACAAAGGGGACGCCAAGACCATCGTAGATATCCAAACCCTCGGCTGCCTTGTCAACATAAGGCCCGTCCTCGCCCTTGCCTGCCCACATCCCGGTAAATCCCATCAGCAAGTAACGGTACCCGTTGAACTCAAAGTACGATGGACACTCAAATGTACTCCGCAACGCACACTCTTTACCCGCCACGGGAAAAGACGAATCAACCAAAGTCCAAGGACCGTCTATCCCGGGTGCACTCCAAGTCCGGGAACTCCCGAACAGCTTGAGGCTGCCGTCAGACATCTCGAATATCGACGGATTCTCGGTGACGTTCAAAAACTTCTCAGACCACGTGAAATTCAATCCGTCTTCGCTTTCCGCATACGTCGTACCGGAAGGAACCAACGGGGCAAAGTCCTTCCTGCTGACGGCAACAGGATTCTTGCCCAAATATTTCTCCGCCTGGGAGGATACCGTCTGGGCATAGTCAACCGTACGAGTCGTATGCCAACCAAACACGGAAAGCAATTTCCCGCCTGACGAAACCATCGTGCCGGTGCCGACAGATTGCCACTGCTCGGTCAACTCCAGGATCGGACCGTGATCAACCCAATTGACCAAATCGCGCGTGGTCATGTGGTGGAAGATATGCGCTCCGCATCCCCATCGGCTCCCGTGGTGGTTTCTGTCAAACAGGTACAGCAAGTGAAACAATCCATCCTTGTAGTACACCACCACGTCACCGCACCACGTATTGTGCCCATAGGGCGTGTAGAATTGGATGCCATCCGTACTGCGATGTTCGACTTTCGTGCGGCTTACCTTCGCCACCGAAGGCGAAAACCTGAAATCCTGGAGCAAATCGGTCTTTACAACTGTTGATCCGTCCTGGGCATCCAGGGTGCCGACGGGATAGTTTCGATCAATAATCACTCCATCAACGGTGAACAGGAAGTTGACTTGGTCGTACAGCACCCCGATCTCACGCTTCGACCAATCGTCCCCAAGCGCATTCAGGGGCAACTCGATGCTCAACGACTTCCATTTGGGGCGTGGTTGATACGTCAGCCAAATCGTGGCTCGCAAGGCAGGATTCTTCCCATCACGTTCGTAGTACGTCTGGCCGCCGCGTTCAACGCATTCCAACCTGAAGGATTTCGGAACCTCGACCAATTGCCCTGGGGCAAGCCCGTTTCCCACTCGGAAACTCATCGCAAACCCATCTCGCAACGGAGCGTTGTCACGGAGCGTTTCAACGGGCATCCCCGAATAATCGTATTTCCACAGCTTTTGGACGATCTCGCCTGAAGCCATCACTGAACACGCCAGGCAACAACCTACTATTCGTGACATCATTCCCATCCACCAACTCCTTGTTGACTCAAACACGATTAACAGTTCGCTCTATCACATTGTCCTGAATCGCTTCATTCAAACCTACAAAATAAGCCGAAAAGCCAGAAACACGCACACGCAGGCTCTTGTATGAAGCCGGATCAGCCTTCGCCGCAAGCAACTCATCGGGAGATACATGGTTCAACTGCAAATGCAAGCCACCAGCCTTGAAGTACCCCTCTACCAACATCACCAACTTCTCAAATGAAGCCTCGTCACTGACAACGCTCTCCTCAACAGATAGGTTCATGATCGAATTTCCGCACATGATTAATGTCGGATCCATCTTCGCCACGGACAACAAGTGCGCAGTCACGCCCTCATGGTCCTTGCCTAAAGACTGACCGCTTCCGAACAGCAACCCGCTCCCAGCGATGCGACCGTCAGGAGTCGCCTGGGTCATCGCTCCATACCGGGCGTAATGAATGTGGTACCCCGTCAAATTCCCGTACAGCAATGGGAATCCGAAGACATCAGTCCGACCTGACGCAAATTCATACACGCTCTCGTAGAACCGATGCGCCATCCCGTTGGACAATTCCTCGTCGTTACCGAAAAACTTGCCGTCTCGCAGAATCTCGCCCCGCAATTCCGCGTAACCGTCCCAGTCCTTGTCCAATGCATCAAGCAAGGTTGCCATCGACACGCGCTTCTCGTCATACACAAATTGCCGAATGACGCACAGCGAATCGATCAGATTTGTGGATCCCATGAAATTGGCGCAGACCCGTGCGCGAGTCGCCCCGCCGCGATTGGCGCTTTGCGCCCGTTCGATGCATCCTTCCAGGAACAGCGAACTTAGGACGTTGCAATCCCGCGATCTCAGAATATTGAAGCGATTCGAATAATCCAGAATCGTCTCCAGGTCACGATGCAATTCCTCGACGTAAATCTCGTAGAAATCATCGAAGCTTTCCGCTGCAAGGACTTCATCGCGCCGATTGTTCAACGTATTGACCAGCGATCGGACGATGTTGACCGTATTCCCGCCAAGCGAAATCCCGCCTTGGAAGGCAGGCTCGTTGCAACCAACCATGATGTAGTCGTACGCAACCTCCCAAGGCAACCGGTTGATCTTCTCCATCGACGCCAACCTGGGTTCGTCGTTGACAAAGGCAAATCGCTTGTTCTTGTCCTTCCGCTCGCAATCCAGCATCTTCCTCAAAACCCAACGAGGCGTCTGGGACGTCCATCGCAAAGAAACCTGAGGACGCACCAAATCCAATTCCATCATCGCATCGATGATCAAATCCGATAACTCGTTGTACCCATCGACACGGTCAATCGTATATCCACCGACAACAAAATGAGATTCGCCACCCTTGTCCCAATTGCCGGAACTCATCGGAGTATGACCGTGGATCATCACAAACAATTCCTGCAACAGAGACTTGGCACGGTCGCGGCTCAAGCTGCCATCCCGAATCCCACGCTCGTACAGAGGATATAAATACTGGTCAGGACGACCTATGCTGTCAGGCAAAAACGGAAATGACATGTACACGCACTGGATTGCCTGCTCGAAATTCTCCGCAGGATTCATCGGAACGACCCGGCAGTTCTCAGCCATCCGCAACAAGACAGCGCGGCGTGCCAAGTCATCAGTTTCACGCGCTTTCGCCAAGCAAGCCATCCGGCAATTGTGCGCACGACGCTCTATCCCGCGAATCACCATCTCAAGCCCCGAAAGGAACGACAAACGCTCAAGATTGCCCAAGTGACGCTTCCGCGACTCGATGATCTCATCGCGAAAACCACGCAAGCCTAGCCGGATCAACTTTCCGAAATCCGCATTCGAATGCTGCCACTCGAACGAACATAGATTCTCCTGGGGCTTGTTGTAGTACTTCCCGCAAGCCTCCGAAAAACCACGGTGACCCAAACGCTGGAAAATGTCCGCCTCAACGCTGCCATCGAACTTCATCATGCCGACAAGTTCGTTGTCGTCGCTGAACTCCACCGGCTGAGCGTCCATATATTCAGCAAGCCGTTTTCCAATGCGCATCGGCTCCGCAAGCTTCTCGTCAAACGGATCGTACTCGACGGGAGTTTTCGGAGGAAAGATATCCTCAACCTTCACTCGTTCAACCAATCGCTCAATCCTAGCTTCCATTGCTCAAATGTCCCTTAATCAAGAACCACATTTTCCTGACGCAACCAATCCTGCAACTCCGCCACGTCAATCTCGGCACAGCTGCACTTGTCGCGAACCGCCAAGACAGCCGCGTTCCCAGCCGCCTGACCAAGACCAAAGCATGGCGGCATCACGCGAATCGCCGACAACGTCGAACGATCGCAAGACACATTCCGACCGGCCGCCAGCAAATTCCCCACGCCTTGGGGAACCAGCATCCTATACGGAAGCGAATACACAACTTCCTGAGGTATGTACCTTCCAACCAAACCTATGTGCGCATCACGTGAATTGCTCAAAATCAAAATTCGATCCGGGAACATCTCGCCCGCTACAATCGAACTCTCTTCCATCACAAATGAACCGCGAATCCGACGCGTCTCGCGTATCCCAGGCAACGTGGCGCTCGATACCAGACGAATCGACTCGCAACCACGAACATACTTCCGCAAAAACTTAAGTATGGCGGCAATCTGGACACGACCTACCTGCATGATCTTGTTCTGCCCCGCAGTGGTGCTCCCGTCGACATCCGGAATCCTGGTGATATTGCACCGCCATGTCCCGTCGTTGCTCTTGTACATCCCTAAGCGACGTCGTGGTATCGGATATTCACCGGCTTCCACCGCCTGATTGATCTCATCCGTGAAGCGCATCGCCTGCCAGCCTTTCGCATCCTTCCTCGCCTGCAAAGCCGCCTCGTTGACCCCATCAATGACAAAGAACAAGCTGCCCGCCTGCATCTCGCCGGTCGTCTCGTCTCCTTTCATCATCGGGCATCCCGCCAAATGGGCAACGTCACCATCCCCCGTGCAATCGATCACAACCTTCGCAGCAATGAACAACAACCCTTCCTTGCCCAAAAACACAACACCGTCAAGCCTGTCGCCAGATTTGCTTAATATAACGTCCATGCCCTGGACGCCATACAAAAGCTCGACTCCCGATTCAAGGCACATCGATTCAGCCTCAAACTTCAACGCCTCGGAATTGAACGGAGTCACATTCCGATGCCCGAACTCATGCCAAGAAGAATATCCGTCGCAATTGGCAATGGACATGGGATCTATCGCCCCGCCGACGGCAATCAACCGATTGACAAGTTCCTCGAAAAATCCGCGTATGAGCATGCGTTCGCCCTTTGGATCCGAGCAGGTCATAAACGATCCCACCAAGCCATTGGTCGCCGTCCCCCCCAGGCTCATGTCACGCTCGCAAAGCAAGACCTTGACCCCACGCCGCCCAGCGCAAACTGCCGCGCTTATACCAGCGGGACCGCCGCCAACAACAAGAACATCAACCTCGCGATATGCCTGCAATTCACATTTGTGTTGGTTACTCGTGAATCTTAAAAATCGCTTTTGTTTTTATGGTGGTAAACGGTGTTGTTTTTTGCTCCGGGTGGCTCTGCCCCCCGCACCCCCCGGAGTTTTTTAAGGC
>JAGVUR010000213.1 GCA_019136135.1 Verrucomicrobiota bacterium
GGGGTGGTTTCCCAATCGATGACCACGTCTGCCTCGACCAGTTCGACCATGGGCTTTCCAAGCGGGGCATCGCCTGGCAGGATCATCAAGCCCTCATGGTCTTCGCTCAAGCCCAGTTCACGTTCCGAACAGAGCATTCCATTGGATTCAACCCCGCGAAGCTTCGCCTTCTTGATCTTGAAATCGCCGAAAACCGTGCCTATCGTAGCACAGGGGACGCGCTGTCCGGCATCGCAGTTCGGCGCGCCGCACACAATCTGAATCGGCTCGGCATCGTCAGACAACTTAACCATGCAAACGCTCATGTGGTCCGAATCAGGATGAGGCTCGCGCGAAACAATCTCACCAACCACGACACCAGCAGGTATCGAGCCGACTTCCTCGATCCCCTCGACCTCAAGACCGGCGCCTGTCAACTTCTCTGCCAACGTCCTGGCGTCCCACGGAACTTCAACGTATTCCTTCAACCAATTCAACGATGTCTTCATACAAAATATACCTTCTGCAATGACCTATATGTTCTTTTCAAGTTCCTGTTCATCAGCGCGGGAACCAGCGGTACACAATCGGCATGTCGCCCGTCCACATGTAGTACACAGCACCTACGACCATGAATATTATCGCGCTCAACAGCTCGCCGGCAATGACGCCAACCATCAACGGCTTCAGGTCGCGAGCCATCCGTATCCCACCAAAACGTATCGCGCAGGTCTTGATCAACCAACCGCAGAAAAATGCGTGGCAAGTCTGCTCCATCGGATAGGTCGCCCAAAGCAAAAACATCACAGGATGCAACGGCCACCACGTGACGCGCAAACGCAAGTAGCTAAGCAGCAATACACCCAAAATGCCAAACACAAACGCACCAACGAAATTCTGCCGGGGAGCGATCCTGCTTAAACGATTCCACCATGGCAACGACTCGGCCTCCTCCAACGCCCCGACGGCCTCAAGCTGCATCACCTCGGGCAACGCGGTTCGGAATGCCATCGTCGGCAAACGCTTGTAGCTCCAATCCATGTTCTGGGGAGCGCCCCACTCATACGTCGCAATCAACAGCACGGCTACCGCCAGCAACGTCGCAACCGATATCGTAATCCATGTCACGGCACTGACCTTGGACACGGACAGCTTGGAACGCTCGCACAACTTCAAGCCGTTCGTCACGTACGGCATCAACGCCTGGCACTGGTCGATGCACAACATGACGCAGACAAGGCCGCAGATGATCTGTGCACTCGGCGGAAACGCATAGCTGCCCAAGCCTGCCGCAAGCAAGCCGAATATCGTCCAACGCGGCTGGATGAAAAACAGTCCCGTCTCCGCGCTGATTCGAGACACCACCACAAACGTCATCAACATCAACGTTACCGTGATGATCGAAAACGGCAACTCAAGGCCGATGCGGGTAATCAAGACGATCATCGCCACAAACGAAACGATCAGCAAACGCATCGCCCAGACGGATGCGCTGTCAACGCCTCGAAGCAACTTGAACCGGAAAGCGTTGACCAACAATCGTCCATAATAGTGGCGACCCGTGTAAAGCAAGAACACGAACATCATGATGTATGCGCCGGCACGCTGCCATCCCTGCCAACCACCCACCCAGTCGGTGTTCAAATCCATCCCCATCGTAACCAGCGGGAAAGCGAAAAATACCCAGCACAACTGGGACAAGCCCAATGTCAACGATATCTCGCCGCTCAGGAAAAACGCAAAGGCGACGACCAGCGGGAAGAACCTGAAATTCAGCAAGCCCCAGCCGTACGGAACGCGGAACAATTGGGGCCATACCTTCGCAAACGGAGCCAAGCTCCATTGCAACCGTACAGGTATGTAGTACTCAGGGAACCATGCGCACAAGCCGTTGTTCACACGAATCATCAGCAAAATTCCAAGGCCTATCCAAAACAATCGGCTTCGACATACCACAGGCAACAAGCGACCTTCCTCGCGCTCGACCAAATGAGACGTGAAGTCAGATATCGGAAAACTTAAAAACTCGTGGGAAGACCACTGGCGATACGTGATCAACGCCAAGCAGACCGACGCCAACCCGCTAAGCAACACCAAGGGCAACCACGTAACCAAGGGCGCGCGCCATGCATCCCACGGGACTCGCTTAAAAGACATCCGCAATGATTCGCCCAAGGGACGATTGTCCTCCACGGACTTCGGGGCGCCCATCATATACCCCGTGACAATCCGGTCGTACTCAACCGCATGTTCGGCAGCAGACTCATCGGGCAAAGTCACCAAGGTTCCCTCCGGGGCATAGGACAAAATCTCCTTCTGACGCCACCCGGGAGTGACACGCTCCCAATGAAAGGGCATGACCATCGAATGCGTAAATTGCTCCAACAAGCCACGACCAGGAATGCTGCAAGCCGCACTCCCTACGGCGACGATCAACGCCAACTCGCTGGCACGCAAACTGATTCGACGACCAAGCAGGCATAGCAGCGGATTCACGCACAATACGAAGAAAACCAATGAGCCAATCACGATGATCGGCAACAACGATCCGTTCGTGAAACTCTCCAAATATAAAACGGCATCGTTGATATAGCCGAAACATGCGATAAATACTGCGCATAGAAATGCCAGTGCAACTCCACGTACCGTCACCTGTCCCGCTGCCTCAATGGTTTAACATGTACTCTAATTATTAAATAATGCATATGCGAAAATTTATAAGATAACCACTTGCCCCTTGCTTGGCAAGAAACAAACACAAAAAACATCATGGTACAATCGACAACAATGGCTAGAAGCAAAGAGAATTGCAACCTTTTGCCAAGCCGTTGACTTGAAATCAACATATTGGGAAATTAGGTTTTTGAATCCGACAGCCCCCACCCAAACCATCACGTACATCATCACCATGAAAATCCCAACCCCATTTCTCCCAGTCGAAGTCACATCCTCCGGATTGACGCACAAGGTCGATATCCTTGGCAGATCCATCACGTTTGACGCCAATTCGCTGCCCACGTCAATCGTCTCCCAAGGCACGGAAATCCTGGCGGAACCAATCCGATTGGTCGGCCTGGAAGACAACAAGCCGATCCAATGGGACAACAACTACCCCGGCAACGAAAGCGAATCATTCATCCAGGAACGCAACGGCCACGCCGCAACAATCTGCGGCGCCATGCTTTCAGACATGTTCATCGTCAATACCGTCTTCAAGGTCAATTTCGATGGATGCATCGAGATCGACATGAAGGTGATGCCGCGAGGACGCACAGTCCCCGAAATCTTCGGTTTCGCAAAACAGCGCCAGCTCAGATTCGAACTCAACAGGCTCTGGCTCGAAATCCCACTCAATCCCAACGTGGCGAAACTATTCAGCTTCTGCCCCAATTCACCCGTCCACCTTGCAGACGGAACCGTGATCGAGACCTCGCTGACGTCATCGGCAGGACGACTAAGTGACCAGGACTCCGCCATGCCCTTCAAGTCATTGCTCTGGATCGGAAATGACGACCTCGGAATCGGATGGGCCGCAGAAAACGATAAGAACTGGCAGCTGGAACAGGACACACGAGTCATGGAGATCATCCACCAAGAGAACGCAGTCGTACTCAGGGCAAGGCTCCTTGACAGCCAGCCAATACAATGGCAACAAGCGGCACAACCCGAAAACGGAATCAATGCATTCCAACCAATCGCTTTCAGCTTCATGCTGCAACCAACGCCGGTCAAGACGTTCCCGAAGCAACCCTACCTGCACAATGCGCTGCACCTCGATTGCTTCGTCAAAATCAAGGGCAACTACATCGACTTCATGGCGCAACAAGATAGATACGACCGATTGAAGGAGATGGGAGTCGACACGCTGATCCTTCACGAAAAGTGGAACAAGTCCCAGAATGCATTCGAACTCTCGGAATTCACAACTCGCCAGGTCAAGGAAATCGTCGCCCAATGTCACAAGCGCGGCATCAAGGTTCTGACCTACTTCGGCTACGAAATCTCCTCGCTCAACACGTCCTGGACAGAGGACGCGCAAGATGTCATGGTCACCAACAAGGGCAGGCAAACCGGAGGCTGGTACAGGGTCCCCTTCCAAAGGGACTACATGGTCTGCTACAACAACAAATGGCAGGACAGGTTCATCAGCGGAATCGAAAAGATCATGGATACATGCCATACGGACGGAGTCTATCTCGACGGAACATCCTCCCCGCACTATTGCGACAATATCGCGCACGGATGCGGATGGCATGACGCCAAGGGAAACCTCAAGGGGACATACCCGATCAAGGCAGTGCGAAGACTCTTCCAGCGCCTCGCCGAAGTCGTACATTCACGAGGAGGCATGATCAACGTACACGCCTACGGATTCCTAAATGTCACCGCCCTGCCCTACATCGACATGACCTGGTACGGAGAAAACCTGCAGTTCAAATATACCAAAGGCGAATACGACGACATGCCGCTCGACTATTTCCGTGCAGAGTATTGCGGACGAAACGTCGGAGTCCCCGTCGAATTCATCGCCTACGAAAACAAGCCCGCATGGACATTCGAAAACGCAATCGCCATGTCAATCATCCACGGCATCCTGCCAAGGCCAAACGATATCGAACACCCGCTTGAAGCGATTGCGCCAATATGGAACATCGTCAAGCGATTCCCAATTGAACAGTCGCAATGGATGCCATACTGGAAAAACAACGCAACGACTTCAGACGAAAGAATCAAGGTCAGCTACTACAAATATATCGACCTGACCGACAAAAACATACTCCTGGCATTCGCGGCAAACACGACAAAGCATACCATCGAAAACGTCGCCATCGACTTCGGAGAAAATACCAATTCCCTTAGTCTCCTCAACGCCGATTCATGCGATTCCCCGGAAACGACGTTCAAGCCATACGGATATAAGATCTGGCTCGTCGAATAGGAACTCCAGCCCAAGGGAAGCAAGCCAATAAACCTAAAAAAAGCAGTTGATGCCTTATGATTGTAGTGCCCTTACAAGGCACGACCTCCGGGCGGTTTTCCCTCCCCAGGCTAAAAGCCTGAGGGTTAAGCATCGTTAAGCGCTTGCAGCGCAATGCATTATGCACCCCATGACGACAAGTCCAAACTCTCGTCCTTGTGGATTGCGGACGGTCGATTTGCGCCAAAGACTTTGCGCCGTCGGCGCCCGACCATGCTTAACCCCGGGCTTCAGCCCGGGGATAGGATGCCCCCATGCCGGGCGCCTTGTAAAGGCGCTACGGAAGACCGACGCATTTTGGCATAATATGTTTGGCTTGGAGGAATTGTGGATAGAATGGGTCAATAACCCCTGCTTAGATTTGATTGTCTTGGTTGCCTTGGAAATGTTTTAGAAAAAATTTAACACTGCCTATCGCAAATACTACCGCAAGCAATGTAAACGGTATTATGATAAAAAGAGGAGGGCTAGGTGTGAATACTGGTTTGTTCAACTCTGGGTCAGTTGGGGAGACATATAAATCAAACTTCATGCCCTTGGAGTAATGAATATAATCTGATTTTCCTGCCTGTGCTGAATCTATAAAATGTCTTCCGTCTGGCGCAGTGTATTCGTATTTGATACTGTAAGTCGTGGTTTTTTGATTACGAGATGAGCCTGTGGAAATGACAGTTCCCTCAATTTTCATGCCTGTTTCTTGAAGGGTGGAATATAAGATCCTTTGTCGAACGGCAAGCGTCATAAAAAAGGAAAATCCGACTGCAAGAATCAACAGAACAAACGCAGTGCCAAGATTGTTGTCCTTGCCTTTTACAGGTCTTTGGGCAGATGGTTTTTGTTCCATTTTTCGATTGTTCTAAGATGTTCGTCTCTTGTTATTTACGATTATATTTTTTCGACTAGTTTTATTTAGTTATATGCTTGTTTATCTCCCTTGTCATTTGAGGAGTATTGATGATGTCGAGTGCTGGTGCGGAGGCTGGCTTGTCTATCAGGAAAAGTTTTTGACTGTGCCTGCTGAACATAAACAACTTGGGTGTGTCCATAGTCCCGTCTTTTAAAATGCGTCTTGCGAAAGCAAATAAGTCATCCGAATCACCGACATAGACGTCCATCGAAAAACTTTTGGCCTGGCTAAAATACTTTTTTGATAGCTTGAAGTTGTAAGGGTCTCCTGATAGTTTCTCTTTCATGCGGGAGCGCCTTTCAGGATGCCAAGAAGCCAAAATGCCAGGAATGTCATCGTTTTCGTAGGCTTGCAAAGTAGCTTCCAGTAATTTCAGTGTCTCCTTCTTTAAATCTTCCTTTTGATCAAACTGATTCAAGTTGTAATAGATGACGACATTGGTGTCGTTCTGGCCTGTTGAACTCTCTAGAGGAGAAAAGGCTGCCATTTTTAGGGCGGAAAAAAGCTTTCTGTCCAAATTGTTTTTTGAGGCATCCCAAAAGGGATAAAGCTCTGAAACAGTCGCAAACAGTGTGTTATCTGCATTGGTGCAAATAAAATAATATCTATCGTTGTTCTTTTTGGAAAGGGAAGACCAAGGCATGGCGAAAGCATCAGGATCTTTTTCTTGATGTACATATCTAATTCTTGTGGTATCCCCAAATATGGATTTTGTCTGGAATTTTATATCCGTTAC
This sequence comes from Verrucomicrobiota bacterium, assembly GCA_019136135.1. Classification (GTDB taxonomy): domain Bacteria; phylum Verrucomicrobiota; class Lentisphaeria; order Oligosphaerales; family Oligosphaeraceae; genus UBA1407. Next base: position 6,601 of record JAGVUR010000213.1, read on the forward strand.
TAGCTTATTCCATTTTTGGGTCTCTTTGATGTCGTTGTATACCGAATCCGCGTATTTCTTGGCTTCATCGCCATGGTAATTTTCCAGGATTGCAGGTTTGTCCGCTGTCAAGGTC